>NZ_JBNAGB010000003.1:222343-322313 GCF_049800975.1 Sagittula sp. S175
ACCGCCGTTTTGCGGGGGCCCTCGCCGGCCCCCCCCCCGGTCGCCTGGCCGCAGGCAAGGCGAAACCGGTCAGCTGGCGATGGCGGCTTCGGGCGTGATCGCGGTGAGGTTGAGCGCCTCCGCCACCGGGGCGTTGGTCAGCTGGCCTGCGTGTACGTTCAGGCCTTGAGCCAGGTGGGGATCGTCGGAGCAGGCCTTGCGCCAGCCTTTGTCCGCCAAAGCCAGCATGAAGGGCAGCGTGGCGTTGCCAAGGGCCAGCGTCGAGGTCCGCGCCACGGCGCCGGGCATATTGGCGACGCAGTAGTGGACGATGCCGTCGACCTCGTAGATCGGGTCTTGGTGGGTGGTCGCGCGGGAGGTCTCGAAACAGCCGCCCTGATCGATGGCGACATCGACGATCACGGCCCCGGGCTTCATGGTTGACAGTTGCGCGCGGCTGACCAGCTTTGGCGCAGCGGCACCGGGAATGAGGACCGCGCCGATGACCATGTCGGCCTCGGCCACCAGTTCGGCGGTGTTTCCGGCCGAGGCATATCGGGTCTTGAACATCGTGCCGAAGGTGTCGTCGAGGTAGCGCATCCGGGGCAGCGAGCGGTCGAGGACCGTCACGTCCGCGCCCATGCCCGCTGCGACGCGGGCGGCAAAGGTTCCGACCACCCCGCCACCGATCACGGCGACCTTGGCCGGACCCACGCCGGGGACGCCGCCCATCAGCACGCCGCGTCCGCCATTGGCCTTTTGCAGCGAGTACGCGCCGACCTGCGGCGCGAGGCGACCGGCGACTTCGGACATGGGCGCAAGCAGGGGCAGGCCTCCGCGCGGGTCGGTGACGGTCTCGTAGGCGATGCAGGTGGCACCGGATTTCAGCAGGTCATGGGTCTGGTCGGGATCTGGCGCGAGGTGCAGGTAGGTGAAGAGCAGTTGCTCGGGGCGCAGCATGGCGCGTTCCACGGCCTGCGGTTCCTTGACCTTGACGATCATGTCGGCGGAGGCAAAGACCTCGGCGGCGGTGTCGACGATACGCGCCCCGGCCGCGGTGTAATCGGCATCGGTAAAGCCCGCGCCCACGCCTGCGCCTTTCTGGATCAGGACGGAGTGGCCGTGGGCCACCGCTTCCTGGGCGGCATTGGGGGTGATACCGACACGAAATTCCTGGGGTTTGATCTCTGTCGGGCAACCGATCTGCATGCTGGGCTCCTGTGCGCAGGGGGTGACGTTCCTGCGACGAATTGTGCCAGCAGAGGCTTGCAAAAGGGTCCGAAGCTTGTTCATCTTTGCCCGGACGCGCGCACGATCCTTCGACGGACAAGCGCTTTGAACGGAGAAATCTTCGCATATGGCCTTGGATGAGACGGATCGGCGTATCTTGCGGGTGCTTCAGCGCAAGGGGCGCATGTCGAATGCGGACCTGAGCGAGGCGGTCAACCTGAGCGCCTCGGCCTGTCATCGGCGGGTGCAGCGGCTGGAGGCCGAGGGCTATATCCGCGATTACGTGGCTTTGCTGAACGCGCGCAAGATGGGGCTGCCCACCACGGTCTTTGTCGAGATCACGCTGAGTGCGCAGGCGGACGAGGTGCTGGAGGCCTTTGAAACAGCGGTGCAGCGTGTGCCGGCGGTGCTGGAGTGTCACCTGATGGCGGGGACGGCGGATTACATCCTGAAGGTCGTGGCCGAGGACACCGAGGATTTCGCCCGCATTCACCGACAGTACCTGACGCGGCTGCCGGGAGTGGCGCAGATGCAGTCTTCGTTTGCACTGAAGACGGTGTTCAAGACCACGGCGCTGCCGGTCTGATAGATTGAATTCTATACAAAACCTTGCGCCTCGGGGGGCGTGGTTAAACGCGGATTAGGGAAGAAATCAGACAGTGGCCGGGTCAACCTGGGGGCTGTCGTTGGTCGCATCCTTCCCGATATATGCCGCGAACAACGAATTCGCGACGGCAACCGGTGCCAATGTGGATGTGGCACCGGGCAAGTCGGCATTTGACGATCCGCCGACCAGTTCCATCGACCTCGTCATCACGACAAAGGCTGGCGATCCCGACCCAAGGTTGTTCGAGCTGGGTGACACTTATGACCTGAGCTGGATGGACCCGGGCGGTGGCGGGTCGATCCTGAATGCCGTGGTGACACGTTCGGATTCCGCCGGGGCGGGCGGGGTCATCGTCTTCGAGGGGATTGATGATTTGGGCCAGGTGGCGGAGGTGATCTGGACGCCGGGCTTCGATCTGAACGCCTGGTATTACGCCAATTTCACCGGGGGCAACCCGCCGCAGTTCTTCAACACGGACCAGAACGCGGCCTACACGCACGAGTTCATCTGTTTCGAGAAATCGACCAAGATCCACACGCCGCGCGGGCCGGTGCAGGCGGGGCGTCTGGAGGTCGGAGAGACGGTCTGCACTTGGTCGGGCCGTGCGCGGGATATCAAGTGGATCGGGCGCAAGACCGTGCCGGGAGAGGGACCGGGCGCGCCGGTGCGCTTTGCCAAGGGGGCCATCGGGAATTACGCTCCGTTGAAGTTGTCACCGCAGCATCGGGTGTTGATCTCTGCGCCTGAGGTGGAACTGCATTATGGAGCGCCCGAGGTGCTGGTGCCCGCGATCGCGCTGGTGGACGGGCACGCGGTGCGGCAAGTGAAGCGCCGGGAGGTGCAGTATGTGCATATCCTGCTGAACACGCACGACATCCTGATCGCCGAGGGCGCGCCGTGTGAAAGCCTGCTGCCGGGGTATCGCACGCGGGACATCATGTCTTCGGCGGATCGGGCGGCCATCCGGGCGGCGCTGGGGGACGACGCGCGGCGACCCTGTCGGCCCATCCTGACGCGGCGCGAAGCGGAACTTATCGCGCATGAGAGGATCGTCCCGGTGCGCGATCCCGCGCACTTGTGAGCCTTTGGCCTCTGCGCTTTAGTGCGGGCGGGTACGAGGGAGAGCGGCATGACCGGGCAATGGGATCACATCGTGGTGGGCGCGGGCAGCGCGGGCTGCACGCTGGCACGGCGGCTGGCGGATGGCGGACGGCGGGTGCTGCTGCTGGAGGCGGGCGGGCGCGACAATTACCACTGGGTGCACATCCCGATGGGCTACCTGTACTGCATCAACAACCCGCGCACCGACTGGTGTTTCAAGACCGAGGCCGAGCCGGGCCTGGGTGGGCGGTCGCTGCTGTATCCGCGCGGCAAGGTGCTGGGCGGCTGTTCCTCGATCAATGGGATGTTGTACCTGCGCGGGCAGGCGGCGGATTATGACGGCTGGCGGCAGATGGGGTTGACCGGCTGGGGCTGGGACGACGTGCTGCCGTATTTCAGGAAGTCCGAGGATTACGTCGATGGCGCGTCGGAGTTTCACGGCGCGGGCGGCGAATGGCGGGTGGAGAACCAGCGGCTGCACTGGGACGTGCTGGACGACTGGATCAAGGCCGCCGAGGCGGAGGGCATTCCGCGCACCGACGATTTCAACACCGGGGACAACGAGGGTGTCAGTTATTTCCGGGTGAACCAGCGGAACGGCTGGCGGATGAACACGGCCAAGGCGTTCCTGAAGGGCGCACCGAAGGATCGGCTGAAGGTCGAGACCGGGTGCCATGTCAAGCGGCTGGCCTTTGACGGACGGCGCGTGGTGGGCGTGGCCTTCGAGCAGGGCGGGGTCGAGCGTACGGAGCGGTGCGGCGGCGAGGTCATGCTGTCGGCGGGAGCCATCGGGTCGCCGCAGATCCTGCAATTGTCCGGCGTCGGTCCGGGCGAGATGCTGGCGGATCACGGGATCGAGGTGATCCGCGAGGCTCCGGGGGTGGGGGCGAACCTGCAGGACCATCTGCAATTGCGCTGCGCATGGCGGATGACCGGGGCCAAGACACTGAACACCATGGCGAATACGCTGATCGGCAAGGGGCTGATCGGCATGGATTACGTCTTTCGGCGGCGTGGGCCGATGAGCATGGCGCCGTCGCAGCTGGGGGCCTTTGCCAAGTCGCGCGAGGGCGTGGCGACGGCGGATCTGGAGTATCACGTGCAGCCGCTTTCGCTGGAGGCCTTCGGCCAGCCGTTGCATGATTTTCCGGCCATGACGGCCAGCGTGTGCAACCTGCGGCCCGAGAGCCGGGGCACTGTGACGCTGGCGTCTGGCGACTTCCGCGATGCGCCGAGGATCGCGCCGAACTACCTGTCCACCGAGGGGGACAAGCGGGTGGCCATCGACGCGATCCGGCTGACGCGGCGGATCATGGCGCAGACGGCGCTGGCGAAGTACCAGCCGGAGGAAATGAAGCCCGGGGCGTCCTTTGAAACGGATGCAGAGCTGGCAGAGGCCGCCGGGCAGGTGGGGACGACGATCTTTCACCCGGTCTCGACCGTGCGGATGGGCATGGAGGACGAGGCGCCGTTGGACGGGCAGTTGCGGTTCAAGGGGATGGAGGGGCTGCGCGTGGTCGATGCCAGCGTGATGCCACGGATCGTGTCGGGGAACACGAACTCTCCGACGATCATGATCGCGGAGAAGGCGGCAGATATGGTGCTGGGCCGCGCCTGAGATCAGGTCGGCGCGGCGATGGTGAGGGTCACCGTGTCCTCCATCCGCGCGATGGCGTTGGCCGCCGGTGACTGGGCGGTCACGACGTGGGTTTCGTCCGGGGTGGCGATTGCGGTGCCGGAGGCGTCGACAAAAGCGGCCTCCAGCCCGAGGGCTTCCAAGGCCGTGCGCGCTGCGGGGATCGTGCGGGTCGACAGGTCGGGAACCTGCCGCAATTCGTCCGCGCCGTCAGGCGGCGGCACCGGGACGATGCGAAAGGTCAGCTTGGCCGAGATGTCGGCCTGATAGCCATAGGTGTTGGCATAGCCCGCATCGACCGGCGCGGCGTACATGCGGGCCGAGAGGGCATTCAGGCCCAGTCGGGCGGGCACGGCCTTTACCACGGGGCTGACGGGCCGCACGGATTTGCCCGCCCCCTGCGCGCCATTGCCCAGCCGCAGCGCCACGCGGACCTCGCCGGTGGTGTCGGGCAGAGTGTAGAAGGTCGGGCGGTAGCCGATCTCGCGCAGGAGGGCCAGTTTCTCGTCGTCACCCTCGGCGTAGATTTCCAAAACCTTGGCGAGAGAGGCCTCGTCCAGTGCTTCCTGTGCGTCGGCGACGCCCTGGCCCACCTGCGCGATGACCTGTCCGAGGGGCGAGGCGACGATGTCTCCGATCAGGTTCTTGAGGTCGCTCATGGCGTGCTCCTGTTCAGGTCTGTGTGACGGTTGCGAAGACCACGAGCACCTCGGTGCCGTGTGGGGCGGATTGGCCGGGTTTGGGGGTCTGGCGCAGGGCGGCACCATGCGCGGCACTGCCCGGTTTCACAGGCTGCGTTGCCGCCGTCAGCCGCAGCCCGACCGAACGCAGGACGCGCCGCGCGGGGCCTTGCGTCAGGCCGGTCACATCGGGGACGGTGATCTGCACCTCGCCCTTTGTGGCGTCGCTTTCGGGGGTCATCTCGACCGAGAATCCGGAGCCATCGGTCTTGTCGCCGCCGAGGAAGATGCGCCCGTCCTCGGCCAGCGAGCCCTTGAGGTCCAGACGGATGGCACCGATGCGGAAGGGGTTGTCCTTGGCCTTGAGCTCTGCCGAGGCGGCACCCAGTTTGCTGCCGATATTGGTCACCACGCTGTCGATCTGCGCCGGTTCGCCGCGCGCTGCGATCTTGATCTCTTCGACCTTCGCTTCGGCAGCGGTGGCGCGGTCGAGGGCGATTTTGAGATCGGCGTCCTTCAGGCTGAGGGCGTGGGTGCTTTCGGTCAGAAGGCGTTCCTGCGTGGCCAGTCGTGCGGTGTTTTCGAGGTTGATCTTGTGCAGGCTTTCCAGCTCGGCCTTGACCTTTGGGTCGAGGTCAAGCGTGGCGGTGGCTCCGTTGTTCAGGACCCCGGTGTCCAGCACGATGCCGCCGCCGGGAGGGCGGTTGATGGTATCCAGAATGACGGTGCCGGGCGGGATGGTGTCGAACCGGGTGAAGATGCTGCCAAGCGCCAGTTCCTTGCGGCGCGGGATGCCCGCGACGGTGTAGATATCTTCGCCCTTGGCGTCCCGCGCGGGATAGCTGCCGTCATCCAGCACGTCGATTTCGCCGAAGTCGACGATTATGTCGGCGTTGCTTTCCAGCGTGAACATGACGGCACTGGCGAGGACACGGTCGTCCCGCCCGCCTTCGCTGAGACGCAGGGCGGGGGAGACCTTGCCCAGGCCGCGAATGGTGCGCGTGTCGGTCTGAGCGGTAAAGAACCCCTCGGCGTCGGATTCACCGTCGAGAAACGCGGCCCATGCGCCGTTGCTGAGATTGGACGCCAAGACCATGAGGCCGCGACCGCCAAGGGGCTTGCCATCGCTGCCGAACAGCCGGGCGCGAAAGATCAGGTTGGCCATGTCACAGCTCCTTGCCGGTGAGGACGCGGACCGCTTCGCTGCCGATTTCGGCGGTCAGGACAACGATGGCCGCGACCTGCAGGGAGTTGCCGAAGGTGAGTCCCGTGCGGGCGGCGCCGGTTTCGTCGGTGGTGACGACGGCGCTGTCGAAACTGACCTGACCGTCGAGGCGCGGCGACGCGACCCCATTGTCCGCAGAAAGCGCGACCGAGGCGGCGCGGTCCACATTCAGTTCGATCTCGGCACCGGCCAGCAGTTCGCCGGCGGTGGTTCCGGCGGTGACCACGACCTGACGGCTGTTGCCAGATCCCTCGACCGCGAGGGTCAGGACCGGCAGGGGCAGGCCCTCGCCCGGGGGGACGGCGACGAAGCGCCCCGAGATGGTGGAGGTCACGTCGCGGGTCTTGTCCGTGGTGGGACCAAAGATCAGGCGCATCCCGCCCGTGGCCTTTGTGTCGGTGACCAGCTTGAAGCCGATTTCGAAGTCCAGATGCGGGATGCGGTATTGCGGTGTCGGGCGGCCATAGGCGTCTAGCGGCGGCGCGCCGGAGAGTTCCTCCTGCGCGTCCCGCAGGCTTTCGGCCATGCCGACGATGACGCTTTCAAGCGTATCGGCAATGAATTTTCCGTCGTCGCTCATTCCGGGGTCCTCAATCTTCGGCGCGGCGTGCGGCGGCCCGCTCGCGGGCGCGTTCGCGGCGGCGTTCGTCAGCGCGGTCCCGCATCCGCGCCTGCTGGCGGTTGCGCAGGGCGCTTTGGCGATTGGTCTGCATACGTTCGAACAGGTCGCCCGAGCCGCCGGTCTCGGTGGACAGGCGGCGTTCGCGGTCGGCGGCGTAGCCCGAGAAACGGTCCATCGGGCCGCTGATCTGCTGTTCGCGACGCTTCCAGAACTGATCGATCTTGGCGACGGCCTTTTTCGGTGCCTCCAGCGCGGCATTGGCACGCTGGAGCACCTTGGCCGCCTTGTTCACATCGGGGTTCGACACGCTGCGACGGATCTCGTCGCGTTCGGACTGGCTGACCCCCTCGGCGGCGAGTTTGCGGTCCATCTCGTCGAGTTTCGCGTCCTGCTGCGCGAACTGGTTGCCCAGTTGCCGCAGGGGGCGACCGATGCTGTCGACCTGTTCGGCCACCGCGCGGGGGCGGTCCAGCAACCCTTCGCGCGCGGTGCGGGTGCGGTTGGTGAACGCGGTGCGCTGGGCGCGGATACGATCCGAGACGCCGGGGGAGAGACCGGTTGCGCCAAGGCCGGTGGCCGGAAGCGTGCCAGGCAGGGGGGGCAGCCCCTGCGGTTGCGCCTGCATCTGCTGTCCCCAGCGCGCCTGCGCCTGCTGCGGACCCTGTGCAAGCTGGGCCTGACGCTGCGCCTCCCATTGGCGTATCTCGGCCTGCCGTTGCGCGAAGGTCGGAACCTGGAAGCGCGCGTCGCGGTGCGGATCGCCGCTGCCCTGCTGGCCGGGCAGGCCGGTGAGGTTGCGAAGACGATCCTCCAGTGCCTGACGTTCCTGCATCAGCTGAGACAGGCGCGAGTCAGGCGCGAGGCTGGCCGCGCGCGCCAGATCGTCCGGGCGGCCCGCCGTGGCCTGTTGCGCGGCAGGGGACGCAGGCCGAACCGCTGCGCGATCAATTGGGCGATCAATCGGGCGTTCGGGGCGGTCGAGGTCTCTCCAGGAACGGCGGGGCATGGTGGGCGGGCCTTTGGTGGTCAGGTCAGAGAGGGCGGGTCAGGGAGTCGGATCGGTGGTCGAGGCGGTGATCATCGAGCGAATGCGTTCTTCGAGGATGGCGGGGGCAGGCACCGGCACCAGCTTTGTCCGCATCAGCGAAGAGCCTTCGGCGGAATACTGATACTTGGCCGAATAAGACGCCGAGACCACAGAGCAGCGCATCTTGGCCGAGGCCGAGAAGAAGCCCACCTTGCCGGACACGGAGGCGTCGACCGTGGTGGACGAGCGTTTGACCTCGGTCTCGCGGCTGGCAGAGATCGAGAGCTTCAGCTCTATCAGCGTGTCGACGAACTGGTAGAAGGTCGGGACAAAGCCGAGTTCGAGCAGGGAGTATTCCTGCCCGTCCCCCAGTTTCACCAGCACCGTGCGTTCCGGAGGACCCGATGGGGCAGGGGCGGTTTCGCCCTCGCGCGGTTCGGGATCGGGCATGTAGCCCGCCATCATGCGCGCGATCTTCAGAGAAACGAGGTCCAGTTCGTACTGCGCCTCGGCGATGCCGATCCCCATGGCGCGCACCATTTCGGGGAAGGGCGTATTGACCATTTCCGTGCTGACGGACATCGCGGATTCCTTTTGCCGTGGGGTTCAGATGCGAGGATCAGGGCGTCGGGGGCGTTGCCGCTGCCTTGCGGGCCGCAAGGGCGGCTTCGCGGCGGGCTTCCTCGGTTTCGATGAAACTTTGGATGCGGTCTTCGAGCGCGGTGGGCAGCGGCACCGGCATGATCTTGGTCCGCAGGATCGACGCCCCCTCGGCCGAATAGGAATAGCGGTTGGAATAAGTCGCATCGACCTGGCTGGTGGCCACGTTGCGCCCGTAGGATGAGGATTTCGATGTGCCCCAAAAACTGCGCTTGCGGGCGGAAGAGGAGTTCACATCGCTTTTTTTCGCCTGCGTTGTACGGGTGTAACTGCGGTCGCGGGTGATCTTTATCGCGATCTTCACTTCGATGATCGTGTCGACGAACTGGTAAAAGGTCGGACCAAAGCCGAGCTCCATCATCGACATGCGGGTGGGCATCCGGATTTCGAGGTCCGGTGCCTTGACCGTTTGACCGGCAGGCGTGGTGACATCGGTGTTGGGGATCGTCGGCGTCTCGCGCGTGCCGCCGATGGTAACGCCAAAGGTCGTGGCGATCTTCTTGACCATGGCAAAGAGCGAGTTGGCCTCGTCATCGTCCAGCGTGCCGGTCATGGCGTCGTCCATGATGGCGTAGGACACCGCCTCGGCCAGCGACATGTATTCGTAGCCAAAGAACACGCGGCTGTCGTCGAAACTGACGTTGCCCTTTTCGTCGTAGACCGTGGTGAGGCCGCCCATCATCTCGGCAGTGTTCATGGAGTTTTCGTCCAGCTTGGTCTGGCCGTCGGCGATGGCAAAGGCCATCTGCCGGATCATGTCGCCCATCGGGACGTTCAACAGTTCCTGTCCGATACCCATTGTTCAGGTCTCCTTTGCAGGCCGCGCGAGCGGCGTCAGATCACGTCGTTTTCGAATTTGCGTCGCAGCAGATCGGTGAAGATTTCCGGGGGCGGCAGGCTGACGAGCCGCGCGGCGATGGAAGACATGCCTTCGGCAGAGACCGAGAACTTGCGCGCGTAGCCGACCTCGACGCTGGCGGCGGCCATGACGAAAGGCGTCCCGCCGCCCACCTGCACGCCGACGTTGATCGACATCTCGGTGCTTTCGGTCATGGAGAACGACAGCTTGGCCTCTACCGTTGCTTCGGTGAAGGTGTAGAACGAGGGCACGAACCCCAGCGAAAGCAGGTTGTACTTGTCGCCGCCGATCTCGACCTCGGTCTGGGCCATTTCGGTCGCCAGCGCGACGGAGTTCTGGTCGAGCGCGAACTGCGCCTGGGCGATGGCAACACCCAGCCGCTGGATGATGTCCGGCAGCGGCGCGGACAGCAGGTTGCGCGTGACCTTGGGCGTCTCGGCCATGGATCAGCCCCCGTTGCCTTGATCGAGGAAGGTCTTGATCGTTTCGAGGAACTGCGGCGGCGCCGGGATCGACACCAGCCGGGCGGAGATCGAGGAGTTGCCGGTCACGTTCATCTCGAACTGACGGCCGTAGCGCACGTCCAGGGACGCCCCGACAGCCACGGTGCGGTTGCCGGTGTTTGCCGTGGTTCCGGAGGAAGACGTGGTGCGCGTGAACTGCTGTGTGACGGTGACGCCTTCGCTGCCGGACAGCTGGATGTTGCGCGACTGCGTGCTGAACAGTGTCAGGCGGAAGGGTTGCGATTTCCGGTAGACAGTCACCACGTTTCCTGTGGCCGACGACGTGAAGTCGACGCCGGTGTTTGCATTGATGCTGGTCATCAGGTTGTGGGCATAGGCTTCGGGCGTGCCGGAGGCTGGGCCGCTGGTGACTGCCGCTCCGGAAAATGCAAAGTTGGTGCCGTCGATAGTGCAGGAGTTGGAGTCGCTGGACAGGCTGAGCGGTGTCGGGCGGTACAGGTAGATGAATCCGTTGCCGGTGCCGGGGGGCGGGGTGGTCTTGTCCGGGGCAACGCCGGTGATATCGGTTCCGCCCGGCGCGTCGCACAGCAGGTAGTACGCGGTACGCCCGGAAATCCGCACGTCGGTCCGGCGAAAGCGCACGTTATCGACGGGTCCGCCGCCCGCAACGTCCGCCTGCGCATCGGCGGCGCCGGTCGAGGTCGTGATCGTGATCTGCGTGTCCGGAACGCCGTGGGCGGTCAGCAGACGTTTGAGGTGTTCGGCGCGTCTTTGGCCCAGTTGCTGGTTGGACAGGTCCGAAGGTTGAGAGCCGTCGCGGTAGGGCTGTGCGTCCGCGTATCCCTGAATCGTGACGTTCAGGCTGTGGCGGATGACCAGTTGCGAAAGGTCGATCAAGCGCTGGGTTATATTACGGTTCGCGGTGGCGGCCTCTCCCGAGGCGGTAAAGACTTCGTCTTCGCCGGTGTCGAAATACCATTGCGAGATCGGATCTGTCGGCGCGAAGACCTGGCAGGAGATACCGGTGGCCTGAACCTGTGTTGCCACATGGGCGGCATAGGCGGCGACGCTGCCTTGGGCGGTGGTCGTCACCGTGGTGGTGCCGTTGAAGACATAGCTGGTGGCCGCATCCGTATCGACCTGAATGATGGCCCGGTCAAAGCCGCCGCCGAGGAATGTGACGGTGTTCGAACCCGTCCGGACCTTGTCCGCCGGCGCATCGCTGGTGATCGTGAAGGTGGCGTCCGCGGGTTCGAACAGCAGGCGTGGGACGCCAGCCGTCGTATCTGCCGTGACCGCGTCGCGCAGGGCGCGCATCCGGCTGATCGGATCCGATCCGGTCAGAGCAAAGCTTTGCCCGCCGATGGTCAGGGCTCCGGTCGAAGAAGAGGTGATCTCGATCTGCGCGGTGCGTTCACTGGTTCGTGTCGAGGAGCCGCTTTCGCTACTGCTCGACGCGTTCGAACTGGAGGCGTTCGACGTCGTGTTGTCGTTGAACGAGCCGCTCAGGTTCACGCCGACGCCGATGTTCTTTTCCACCTTCAGCGACAACTGCATGGAGCAGGTGATGTCCGCGTGCTGGTAGTGGTAGAAGGCGGGCATCAGGCCGATGTCCAGCAGGGACTTGCCGCCCAGACCGTCACGGGGCGTGATGAATTCGCCCATCTGGTTGACGGAATTCTCGTCCAGTGCCTTTTGCGCCTCGGCGATCGAAAGACCGAGCGACTTGATGAAATCGGCAACGCTGGCTTCGGCAAGCACCTGGCCGGGTGTCATGTCTTCGATGTCTGGCATGGTCGAATCCTCTCGAAGGCGGCCCGGTCAGGGCCGCAAGGCTGGTCGTTCAGAAATGGCGTGCGTCCTGCGCGCCGGATCAGGTCATTGCGGGTGCGCCCGCATGCTCGGGCAGAGGCACGGCGCGGGCGGGGTCGAGGGTGTCTGCACGCACGGTCCAATAGCCGTGCTTGCGTTGCAGGTCGGTGATGCGGCGGGCGTCGGGGGTCATGCCCCGGCGCAGCCAGTCCAGAATGGTGTGAGCAATGGGCAGGTCGCCCCGCTTGACCAGCGGCATGGCCTTGTCGAGCGCCGCACGCGCGTCTTTGGGCCGCCCGGATTTCAGCAGGTTCAGCGCATAGCGTTCCAGTGTCGCGGCGTGATCGCGGTGGTGCAGGGCCAGCGGCGTCTCGATCCTCTCGAAATGCGCGAGGGCGTTTTCGCAGAAGTCGATGACCTCGGCGTGGGCGCCGGTCTGTTCGAGGCTTTCCAGAACGCATTGCGTGTAGTGCCGAAAGAAGACTTCGGGTGCGCCGGACCCTTGCGCCAGCCGCAGCGCCTCGCGGTAGTGGCGCAGGGCGTCGATGTGATCGCCTGCCACGGCGCGCATTTTGCCTGTCTCTGCGATGCCCATGTGCATGGCATGGAAGGCCGCGCGGCGGGCGCTGTCGGGATGTTTGGCCGGGGCGGTCATGCGCGAAGATCCTCGGAGGGATCGAACAGGTCGGCCTGCGCGCCTGTGGCCTCCAGCGTGTCGCGCAACATTCGCGCCTGAAGCTCCGGCATGTGAAACGGCAGGCGGTAGGGCAGGCGGCGGAAGTCGGCCTCGGCGATACTCATGGCCCGAAGTACGGCATTGACGGCGCGCGGGTCGCCGATGCCGGTGATCTCCAGCCCGAGGTGCAGAAAGGTCACCAGATCGGCGCGGATCTCCAGCCCGGCGGCGGTGAGACGGTCCATGGCGTCGGTCATCCCTGCGTGGGGAACAGCCTCCATCACGGTGATGCCGGGATCGTCGAAAAGGCGTGGGACAATGTGGGCCGGGATGCCTGCGAGCTCGGTCAGCGCCCTGGTCGCCGCGTCAGAGGCCGCGCCGCCGGTCATCACCAGGTCAAAGCGCAGGAAGTCCCGGTTCACCACCCGCAGCGCCTGAATACGCTGGTGCGTGGCCCAGAGCGCATCGGCGTCGGTTTTCGAAAGACCGGCGAGGATGCAGCCTTCCCCGGCCAGCACAGACATGCCGCGTCGACGCAGGTCCCCGAGGAAACGTTGGCGGACGGTGGCGTCACAGGGGCCGAGGAAAACGTCATACAGAGCCGCGTCGGGATCGGAGGCGATCAACGCCACACCCGCACCCAGACGGTCACGCAGGGCGTCGATGGTGGCGGCACTGACCTTGCCCAGAACGATTCCGGGCGGGGTGGAAATGAGCCGTGCGGCCTCTTCAGGTTTGGTCCCGAGGAAACCCGCGAGAGCGGCTGTGATGTCGCCGTAGCGCGCGGTTTCGGTGATGTGCAGGGCGACGTCAAACAGGGGAGCGGGCGCAGGTATCGGGGCGTGCATCGCGTCGAGCGAGACTTTGCAGCCGAGGTCCGTCAGCAGCCCGGCCATCTGGTCGCCAATGTCCTGTGGCAGCCCGTCGATCAGGATGGAGGGCGCGCGATAGACAGCTTCAAGGACCGTGTTCACCGGCACGCCAAGACCGATCGCAATGGACGCAGCATTCGCCGGAGAGGCCGTTCCAATGGAGTGAAAGACGATGCGGAAAGCTTCCGCGTGTTCGGCCAGATCGGCCGAAGCAATGGCCTTGGTCATGCCATCCCCCACGTGACTTAACAAAATTGAAAGACGGCGCAGCCACCGCCAGAAAAACGAAGTGCGTTAACTGTTTCAACTTTGAGGGGAGTCGCCGCATGGGGTTAGTCCGGTTTTCCGGACTTGACGTAGCGTAAATTTAAGAGCACGTGCGTGCGCGAAGAGAGCGGCGCAAGGCTGCGCTGCAGAACTTTTCGCGGAATTTTACCAAGTCGCGATGAATGCGGCGGAGCGGCCCGCTCAGTCCTGTTTCGGCTTGTCGTCGTATTCGCCGGACAGGATGCGCTGGGCGTCGCCTTCGGGGTCGTCATACTGGTTCGAACGGATCGTGAAGACGAAGAACAGCAGGCCCATGCCGCCGAGGACCAGCGAGATCGGGATCAGGTAGGTCAGGACATTCACGGGGCTACCTCAGGCGCAGGGCGTTCAGGGAAACGGTAATCGAACTGGACGACATGGCCAATGCGGCAATCAGCGGCGAGCACAGGCCAGCGATGGCTAGAGGCACGGCGATGATGTTGTACCAGGTGGCGACGCTGAAGTTTTCGCGGATGCGTTTCACAGCCTTTTGTGCCGTCACGACAGCGTCGGGGATCGGCGAGAGGTCGCGGCCCAGCAGCACGATGTCCGAGGCGACACGCGCCGCGTCCAGCGCGGAGGCGGGCGAGATCGAGGCATGGGCGGCGGTCAGGGCGGCGGTGTCGTTCAAACCATCGCCGACCATGAGGACGCGGGTGCCCTGGTCGGTGAGCGCCTTGATCCGGGCGGCCTTGTCCTGCGGCAGGGCTTCGGCCATCCATTGCAGGATGTTCAGGCGGTTGGCGAGGCTTTCCACCGCCGCCGTGGTGTCGCCGGACATGAGGATCACCTTCAGGCCCTGCTGTTGCAGGCGCTCGACGGCCTTGGCGGCTCCGTCGCGCAGGCGGTCGATGAAGAGGAAGGCCTGCGGAGGGATGTCGCCCAGTTGCAGCCATGCGGCGGTCTGTTCGGTGGGCTGACCACCGACCCAAGAGGCGCGGCCAAGGCGGACGGTCTGTCCGCGCCACAGGCCTTCGGCGCCGAAACCGGGGACTTCGCGGATGTCGGTGACCTGTGCCGCGGGAATGTTGGCGGCGCGGGCGGCGGCGGCCAGCGACAGGCTGAGCGGGTGGTTGGACCCTTCGGCCAGCGCGCGGGCGATGGAGAGATCGGCGGTGGTAAAGGCGTCGAGGTTGGTCAGTTCCGGCGTCCCGGCGGTCAGGGTGCCGGTCTTGTCGAAGACGACGGTATCGACCTGCGCGAGGCGTTCCAGCGCGGTGGCATCCTTGATGAGCAGGCCCTTGCGGAACAGACGGCCCGAGGCTGCGGTGGTGACGGCGGGCACGGCCAGACCCAGCGCGCAGGGGCAGGTGATGATGAGAACGGCGGCGGCGATGTTGAGCGCGACACGCAGGTCGCCCGAGTAGGCCAGCCAGCCAAGGAAGGCCAGGGCCGAGAGGATATGCACCCCCGGCGCGTAGAGTTTCGCGGCGCGATCGGCCAGCGAGGTATAGCGCGAGCGGCCGGATTCGGCGATGGCCACGAGGTCGGCCATGCGGTGAAGAGAGGTATCGCGGCCCACGGCAGAGGCGCGGATTGTCAGGGGGCCGGTCAGGTTGACCTCGCCCGCGCTGACAGGGCGGCCGGGTTCTGCCAGAACGGGCAGGGTTTCCCCGGTCAGCAGGGAACGGTCGATTTCCGAGGTGCCCTCGGTGATCTCGCCATCCACGGGCATCCGGCCACCGGGGCGGACTCGGATCAGGTCGCCGATGCGGAGGTCTGCGACGGAGACGGTTTCCTCGGCCCCGTCGGTCAGGCGGATGGCGCGGGGAACTTCGAGGGCGGCCAGTTCCTCGGCGGCGGAGCGCGCGACGGAGCGGGTGCGGTGGTCGAGGTAGCGGCCGGTCAACAGGAAGAAGGTCAGTGCGATGGCTGCGTCGAAATAGGCATGCTCGCCGGACAGCGAGGTTTCATAGAGCGAGGTGACGATGGCCAGCAGGATGGCCAGCGAGATCGGCACGTCCATGTTGAGCGAGCGGGCCTTCAATGCAGTCCAGGCGTTGCGGAAGAAAGGCTGCGCGGAAAACGCCACGGCGGGCAGGACGATGAAGGCGGAAATCCAGTGGAACAGGTCGCGCGTCTCTCCGGCGGCACCGGACCAGACGGCAATGGACAGGAGCATCACGTTCATCGCGGCGAACCCGGCGACGGCGAGGCGCATCAGCAGGTCCCGGCCCGCGCGGTCGGTGGCGGTCGCGTTCAGCGCGCCGGTGTCCAGTTCATGCGCCTCGTACCCTGCGGCCTCGACGGTGGGAATCACGTCCTCGGCGGTGAGGTCGGGGTCGGCTTCGATGCTCACGCGCTTCATCGTCAGGTTGACGCGGGCAGAGCGGACACGGGGGTCGGCGTTCAGTGCGCGCTCGACCGTGGACATGCAGGCGGCACAGTGGATCGTCGGCAGCGAGAGGACGATGTGCGCGTCCTTGGGCGCTTCGTATTCGGCCAGCTTTTCGGCCGCCGGGGCGGCGATGCAGGCGGGGCAGGCAGAGACGGAAGGGCGCAGCGTGGCGGTCATGTCGGTCGTCCGGGTTCGGAGGGGGAGGGTGAGGGTTGTCCCCGCCCTACGCATTTGATTGGCCCGTGGTGTGGATCAGAAAGGCATCCGCAGTTCGAGACGCTGCTCGAAGGGGGTGCCGTCCTCGGCCACGGCCTTGATCCAGAGATCCCAGTTTCCGGGGTTCAGCTGCTCTTCGGCGATGTAGGCGGTGCCGTCCCATTGGAAGTCAGGCACGACATCCTCGGACACGTTGGTGGGGCGACCAAGGGTGACGTCCATGGACTTGACCCGCACCGGATAGCCCTTGGCGTCGTTGATGGTGAGGATCAGCTTGCCCTCGTCCAGCCGCGCCGCCACGTCCCAGCCGAGTGCCAGCTGCGCCTCGCGCCGGGCGTCGAAGGTCTGCGAGGCGATGTAGCCATTGTCGACCTCGATGCCGGGGAAGGTCCGCACCGCGTTCACCGCCAGGGTCACGTTCACCCCGATGATGATGGCAAAGGCCCCGGCGAAGCCTGCGAAAACGTGCCAGCCCTTGAGACGAAAGCCGCTGTCCTGTGGATCTGTGGTCATCATGTGGTTGTCCCTTCTCTGATCGCCCACGTCAATTCGCACGGCCGTTGAAGATGGTGTCGTTGGACGCACGGTCACCGTTGGTCAGGTCCTCGACCCAGAACCGGAATTCGGTGCGTTCGTCTTCGGCCGGATCCGAACCCCTGGGGGCCACCACGTAGACCTTCTGGAGGTAGGTCTCGTTCGCGGGAACGGTGACGGTTTCGTAAGGCGTGCCCTCCAGTTGGACGCGCAGGAAATCGTTTCCGGTCAGCGAGATGCGGAAGGGCCGATCCTCGCCGTGCTTGTTCAGCAGCCGCACGTCGTAGGTGTTGCGGATCGACCCGTCCGAGAGCGTCACGAAGGTCGGGTTGCGCACCGGGGCCACGGTCATCTCGATATCTGGGCGGATGAAGAGTGCGAAGACCAAGCCGATGCCGACCAAGGACCACAGAGCGGTGTACATGATCGTGCGGGGGCGCAGGACGTGCTGCCAGACGGGGCGGGGCGTGTTGCCTTCGCGCTCGCGCGGCTCGTCGGACAGGGCGAGATAGTCGATCAGGCCGCGCGGCTTGCCGACCTTCGCCATCATGTCGTCACAGGCGTCGATACACAGCGCGCAGGTGATGCATTCCAGCTGCTGGCCATCGCGGATGTCGATGCCCACGGGGCAGACGTTGACGCAGGCGTTGCAGTCGATGCAGTCGCCCAGTCCCTCGCGCGATTTTCCCTTACCACGCGGCTCGCCGCGCCATTCGCGGTAGCCGACGGTCAGGGTGTCCTCGTCCATCATGGCGGCCTGAATGCGGGGCCACGGGCAGGCGTAGATGCAGATCTGTTCGCGGGCAAACCCGCCAAAGAAGAAGGTGGTCAGCGTCAGGATCAGCATGGTGGTATAGGCCACCGGATGCGCGTTCAGCGTTACGAGATCGCGCAGCAGGGTTGGTGCATCGGCGAAGTAGAACACCCACGCGCCCCCCGTGGCGAGGCCGATGAGGAACCAAAGCACCCATTTCGTCGCACGCAAACGGGCTTTGCGCAGGTCCATCTTTTCCTGGCGATGCAGGCGCAGGCGGGCGTTGCGGTCGCCTTCGACCCAGCGTTCGACTAGGATGTACAGATCGGTCCAGACGGTCTGCGGGCAGGCGTAGCCGCACCAGACACGCCCCAGCGCCGAGGTGAAAAGGAACAGGCCCAGGCCCGCCATGATGAGCAAGCCCGCGACGAAGTAGAACTCATGCGGCCAGATCTCGATCCAGAAAAAGAAGAAGCGGCGGTTGGCGAGGTCGATCAGCACCGCCTGATCCGGCAGTTGCGGTCCGCGGTCCCAGCGTATCCACGGGGTCACGTAGTAAATCCCCAGCGTGATAATCATGAGGATCCATTTGAGATTGCGGAACTTACCGCTGACGCGCCGCGGAAAGATCGGTTCGCGCGAGGCGTAGAGGCTGGGAGGAGTGCTGTCGGACACGGGGGAATCGCTCCGTTAATTGCGTGTTTGAGACACCTTTTGAACTGTAGGCGCGTCAGTAACCTTGACCTGCATCAATATTTGAATCTGTGATCTAGGTTTCGAAGTCGACAGGGCATTCAGGCGTCGCGGCGTTTTGCCTCGCGTTTGAGCCAGGTGAGGAAGGCCTTCAGCGGCGGACGGGGCAGTCCGGGGCGTGTGACGATCCAGTAGCCTTCGGTTTCCTTGGCCTCGAACAGCAAGCGCAGGCGCCCGGCGGCGATGTCCGGTTCGGCAAACACGCGGGCCAGGATGGCGATTCCATGCCCTTGGCGCGCGGCCTCGATCATCAGGTTGCCGGGGAGCGAGGTCATGCCCTTGCGCGCGTCGGGTGTGACGCCATGTTGGGCCAGCCATGCGCTTGCTTCGTTGGTGCCCAGCTCCTGAAGCCAGTGATATCCGGCAAGGTCACTCGGGTTGGTGATGGCATGTGTGCCGACAAGATCGGGGGAGGCGACGACGGCGATGGGCGAGCGCACGATGAGCTCGGTGTGCACTCCCGGCCAGTCGCCGACGCCGTAGCGGAGGGCAACGTCGATGCCGCCGGCTGTCAGCGGGCGCACCTCGGCCGAAGGGTCGATCATCAGGGCAATGTCCGGGTGTTCGGTGCGAAAGCGGGCGAGGCGCGGCATCAGCCAGGATGCGGCAAAGGTCGGCGTCGTGGAGATTTGCAGGGGGCGGTTGGCCTCTGCGCCGGTGAGCGCCTCGACGGCAGCCGCGATCTGGCCAAAGCCCTCGCGCAGGGCGCGGGCGAGGGTTTCGCCCTCGGCGGTGAGGGTCATGGACCGGCCTTCGCGGTTCAGCAGCGGCAAGCCGAGGTGTGTTTCCAGAGCGCGCAGTTGCTGGCTGATGGCAGCGTGGCTGACATTCAGTGCGGTGCCCGCCGCGTTGACGTTGCCCGTTTCGGCATAGGCGGAAAAGGCGCGCAGCGCGGAGAGTGAGGGCAGGCGGTTCCAGTTCATGTGTCAGTTTGTCTTACATGTGACATTTCTTCCTGAGTCGCATGGGAACGGGTTTCGCGTCAAGGTGAGGGCAGATGCAAAGCGCAGGACAGGAGGCCGCCATGCTACAGACCATCGCCCGGAGCTTCATGCTCGCAACTTACATGGAACCACGTCATGGCGCACCGCGCCGGAGGTTGCCGCGCGAGGCGGACGGAGACTATCCGCGCCTTGGATTGCGCCACGAGGATCAGCCGTTTCAGCGTAAAGATGCGGGAAACGGTCATGATTGATCCGATTGTGCTGTTTCGGCACTGGCCTATTCCGCCACGGCGCGGGTCATGGCGCGCTGCTTCGCAGAAGCAGGATCATCAGGACCGTTGAAAATGGAAAGGGCGCCGGTGTCCTAGGAAACGCGCGAACAGGACAGGACACCGGCGCCATACATCCCGGCCTTGCCGCCGGGTGTTCCCAGTTCGGGGGGAGGGCCCCGAACCTTATGCACCCATTATGACGCGGTTTTGGCCTGTAACCTTGACTTGCATCAAGTTCCGGTGACCTCGGAAGGTTTTTGCGCAGATTTTTTGCCGAATATCTCTTCGGTCACCTTGCTGTACACCTTTTTGGAGGACGGCGGGGCGAGCGACGGGATATCCACACCCGCAATCGTGCCGTTGCTGGTCACACGGTTGCGACCGCTGTTCTTGGACGCATAAAGCGCCACGTCGGCGCATTTCATCCATGCATCGGCGCATGTGATGTCCGGGTCGAGCGCGGCGACGCCGAAGCTGGCCGTGACTGATGGCAGGTCGTCCCAGCCCTCGTTGGGCATGGTCAGGCGTTGGCGAATCTGTTCCGCCAGGATGGCGCCATTGTCCGCCTGCGAGCCGGGCAGGATGATGGCGAACTCCTCGCCGCCCACGCGATAGAGTCGTAGGCGCGGCGGCAGGTTGGCGCGCACAAGCGCCGCGATTTCCGAGAGCACGCGGTCGCCCATGTCGTGACCATAGGAATCGTTGATCGACTTGAAGTGGTCGATATCGAAAAGGACAAGGCTGGCGGTGGAATGGTTGCGCCGCACCGTGCGGAAAATCGCCTCGAGGTCATGACGGAACTGGCGGCTGGAGCTGGCACCGGTCAGCCAGTCCTCGGTCGCGGCGCGTTCGAGTGTACGGGTGTGACGGTCGAGAGCGATCTGGAAAGCAATGACTTCGGAGATGGCGGTGACCATCTCGCGTTCGCTGCGTCCCAGCGCGAGGCGGGGCAGGGGATTGAGAAAGTTCAGCGTGCCTTCGCAGGCGGTGCCGATGAAAAGCGGCACGCCGACATAGCTGCGCACACCGATGTAAGGCACCAGCGGATGTGGGCGGCATTGCGGGGCTTCGTGGTATTCGTGGAAGCATCGGGACGCGAGGACACGTGCGCAATCGGTGTCCCCCGGATTATATGTGCCACCTGTCAGGATCGGGGTCAGGGTGGACTTCGCTTGGTGGATGCAAAGCTTTTCCTCTTCGTCCAGCAGGCTGACAAGGCCAATGGGCATCATGAGGAACTCGCAGGCCAGCGCCAGCAACTCTTCGATCTTTTCGGACGGCGTGCTTTTCTGTTCGGTTGAAATGCGGAACAAGCGCCGACGCGCGCGTTCAAGGCGGTTGGTTTCCGTGCGGTCGTGCAGGATCTTGATGTGTCCGACAACGCTGGCGTCTGACTCGGTCAGCGACCAGCCGATTGTCGTGGTTTCGACTGCGACGCCGGTCTTGTGGATGTAGGTCATCGGATAGCCGCTGCCCGACGCCTGCGAGAGTGAGTCGAAGAGATGTTTCTCTGCCGCATGATCGTCGTCGAAGCGGCGATACAGGGTGTCGAGCACCGTGCCGCGCACATCGGCGAGAGGGTAGCCAAGCAGCATTTCAAAAGGTCGGTTGCACCAGAGGATACGGCGGTCCGCATCGGTAAAAACCACGGCATCGTTCGATGCTTCGAAAATGGCGCGGACGTTTGCGCTGTCGTGGCAGTGCAGGAGACAACTGATGCTGGAACTTCTGCTCATGGGGACACGCACTCTGGGAAAAGCCTGAGAGGCAGTAATGGGTCAGGAACCTTGAAATTCGGTAAACGAACTCGTGAAAATTGAATCGTTGGAATGCAAAATCCCCCCGCCTTGTGGGGCGGGGGGATCTTGAGCAGTCAAATATCGGTGAACCGGGTGTTACCGGAACCTTACTCCGAGGCTTCGCCGCCACCCAGACCGTGCACGTAGAGCACCACGGCACGGACTTCGGCTTCGGACAGATCGGCCCCGCCCATCGGCGGCATCTGACCGTAGCGGGCGTTGAACACGGTCTCGTAAACCGCGTCGTAGTCGCCACCGTAAAGCCAGATGGAGTCGGTCAGGTTCGGCGCACCCTGTACGCGGTCACCGGTGCCGTCTTCTGCGTGGCACGCCGCGCAGTTGTCGGCGAAGACGACAGAGCCTTCTTCAACCATGGCCGCATCCTGCGGTTCACCCGACAGGGACAGAACGTAGTTCACCACGGCTTCGATCTGGGGCTTTTCCAGCAGTTCGTCCTTGCCGAAGGCCGGCATTTGCGAGGTGCGGACATAGTCCTCGTCCGTGGGCTGGCGGATGCCCGTGTGCACGGTGGTGTAGATGTCCTCTACCGAGCCACCCCAGAGCCAGTCGTCGTCGAGCAGGTTCGGATAACCGACGTTACCTGCCGCACCGGAGCCGTGGCACTGTGCGCAGAAGGTGCGGAACACGGCGCCGCCGGCGTTGGTCGCGTAGCGGTGCAGGTCGGACCCGGTGTCGGACGCCAAGGCCACGAGGTCGGCTTTGGCCAGCTCCTCGTTGATGGTTGCGTTGGAGGCGTCCACTGCGGCGATTTCTTCGGCAACCTGGCCACGGGTCGAGAACCCCAGCAGGCCTGCGGTGGCCGAATGGATGCCCGGCCATGCGGGATAGGCGATGGAGTAGCCGATCCCCCAGACGATGCAGGCGTAGAAGGTGTACAGCCACCACTTGGGCAGTGGCTTGTTGTACTCCTCGATGCCGTCCCAGGAGTGGCCGGTCGTCTCGTAGTCGTGTCCCGGCTTGATCTCTTTCTTGTCGCTCATGACATGAGCCTCCTTATCGTTCGGAACGGTCGGCCGCCGCGGGCCGATCGTCGTGCCGGAAGGGGATGCTGGCGGCATCTTCCTGACCGCGGCGCGCGCCGGGCAGAAGCGCCCAGATCACGACCGCGCCGAAGAATACGGCCATGGCCAGCAGACCCCAGCTGTCCGCGAAGTGGCGAAGGAAGGAATAGGTTTCCATCTCGCCCCCTTACCGGCTTGCGTCCGGGGTGAAGGTCGAGAAGTCGACCATCGTGCCCAGCACCTGGAGGTAGGCCACCAGTGCGTCCATCTCGGACACGCCCGGCGCGCCGTCGAAGTTGCGCACGTTCACGGTCTCGCCGTAGCGCTCCATAAGGCCATCGAAATCGCTGTCCGGGTCGGCCTGGGCCATGAAGTCGGACTGCGCGTTCTCCAGCATCTCGTCGGAGTAGGGGACGCCGACCAGCGCGTTGGTCGCCATGATGTCGCCGATCATCGTCGCGGAGATCTGACCGGAGATCATGCCCGCCTCGTCGTCCAGCATGCGCTGCGAGAGGTAGCCATACTTCGGCATCACCGATTCAGGCACGACGGACTGCGGGTTGGTCAGGTGATCGACGTGCCAGTTGTCGGAGTAGCGGCCGCCGACGCGGGCGAGGTCCGGCCCGGTCCGCTTGGACCCCCACTGGAACGGGTGATCGTACTGCGATTCCGCCGCCAGCGAGTAGTGGCCGTAACGCTCGACCTCGTCGCGCATCGGGCGGATCATCTGGCTGTGGCAGACGTAGCAGCCTTCGCGCACGTAGATTTCCCGGCCCGACATTTCCAGCGGGGTGAAGGGGCGCATGCCCTCGACGTCTTCGATCGTGTTCTCGAGGTAGAAGAGCGGCACGATCTGAACCAGACCCCCGATGGTCACCACGAGGAAGGCGAAGATGGCCAGCAGCGTGACGTTCTTTTCGAGGATCGCGTGTTTGTTGAGAATACCCATTGTCGGCGCTCCTTATTCGGCCGGCGTTGCATGGGCGAGCGCGCGGTCTGCCTCGACGGCAGGGGAGCGACGCACGGTCATGAACAGGTTGTAGCACATGATGATCGAGCCGGTGAGGAACAGCAGGCCGCCGGTTGCACGGACCACGTACATCGGGAACTTCGCGCCCACGGTGTCGGCGAAGGAGTTCACGAGGAAGCCGTTCGCATCCACTTCGCGCCACATCAGGCCTTCCATGATGCCGGTGACCCACATGGAGGCGGCGTAGAAGACGATACCGATGGTGGCGAGCCAGAAGTGCCAGGACACCAGCGACAGCGAATACAGCCGCTCACGGTTCCACAGTTTCGGCACCAAGTAGTAGAGCGCGCCGAAGGTGATCATGCCGTTCCAGCCAAGCGCGCCGGAGTGGACGTGACCGATGGTCCAGTCGGTGTAATGCGACAGCGAGTTGACAGCGCGGATCGACATCATCGGGCCTTCGAAGGTCGACATGCCGTAGAAGCCGACGGAGATCACCATCATACGGATCACCGGGTCGGTGCGCAGCTTGTCCCATGCGCCCGAGAGCGTCATCAGACCGTTGATCATGCCACCCCAGGACGGCATCCACAGGATGACCGAGAACACCATGCCCAGCGTCGACGCCCAGTCAGGCAGCGCGGTGTAGTGCAGGTGGTGCGGACCGGCCCAGATGTAGATGAAGATCAGCGCCCAGAAGTGGATGATCGACAGCTTGTACGAGAACACCGGACGTTCGGCCTGCTTCGGGATGAAGTAGTACATCATGCCGAGGAAGCCTGCGGTCAGGAAGAAGCCCACGGCGTTGTGGCCATACCACCACTGCACCATGGCGTCCTGCACGCCCGAGAAGACCTGCACCGATTTGGAGCCCCAGATCGAGACCGGGATGGCGAGGTTGTTGAACACGTGCAGCATGGCGACGGTGATGATGAAGGACAGGAAGAACCAGTTCGCCACGTAGATGTGGGGTTCGCGGCGCTTCACGATCGTGCCGATGAAAACGGCGAGGTATGCGAGCCAGACCAGGGTCAGCAGCCAGTCGACGTACCATTCCGGTTCGGCGTATTCCTTGGCGTGGGTGGCGCCCAGCACGTAGCCGGTTGCGGCCAGCACGATCACCAGCTGGTAGCCCCAGAAGACGAACCATGCGAGGTTGCCGCCCCAGAGGCGAGCGGCAGAGGTGCGCTGCACCACGTAGAACGACGTCGCTATCAGTGCGTTGCCACCGAATGCGAAGATCACGGCAGAGGTATGCAGCGGACGCAGGCGACCGAAGTTCATGTAGCCCTGGGCCCAGTCGAAGTTCAGCGAGGGGAAGGCCAGCTGCGTGGCGATCCAGGTGCCGGCGAGGAAGCCGACCACGCCCCAAAGCGCGGTCGCGATCACGCCGTACCGCACGACGCCGTCCATATATTGTGTTTCATCGACGGGCTTCATGGGTTCGTCGGTGTTCCGCAGAACAATGACGAATGTGATCGCGGCTGCCAGCATCACCGTGATCGCGTTCACCATGTAAGCCACATCGCGTGCATAGTTGGCGGCAATCGCGGCGAAGATCGCGATCACGCCAAGCACGATGAGCTTGAGGTAATTGTACATGTTTCGTCCCTTCGTCTTACCCATACGATTCGAGAGTCCGCTTGGGCGGTTTTTAGACTGAGCCCGTCTTGACGCTTTTTCGGCAAAGTCATCCTTGATCTGCATCAATCGAGAAGCCGCCCGCAATTGACCACGGTCAAAGTGCGACCATACGCGCATGGTTAGTGTGATCCCGAGTTCGAACAGGAGAACGGACATGGCTTTCAAGACTTTGTTGACCGTCGTCACCGATACCGACCTTGTGGACTGCACGCTGAACAATGCGATCACGCTGGCCAACGCCTACGACGCGCATCTCGACGTGCTGTGCCTTGGCGTCGACCGGACGCAAACCGGATACTATTACGCAGGCGCCAATGCGATGGTGTTGCAGGAAACCCTGACGCGAGCCACTGCCGACGCAGAGAAGCTGGCCTCTGCCGTGAAGGCAAAGCTGGGCTCCACGGATCTCCGCTGGGGCGTGGATCACGGTGTGGCGCAATTAGCAGACATCGGGCGGCACGTTGCCGCGCGCGCAAGATTCTCGGATTTCTGCGTGCTGCCAAAGCCCTACGGGAAGGATCGTGGAATCGAACTGGAGCCGGTGCTGGAAGGCGCACTGTTCGAGGGTGGCGTGCCGGTGGTGGTGAACCCCTGTTCGCAGGCGCCGCTGGAGGCCAAGCCCAAGCGGATCGTTCTGGCGTGGAACGAAAGCGCCGAGGCGCTGCGCGCCGTTCGGGCCGCCATGCCGGTGCTGGAAGCTGCGGATGCGGTGCACGTTGTGGTCATCGACCCGCCGCAGCACGGCCCGAACCGCTCCGACCCGGGTGGGATGCTGTCGCAGTTCCTTGCACGGCACGGTGTGAAGGCCGAGATCGACGTGCTGTCCAAGACCTTGCCGCGTGTCTCTGACGTTCTGCTGCGTCATGTGGCCGACGTGAACGCCGACATGGTGGTGATGGGGGCATATGGCCACTCGCGTTTCCGCGAGGCGATCCTTGGCGGGGCGACCCGCAACATGCTGGAGCAGTCCAGCGTGCCCGTGATGATGGCGCACTGAGTTCCGAGGGATGGGGCGTGGGTCAGTCCTGCTGGCCCATCCCCAGACGATTGAGCGCTGATTTCAGCGCATCAAGGTCGATGTCGCCGAGTTCGGTATCGACCTTTTCATGTTCCGCACGCCAGATCGGAACGGCCTGTTTCATCACGGATCGTCCCTCGTCGGTCAGCGACAGACGACGGGACCGACGGTCGTTCTCGTCGGGCAACACGTCCACCAAGCCGCGCCGTTCCAGCACCTTCAGCGCTGCCGTCAGCGTCGTCCTGTCCATGGCAAGGAACGGCGCGAGGTCGGCAATGCGTGGCGCTTCGGGGCGGTTCAACGACATCAGCAAGGAGAACTGTCCGTTGGTCAGGCCAACGGGTTTCAAGGCGATGTCGAACCGCCGCGCCAAGGCTCGCGCCGCCCGTTGCGCATGCAGGCACAGGCAGCGGTCGCGCACTTCCAGCGTGGTGGAGATCGGAAGCTCGGGGTCCATCATATTCACGTTGATATCAATCAATCATTGGCGTAGCGTTGACCTGCGTCAACAAGAGTATTCCAGATGGCCTATGTTTCCGGATTTGTCACGCCTGTCCCCGAAGAGAACCGCGACGCCTACATACAAAGCGCCGCAGAAGCGTGGCCATTGTTCAGGGAATACGGGGCCGTGGCGCATTGGGAATGCTGGGAGGATCACGTTCCCGACGGCGAGGTGACGTCGTTTCCCATGGCAGTGAAACGCGGTGAGGGCGAGAAGGTCGTTCTGTCCTGGGTGGTATGGCGTGACAAGGAGGCCTACGAGACCTGCATGGCGACAATGGACACCGACGCACGTTGGCAGGCTCTGGCCGCGCCGTTCGACGGCAAACGTATGATCTGGGGCAGTTTCGACGCGGTCTTTGTGCGGAACGCCTGAGGTCACGGGATGCGGATGCGGCCCTGCGAGATCGGCACAGCGCTGCCACGCACCAGGACGGTTTCGATCCGGTCGCCTTCTGACAAAACCGTCAAAGTGATTTCGGAGGGGCGGCCCATCTCGACTCCCTGATGAAGGGTGAACTGGTTGGTTCCGGTCAAAGCGCCGCTGGCCATGAGTTGCGCTGCGAGGATGGCCGAGGCGGAGCCGGTGGCCGGGTCCTCGGGAATGCCTGCGGTGGGCGAGAACATCCGCGCGCGCAAATCGCAGGCGTCGCCCGGCGTATACAGATAGGCACTGTCGACGCCTGCCATCTCCATGACTTCGGACCAGCGAGGCTCCTGCGGGCGCGCTTGTGCCAGCGTGTCGAGGGTGCGGACGGGGATATAGAGAAAGCGGGGCCCGCCCTGCCAGACTGCGGGGCGGTGGCGTCCAAAACCTATGGTTTCGGGTGTAATTCCCAAAGCTCCGGCCAGCAGATCGGTGCCGGGAGTTGTGACGCCTTCGACAGCGTGCGGGATCACCGGAGCGCGGAATTCGGCCATGGCGCGCCCTTCGGTGCGCCAGACCTTCACGGGCACAAGTCCGGCCTGTTCTTCCAGCGTGACCTGGGTGTCGAAGTCGCCATCGGGCGCGTCTTTCAGCGCCAGATGAATGGCGCAGCCGATGGTGGGATGCCCGGCAAAGGGGATCTCGGCGGTGGGAAAGAAGATGCGGACCTTTGCGGTATGCGCGGGGTCGTCCGGAGACTGGACAAAGATCGTCTCGGACAGGTTGAATTCGCGAGCGATGGTCTGCATCTGTGCGACGCTCAGCGCATCCGCGCCCTCGACGATCGCCAGCGGGTTGCCGCCAAATGCAACCTCCGTGAAGACGTCGCATGTCGCAAAGGGCAGGGTTATCGCCGTCGGATCAGACAAGCATCCCGCCGTCGGAGTCGTCGCCAGCTTCTTCCATCAGGCGTTCCATGTCGGGAATGGTGACGTGGCGCTTGCCTTCCAGTTCGATCACGCCGTCCTTCTTCAGGGCGGAAATCTGGCGCGACACGGTTTCCAGCGTCAGGCCGAGGTAGTCCGCCATGGCCTCGCGCGTGAGGGGCAGATCGAAGGAAAGCGGGCCGTCTTTGCCAGCCAGCGCCATGTGCAGAGAGGCATCGCGACGCGCAATGATCGACAGCAGCGAGGCGATCTTCTCGCGGGCGGTCTTGCGCCCCAGCACCAACATCCATTCGCGTGCCGCGTCGAGTTCGTCGAGCGTCATCTCCAGCAGGCGCTGGGCGATGTGGGGCGTGCGGATCATCATTTCCTCGAAAGGAGCCTTGCGGAAACAGCACATCACCAGATCGGTGGTCGCCACGACGTCATAGGCGGCATTCTGGCGGCCGGGGCGGCCCACGAAATCGGAGGGAAGCAGCAGTCCGACCATTTGCGTGCGCCCGTCTTCCATCGTCTGAGTCAGGGACGCGATGCCCGAGACGACGGAACCGACGAAATCCATCTTGTCGCCGGACCAGATCACCATCTGGCCCGCTTCGAACTTGCGATAATACTTGATCTCTTCGAGGCGTTCGAGCTCGTCGGATTCGCAACGCGCACAGACTGCCTTGTGCCGGATCGGACACTGGTCGCACTCTTGGTGAATGCTCAGGCTTCTTTCATTCAACATGTCATGCGCGCCTTCCAATTTGATCTGCGTCAAAGCCCCGACATTGGACGCGCCCTAACGGTACGCGCATGGCGAAGCGAACACAACTCGCGCGGCTTGGACTTTTTGACGCCAAGGTCCCGCGTTACACCTCATACCCGACGGCACCACATTTCGACGGAGACGTCGGACCGGCGCGTTTCGAGCAATGGATTCAATCCATTCCTGCAAATGGGAACATATCCCTTTATTTGCATGTCCCTTTTTGTCGCAGGCTGTGCTGGTTCTGTGCATGCCGGACACAAGGAACCGCGACTGCCAGCCCGGTACGCACTTACGTTGAAACGCTCGACGCCGAGCTGGCGCTGTTGCGCAAGCATTTGCCTAAAGGAGTCCGGCTTTCGCGGCTGCATTGGGGCGGTGGCACGCCGACCTTGCTGGAACCCGACTTGATGAAGCGGCTTATCGCGGCAATTCGCGAAATGGCTGAGTTTTCCGACAATGCCGAGTTCTCGGTCGAGATCGACCCGAACGAGATCGACGCAGAGCGACTGGACGTGCTGGTTGAAGGCGGGATGAACCGGGCCTCGATCGGGGTCCAGGATTTCGATCCGCTGATCCAGGACGCCATCGGCCGCGAGCAGGGGTTCGACGTGACACGCCGTGTGGTGGACATGATCCGCGAGCGCGGCGTCGCCAGCCTGAACACGGACATCCTGTTCGGCCTGCCACATCAGAGCCGCGCCCGTATCACCGAGACGGTGCAGAAGCTGCTCAGCTTCGCCCCGGATCGGGTTGCCCTGTACGGTTACGCCCATGTGCCATGGATGGCCAAGCGTCAGCAGATGATCCCCTCGGACGTGCTGCCTACCCCGGAAGAGCGGTTGGAACTGTTCGAGACCGCGCGAAAGCTGTTTGCTTGGGACGGGTATGTCGAAATCGGGATCGACCATTTCGCGGCGCCCTCTGATGGTCTGGCCATTGCGGCCAGAACCGGCAAGCTGCGGCGGAATTTCCAAGGGTATACAGACGATACGGCAGATGTGCTGATAGGGCTGGGGGCTTCGTCGATTTCCAAGTTCCCGCAGGGGTATGCGCAGAACGCCGCGGGCACGTCTGTTTATTCCTCAGCGATCCGCGAGGGGCGTTTTGCAACCGCGCGGGGGCACGCGTTCAAGGGAGAAGACCGGCTGCGCAGCCGCCTGATCGAAGCGGTAATGTGCGATTTCCGCATAGATGCGACCGAGATCGTGAACAATTATCCGATCACGCGCCCGCAGTTGTTCGACATTCTCGTCGAGGCAGCCGGGCAATTTGAGGATCTCGTGCAGGTCACCGAGGACGGGCTGTATATTCCTGTCGAGGCGCGCCCGCTGACGCGCATGATCGCGCGCGCCTTTGACGCCTATGACCTCAGCAAGGCCGGGCATTCCTCGGCAATCTGATGTGACCTCTCCGGCGGACGTGAATTTTCTGCGAAAATTCGGGCGTCCACAGGGACTCAGGCGACTTCGAACGCGGCTTTCAGGAGAGTCCGCGTGTACTCCGTGCGCGGTGTCTCGAAAATCTCCTCGGCGGTCCCTGCCTCGACCACGTCGCCTTGTTTCATCACGATGACCTTGTGTGACATGGCGCGCACCACCTTCAGGTCGTGGCTGATGAAGAGATAGGCAAGGTCGTATTTGCGCTGCAGTTCGCGCAAAAGATTCACGATCTGCACCTGAACCGTCATATCCAGCGCCGAAGTCGGTTCGTCCAGAACGACCAGCCTGGGCCGCAACACCATGGCCCGTGCAATGGCGATGCGCTGGCGCTGCCCACCCGAGAATTCATGCGGATAGCGGTGCATCGACGCCGGGTCGAGACCAACCTCTGCCATCACCTCGGCGACCTTTTCCCGGTCCGAGCGGGGATCGGCGGACCCATGCACGCCCAGCCCTTCTGCAATGATCTGCTCGCAGGTCATGCGGGGGGACAGCGACCCGAAGGGGTCCTGGAACACGATCTGCATCTCGGAGCGCAGCCGCCGCAATTGCCGTGTCGACCAGCTGCGCACATCCTCGCCCCGATAGCGGATATCCCCTTCCGAAGAAATCAGCCGCATGATTGCCAATGCCAGCGTCGTCTTGCCTGAACCGGATTCGCCCACGATACCGACAGTCTCCCCCGCGCGCACAGCTATGGAGGCGTCATTCACAGCCTTCACGTATCCGACCGTGCGCTTCAGCAGGCCCTTCTGGATGGGAAACCAGATCTTCAAATGGTCGGTGCGCGCGATTTCTTCGGCATCCGGTTCGACCGGGTCGGGCTTGCCTGTGCTCTCGGCGGAAAGCAGCTTGATCGTGTAGGGGTGTTTCGGATCATCGAACAACGCCTTCGTCGGCCCCTGTTCGACGATTTCGCCATCCTTCATCACGCAGACCCGGTCGGCAATCTTGCGCACGATATTCAGGTCATGGGTGATGAAGAGCATCCCCATGCCTTCCTTCTGCTTGATGTCCTCCAACAGGTCGAGGATCTGCGCCTGAATGGTCACGTCCAGCGCCGTGGTGGGTTCGTCGGCAATCAGCAGGTCAGGACCGTTGGCCAGCGCCATGGCGATCATGACACGCTGCCGCTGCCCGCCGGACAGCTGGTGCGGGTAAGACGTCAGCCGGCTTTCGGGGTCACGGATGCCCACGCGGTGCAGCAGTTCGACGATCTTTACCCGCGCCTCGATCCCGGTCAGTCCCTGATGCAGGGCGATGGATTCCGCCAGCTGCTTTTCCAGCGTGTGCAGTGGGTTGAGCGAGGTCATCGGCTCCTGGAAGATGAAGGAGATGTCGTTGCCGCGGACTTTCTGCAAGAGCGCAGGCTTGGCGCCGATCATCTCTTGCCCTTCGTAGCGGGCGGACCCGGAGACCTGCGCGTTTTCGCCCAGCAGCGCCACGGTGGACAGCGCGGTGACCGACTTGCCAGAGCCGGATTCACCCACAAGCGCCACGGTTTCTCCGCGATCGATGTGAAAGGACACGCCTTTCACCGCGAGGTTCGTCTTGCCGTCTTGCCGGAAGGCGACCTTCAGGTCCTTGACGTCGAGGATCTTTGTCATGCGAAGGTCTTTCTGGGGTCGAAGGCATCGCGCACGCCTTCGAAGATGAAGACGAGCAGGGACAGCATCACGGCAAAGACGCTAAAGGCGGTGAAGGCCAGCCAGGGCGCCTGCAGGTTCTGTTTTGCCTGCAGGGTCAATTCGCCCAGTGAGGGGGCCGAGGATGGCAGGCCGAAGCCGAGGAAGTCGAGGCCCGCAAGCGTCGAGATGGTGCCGGTCACGATGAAGGGCATGAAGGTCAGCGTTGCCACCATGGCATTCGGAAGGACGTGGCGGAACATGATGGTGCGGTCGCTGACACCCAGCGCCTTGGCGGCGCGCACGTATTCTAGGTTGCGCGCGCGCAGGAATTCCGCCCGCACCACGCCCACCAGCGCTGTCCAGCTGAACAGGATGGTCAGCAACAGCAGCAATCCGTAACTGCGCCCGAAGATCGCAAACAGGATGATGATGACGTAAAGCATGGGGATCGCGCCCCAGATCTCGATCACGCGCTGAAAGATCAGGTCTAGCCAGCCGCCGAAGTAGCCCTGCAAGGCCCCGGCCACCACGCCGATGATCGAGGCGAAGAAGGTCACCACAAGCGTGAAGACGATCGACAGGCGGAAACCGTAGATGATGCGCGCCAGCACGTCGCGTTTCGTGTCGTCCGTGCCCAGCCAGTTGGTGCCGCGCTGGTCCTCCGGCAGCAGGCCGAAGTGACGTTCGCCGTCCTCGCCCTCGTAGAAACCGATCACATCAGGTGCCAGAGGGGCCGCACCGCTGCGGTCCACGGGCGTATCGAAGGAATAGGGGATCACCGGCCAGAGCAGGCTGCCCTTTTCGAAGCCGTCCGCCTCGAAGGTACCGGCGTCGATGTCCTCGATGATGCCTTCGGGGTCGTCGAAACATTCCTCGAGGCCGCCTGACTGGATCAGGCAGCGGACCTCGGGGTCTCGGTAGGCGGCCTCGGTCTTGAAGTCGCCGCCAAAGGTGGTTTCCGGGTAGAAGTTAAAGACCGGGAAGTAGGTCTCGCCCTTGTAGGTCACCATGATCGGCTTGTCGTTGGCGATGAATTCGGCGCAGAGCGACAGGCCGAACAGCAGAATGAAGATCCAGAGTGACCAGAACGCGCGGCGGTTGCGGCAGAAGTTGTTCCAGCGGCGCTGGTTCAGAGGCGACAGGGTGAAACGGCCGCGCTTGGGCTCGGGCGGGGCAGGGGTCATGCTCATCTCACCCCTCCCGCCGCTCGAAATCAATACGAGGATCAATGACGACATACATCAGGTCCGAGATGATGCCGACCGTCAGGCCGATCAGAGACGAGATGAACAGCGTGCCAAAGACCACCGGGTAGTCGCGCTGCACCGCCGCTTCGAAGCCCAGACGCCCAAGTCCGTCGAGGCTGAAGATCGTTTCGATGATGATCGAGCCGCCGAAGAAGACGCCGATGAAGACGCCGGGCAGACCCGCGATCACGATCAGCATAGCGTTGCGGAAGACGTGGCCGTACAGGACTTTGCCTTCCGATAGTCCCTTTGCGCGGGCGGTCATGACGTATTGTTTTTTGATCTCGTCGAGGAACGAATTCTTCGTCAGCAGGGTCAGCGTGGCAAAGGCCGAAATGGTCGAGGCGGTCACCGGCAGGGCGATGTGCCAGAAGTAGTCAGCGATCTTGCCCAGCAGGCTGAGGTTTTCGAAATTGTCCGAGGTCAGGCCGCGCAACGGGAAAATCTGCCAGTAACTGCCACCGGCAAACAGCACCAGAAGCAGAATGGCGAACAGAAAGCCGGGGATGGCATAGGCCACGATGATGATCCCCGAGGTCCATGTGTCGAAGGAGGTGCCGTCCTTGACCGCTTTCCTGATCCCCAGGGGAATGGACACGATATAGGCGATCAGCGTCGACCACAGGCCGAGCGTGATCGAGACGGGCATCTTTTCCAGCACAAGGTCGATGACCGAAATCGAGCGGAAATAGCTCTCGCCGAAATCGAGCCGCATGTAGTTCCACATCATGTTCAGGAACCGCTCCAGCGGTGGCTTGTCGAAGCCGAACTCCTTTTCCAGTTCTTCGATGAATTCCTTTGGCAGGCCGCGTGCGCCCACATAGTCGCTGTTGGAGCCAAAGGTTTCTTCGCCCACGTCCTGAGAGCCGCCAGAGAAGCCGGAGGTCACGTCGCCTTCGCCCTGCATCTTGGCCAAGACCTGTTCGACGGGACCGCCGGGCACGAATTGCACCAACGCGAAGTTGAATATCATGATCCCCAGCACCGTGGGGATGATGAGCAGGAAACGTCTGAGGATATACGCGGCCATGGTCGGTCAGTTCACCTGAGTCTTGTCGTTGATGCCGTGGGTCGGGCGCTCACTTCAGAACGCCACGCTCCTGAAGCGCCTTGTGTTTTTCCTCGTTCATCCACCAGAAGTCCAGCACCCCGAGCGCGTAGGGGGGCAGGTCCGCCGGGTGTTCGAACATATCGTATTGCGCGGTCCAATACTCCGGGACGAACCCTTCGTGGGCCATCAGGCGTTCCCAGCGCAGCGCGCGGTCCAGTGCGGTCAGAGCGATGATCTCGTCGGCACGGGTCTTGGTGTCCAGCGCCTTTTCGATCAGCGCGTCCACCAGAGGGCTTTGCAGATTGGCCGGGTTGTAGGAGGACACCTGCGCGGTTTCCGACCCGAACATCTGCTTCAACCCGGTCCCGGCGCTCGAAAAGGTCAGGATGCGGGTGTGGATGATGTCGTAATCCTTGTCGAGGAAACGCTGCTGGCCCTGTGCGCTGTCCACCTTGGTCGCATTCACCGCGATGCCCCAGTCGGTCAGGGTGCGCACGTAGGTCTCGATCGAAGACAGGCGGACGTCGTCCCAAGTCGAAATCACCAAGAAGTTGAAGGACATCTGCTCGCCCGCGGCATTGCGCAGCTTACCCTCGGCATCCAGCGTCCAGCCTTCCTCTTCGAGAAGCTTCAGCGCGGCGCGCTTGTTGCGGCGGTCAATGGGATCGCGCGGGTTCGAGGTGTGGGGCATCACCACTTCCTCGGTCAGCATCCCGGCCGGAACGAGGTCACCCAAGGATTGCAGCAGCTCCAGCTCAGCGCCCTGCGGTACGCCTTTGGCTTCCCACTCCTGGCCCTCGACGTAGGAATTGCGCTGCGTCGTCAGGCTGTATTGCAGCGACTCGCGCACCCATTCGAAGTTGAAGGCCAGCGTCAGTGCGTGGCGGATGTTGCGGTTGTCCAGCGGCGGTTTCTGCGTGTTGAAGATGATGCCGGAGTTGTTCGGTGCGGTCGAATCCGGGATCGTCTCGCGCACGACGTCGCCCCTGCTGATGGCGGGGAAGTCGTAGCCCGTGGCCCAGCGCTTGGTCGAACCTTCCTGGCGGAAGGTGGTGATGCCTGCCTTGAAGGCCTCGAATTCCGCTGTGTCGTCGGCGAAGTATTCGAAGCGCACGCGGTCAAAGTTGAAACGGCCCTTGTTCGCCGGGTGCTCCCAGCCCCAGTAGTCGGGGTTGCGTTCGTAAACGACGAAGCGGTTGAACTCGTAATCCGCCACTTGATAGGGGCCGGAAGCCATGGGGGAATTAACCGACGGCTCGTCCAGACGCTCGCCGGTTTCCTTGTACCAGTCTTCGGAAAAGATGGGTGTTCCGCCCACCTGATCGATGAGCGAGCGGCGCGAAATCCCGTCAGCGAAGGTGAACTTGCAGGACAGGTCACCGAGGACTTCGGCACCGATGACGCGTTCGGAGACAGACCTCGCATAGGACCGAATGCCCTGTTCAAGGAAAAGGTTGTGGGTGAACACAACGTCCTTGGCCATCACAGGTTGGCCGTTTCGGAACTTCACGTCGTCGCGGAGGTGAAAGATGACCCATGTCTGGTCTTCGGGATATTCGACCTCGCGCGCGACAAGACAGTAGCTGTCCGTGATTGTATCGGCAGGCAGGCCGCCGCCCCAAGGCATCTCGCCGAAGAGCGCTTCGGCCACGACGCCGGAATTGCTTTCTGGGTTGCCGCGCCACGCCCAGCGGTTGAAGCCGTCGAAGGTGCCCCGCGTACCGATGACGATCTCGCCGCCGCGCGGGGCGTCGGGGTTGACGTAAGCCCAGTGCGGGTAGTCGGCGGGGTATTTCAAATCGCCGTAGAAGGAATAACCGTGTGACCGGATCATGGCCGGGTCGGCGCCGTGGCTTTCGCCCCAACCGGTGCGCGGCATCAGAGGTGCTGCGGCAGAAGCCCCGATCAGGCCCAATGCCTTGCGTCGGTCGATCTGGAACGGCTTGGACTTGGTCATCCGGGGTCTCCCTTGGGCGTGCGGGCAGCGGCGTCGGCGCAGCTTGCCTTCATGACACATCAATTATGGTTAATTTTAAGCTAAGTGTTCTGGCTGACCACATTCAAGGTGAGAAAGTTATGGCTCACGAGGGCGCGACGAGCCGTGACCGGTAGTCGGGCAGGTGCGGTTAACGGAAAAAGGGCTGCGCCGGGGTGGCGCAGCCCTTTATTGAAACTCGTCGGTGCGTAACTGTCGCTTGCGCGTGTCAGCTCTGGGTCGCCAGGTAGGCGATCAGGTTCACGCGGTCGGCTTCTTTCGGCAGACCGGCAAAGCCCATCGTGGTGCCGGGCGCTGCCGACTTCGGGCTTTCGAGGAAGTGGAACAGGTTCTCGGGCGTCCATGCGTCGCCGACCTGCTGCAGTGCGCCGGAGTAGGCGAAACCACCCACCGAGCCGATCGCCCGCTCGACCACACCGTTAAGGTGCGGACCGGTGCCGTCGGTGCCGTCCAACTTGTGGCAGGCGCGGCACTTGCCGAAAACCTTTTCGCCAGCGGCAGCATCTGCCGAAGCGTAGAGAGTTGCAAAATCGACTTCTTCGGCAGGCTGTGCCGGCTCGCCGCCGCCAGCCTCGATGACATAGGCTGCTGCGTGCTCTTCGCCGTGGCCGCCGGCGCCCATGTGGTACACCGTTTCGGCAGCCCACTTGCCCATCAGATAGATCAGCAGGGCGCCGCAGACGCCGCCCACAACCTTGGTCATTGTCATCGTGTCAAACATGAGGTGCCCTGTTCGTCTTGCATATCCGTCGCGCGGGTAACTACGCCTTCCCTTTGCCGGTGGCAAGCGATAGAAGCCGCGACCAATCGCCCGACCGCCGGGAGATTGCGAAAATTTGCCTTGGAACACGCCGGAGGAACCCTGATGTCGCCCGAAATGACTCTCCAGACGCCTCAGCGTATCGCCTTTCAGGGTGAGTTGGGCGCCTATTCCCATCAGGCGTGCGTCGATGCCCGCCCGGATGCCGAGGTTCTGCCCTGCCAGACATTCGAGGACGTGATCGACGCGGTGCGCGACGGGCGTGCGGATCTGGCTATGTTGCCGGTGGAAAATACGACCTACGGGCGCGTGGCGGACATTCACCGACTGTTGCCGGAATCGGGGCTGCGCATCGTGGACGAGGCTTTTGTCCGGGTGCACATCTCGTTGATGGCACTGCCGGGTGTTCAGGTCGAAGACCTGAAGGAAGTGCGCGCGCATCCGGTGTTATTGCCGCAGGCGGGCAGTTTCCTTCGGCAATATGGAATCAAGGGCGAAGCCTGGGCCGACAGCGCCGGTGCCGCCGCCGAGATCGCGCGGGACGGCCTGCGGGACGTGGGTGCGCTGGCTTCGGATCTCGCGGCGGAGATCAACGGATTGCACATACTTGCCCGCCATCTCGAAGACCATTCCCACAACACGACGCGATTTCTGCTGATGTCGCCAATGCCCGACAACTCCCGTCGGGGCGATCACGGCATGATGACGACGTTCGTATTTCAGGTGCGCAACATCCCGGCCGCGCTTTACAAGGCGATGGGGGGCTTCGCGACCAATGGCGTGAACATGACCAAGCTCGAAAGCTACATGGTCGGAGGCTCCTTCACCGCGACACAATTCTACGCGGACATTGAAGGGCATCCGGAAGATCCCGCAGTGGCGCGGGCGCTGGAGGAATTGGAATACTTCACATCGATGCTGGAGATTCTCGGCGTCTATCCACGGGACTCGCGGCGAGATTGAAGTTGTCGAGGGACGGGGTCTTGGTGGGCAGTACCAGTCGCTTTGGCGGTCTGCCTCTCGGATAACAAAGTTTTATTCAAGACGAAGGGCGGCCCTGTGAGACGGCCGCCCTTCGTCATTTATCAGCGCTCTTTGACGTAGGGGTCGCCGCCGGCACGCGGGGGGATGGCCTTGCCGATGAAGCCCGCGAGGATGATGACGGTCAGGATGTAGGGCAGGGCGTCCATGAACTGAACCGGGACGGTGAAGGCGCCGAGGTCGAAGTTCTGGAAACGGATTGCTGCGGCCTGAAGGAAGCCGAACAGCAGACAGGCCGCGAGGGCGTACCACGGGCGCCACTTGGCGAAGATCAGCGCCGCCAGCGCGATGTAGCCGCGTCCTGCGGTCATTTCCTTGCCGAAGAAGGGTTGCAGGCCGGTTGCCATGTAGGCGCCCGCGATGCCGCAGAGGATACCGCAGATCGCAACGGCGGTATACCGCAGACGGATGACCGAGATGCCGGCGGTGTCGACGGCCTCGGGCGCTTCTCCGACGGCGCGCAGGCGCAGGCCGAAGCGTGTGCGGTAAAGCAGCCACCAGGTTGCGGGCACAGCGAGGAAGGCGACGTAGACCAGCGGCGCGTGGCCCGAGATCAGGTCGGCGTAGATCGGGCCGAGGATGGGCACGTCGCGCAGGGTTTCCGCGAAGGGCAGGGTGATTTCCGACAGGCGGGCGTTGCCGGTGAGGGTCGGGGTCTTGCCGCCTTGCTTATACCAGCTTTGCGCGATCAGGACGGTGATGCCCGAGGCGAGGAAGTTCAGCGCCACGCCGGAAATAAGCTGGTTGCCCCGGAAGGTGATCGACGCAAGGCCATGGATGGCCGAGAGGACCATCGACGCGGCGATGCCTGCCAAGAGGCCAAGCCAGACATTCCCGGTGTTGTAGGCGATGGCGGCGGAGAAGAATGCGGCGATGAGCATCTTGCCTTCGAGGCCGATGTCGAAGACGCCGGAACGTTCGGAAAACAGCCCTGCAAGGCAGGCGAGCAACAACGGCGTCGACAGGCGGATCGTCGATTCGAGCAGCTGGATGAGGGTTGCGAAATCCATCACTGTGCTCCTTTGGGGCGGAAGGCGAGGAACAGGCGTTCCAGCGGCCAGCGGACGACGTTGTCGAGCGCGCCGGTGAAGAGGATCACGAGCGCCTGGATCACCGTCACCAGTTCACGCGGGATGTTGGCCCAGAAGGCCAGCTCCGCGCCGCCCTGGTAGAGGAAGCCGAACAAAAGCGCCGCGAGGAAGACGCCCACAGGGTGGGAGCGGCCCATGAGGGCCACGGCGATGCCGATGAAGCCCGCGCCTTCGGAGGCGTTGAGGACAAGGCGTTCGGCTTCGCCCATGGTGGCGTTGATTGCCATGAGGCCCGCGAGTCCGCCGGAGATCAGCATGGAAACCACGGTGATCTTGACCGGTGAGATGCCCGCATATTTGGCAGCGGTTTCAGAGTGGCCGAAGGCGCGGAGTTCATAGCCCAGCCGGGTACGCCAGATCAGCAGCCAGACGCCGAAACACGCAGCGACAGCGATGAAGAAGGTGATGTTGGCGGGGGAACCACGGAACAGCACGGTTTCGGAGGTGGAGAACATCTGCTGGAACGTGGGCAAGGAGGTCGCCGCCGGGAAGGTGGCCGTGGCGGGTTCCATCGCGCCGGAGGGGCGCAGGACGTTGACCAGCACATAGTTGATGAGCGCGGCGGCGATGAAGTTGAACATGATCGTCGTGATGACGATGTGGCTGCCGCGTTTGGCTTGGAGGATCGCGGGGATGTAAGCCCATGCCGCGCCAAAGAGGGCGGCGGCAATGGTTGCGCCGATCAGGGCCAGCGACCAGTGCGGCCATGGGATGAAGAGACAGCAGAGCGCCACGCCGAGGCCGCCGATCTGTGCCTGACCCTCGCCGCCGATGTTGAACATCTTGGCATGGAAGGCGACGGCGACGGCGAGCCCGGTGAACATGAAGTTCGTCGCGTAATAAAGCGTGTAGCCCCAGCCGGACGATTTCATCAGCGCGCCTTCGACCATCAGCTGGAAGGCCTCGAAGGGGTTCATGCCAAGCGCGGCGATGACCAGTGCCGAGAGCACGGCGGCAATGAGGATCGAGATCAGGGGGACGAGAACGGCGTCCGCCCAGGCGGGCATCTTATCCATGTCGCGTGGTCCTTTGGATCGTGGCGCGGGTGGCATGTCGGGATGCCTCCGGCGGGAGTATTTTTACCAAGAAGAAGCCGAGGTCGGTTGGATCAGTCATGCTGCGCGGCCTCGCGGTCGGCCTTGGCGGCCATCTGGTCGGTGACCGCTTCGATGATGGGTTTGTCGGGCATTTCGGTGACACCGGCCATGAGCAGGCCCAGTTCGGTCTGGTTGGTCTCGGACGGCAGGCGTTCGCCCATGATCTGGCCGTCGAACATGACGGCGATGCGGTCCGACAGGCTGAGGATCTCGTCCAGTTCCACCGACACGAGAAGGATCGCCTTGCCCTCGTCGCGCAGGGCGACGATCTGCTGGTGGATGAACTCGATCGCACCGATGTCGACGCCCCGCGTCGGCTGGCCGATCAGCAGGATGTCGGGGTCGCGCTCGATCTCGCGCGCGAGGACGATCTTTTGCTGGTTACCGCCGGAAAAGTTCTTGGCCGCGAGGTTCGGGTTCGGCGGGCGGACGTCGTAGCGGTCCATCTTGGCCTGTGCCTCGGCCTTGATCGCGGCGTTGTTCATGAAGGGGCCAGAGGCCAGCGCCGGGTCGAGGTGGTAGCCGAAGACGGTGTTTTCCCAGGCGGTATAGGGCAGGATCAGGCCTTCGTGGTGGCGGTCCTCCGGGACATGGGCAATGCCGCGCGCACGGCGCGACTGGCCGTCGGAGTGCTTGCCGGTCAGGTCGATTTCCTGCCCGTTCACGCGGATCGAGCCGGTCGCATTGGTCATGCCGCCAAGGACATGCAGCAGCTCGGACTGGCCGTTTCCGGAGACCCCGGCGATGCCGAGGACCTCGCCCGCGCGGACGTTGAAGGACACGCCCTTGAGGCGTTCGACGCCGTGGCTGTCGGTGTGGCGCAGGTTCTCGACTTCGAGGATGGGCGCGCCGGGTTGGGCGGGTGTCTTGTCGACGCGCAAGAGCACCTTGCGGCCCACCATTAGCTCGGCCAGTTGTTCGGGAGAGGTTTCCGAGGTCTTGACCGTGGCGGTCATCTCGCCGCGTCGCATGACGCTGACGGTATCGGTGATCTCCATGATTTCGCGCAGTTTATGCGTGATGAGGATGATCGTCTTGCCCTCGCGCTTCAGCCCTTCAAGGATGCGGAAGAGGTGGTCGGCCTCGGCGGGGGTCAGCACGCCGGTGGGCTCGTCGAGGATGAGGATGTCGGCCTCGCGGTACAGCGCCTTGAGGATTTCCACGCGCTGCTGGTGCCCGACCGAGAGGTTCTCGATCAGGGCGTCGGGGTCGACGTGCAGTTCATATTCCTCGGCCAGTTTTTTCAGGGACCCGCGCGCCTTGTCCAGCGACGGGCGCAGCATGGCACCTTCCTCGGCCCCGAGGATGACGTTTTCCAGAACGGTGAAGTTCTGCACCAGCTTGAAGTGCTGGAACACCATGCCGATGCCGGCCGCGATGGCGGCCTGGCTGTCGGTGATGTTGACCTGTTTGCCGTGGATGAAGATCTCGCCCTTGTCGGCCTTGTAGAAGCCGTAAAGGATCGACATGAGTGTCGACTTGCCCGCGCCGTTCTCGCCGATGATGCCGTGGATCGTGCCGGGCATGACGCGGATGGCGATGTCCTTGTTGGCCTGGACGGGGCCGAAAGCCTTTGAGATGCCCTTGAGCTCGATGGCGGGGGTGTCGGTCATGCCTGGAATGTCCCTGCTGTCATTAACCCATTTGTTACAGAGGTCACCGGGTTTGCCCAGAGCCTTTGTGTCTGTGGCCCCCCACGTAACCCTATGGACAATAGCCTGTGTTCAACGCGCAGGCGCGGTCGGCGAGATTGGCGGCCTCGGCGGGGGCGGTGTCCCTGAGCAGGACGGACAGGTTTCGGCAAGAGCGCGCGTCGCGATGGTTGCAGCCGATCTGGTAGTAGCGGGCGGCCTCGTCGCGGTCGGCGGGGGCCGCTTTGCTTGTTTCCAAGAGGTAGCCAGAGGCGGCGCATCCGGCCCAGAATTCCAGGTCGCAGGCGGTTTGGTAGAAGTTCAGCGCCATGGGCCACGCGTCTTGCGTTTCGTGCCCGTAGGCGAGGACATAGCAGGCGTGGCCGTCCAAGACCTCGCATCCGGCGGTGGCGTAGGCCTGTTCGCGGGCCAGATCCGGGGCGGTGTAGGACAGAAGATTGGCGTATTGGCCGCAGGCGGTGCCCGATCCCATGCGGCAAATGCGTTCGAGGTCCTCGGCGTAGGTTGCAAGGCGGGCCTTGTCCGCGGGGGCGTCGCTGTCGAGACGGATGGGTTCCGCGCGCTTTTCGGCCAGGTAGAGGCAGGCGTTGAAGTCGCCCGCGCGGCAGGCGTTCGACAGCAGCCCAGTCGGGTCGCCGCGTCGCCAGTAGCTTTCCCAGCGCAGTTCTGCGCAGCCCTCCGGTTCTCCGCCGGCGCATGCTTCGGTGTAGCGCATGTGGGCAAGTTCCCAGTTGTCTTCGAGCGAAAGCCCGAGATTGTAACAGCCCGACGGGTTGCCCCAGTCGCAGGCGAGGCGGGCATAGCGGTCGGCCTTGCGCTGGCTGGGGCGAAAGTCGGGCAGGACCTGTTGCAGCGCGTAGGCTCCGTCGCCGTGCAGGTCGCTGAGGACGGTGCAGGCACGGGCGTGGCCGTCTTCGCAGGGTGCTTCGAGGCCGCCAATGGTGATTTCAAGGGCCGGTCTGGAGACTGGAAGCACGGGGTTGAGGCGGGCGCGGTTCACGCAGGCGGTCTGGTCACCCGTTTCGCAGGCCGGGCCGAGGGCGTCGTACCATTCACGCAGGCGCTGACGGTCTGCGACGTGCTTCGCGGGAATGTAGGACAAGCTGTCGGCAGAGTCGCTGAGCGCGGAGCAGGCCCAGCCGATGCGCGCGTCGCAGGCCACCGACAGCAGGTCGAAGTGCCGTGGATTATACAGGTCCGTCGCAAAGGTGATCCGACCGAGGCGGGCACAGTTGAGGGCGCTGCCCTCGGCGCACAGGGTTTCTTCGCGGGCAACGAAGGTGTCGCGGGTCTCGGCTGACAGCAGGCGCGGGTTGTCAGCCACGAGGTGGCCCTGATCCGTCACGAGGAGTTCGGCGCAGGGGGCTGCGGTGAAATCCAGCGTCGTTTGCGCGATGCAGGCCGTGCGCAGGAGGACGGTTTCGGTGGCCGTGTATTGTGCATCGGCGGGCGCGGTAGCGGTGAGGCTCAGGAAGAGGGCTGCCCGGAGGGAAATGGTCGAAATGGACATGAAAACCGTGAAACTCATATGGAGATAAAGAAACATCGGCCGGGAGGCCCGGCCGATGTCCTGTTGCCGCTTGCTGTCCGGTCAGGCCGACCGGATGGCGGATCAGAAGTCCAGAGCCGGGCAGCTGTCGTTGGCGTAGTAGGACACCACGTCGATCTCGCCCGCGATGATCTTGGCCTTGGCGTCTTCGACGGCGGCCTTCATCTCGTCGGTGATGAGCGAGGCGTTGTTGTCATCGACCGCGTAGCCCACGCCTTCCTCGGCCAGACCCAAGGTGGTGATGCCACCGGTTTCGAGGTCGGCACCGGCCTTCATCGACTCGTACACGGCGTTGTCGACGCGCTTGAGCATGGAGGTCAGGACTGAACCCGGGTGCAGGTAGTTCTGGTTGGAGTCGACGCCGATCGAGTAGATCTTTTCGTCGGCGGCGGTTTGCAGAACACCCAGACCGGTGCCACCGGCGGCGGCGTAAACGACGTCAGAGCCCTGGCCGATCTGCGCCTTGGCCAGTTCGGCGCCCTTCACCGGGTCGTTCCACGCGGCGGGGGTGGTGCCGGTCATGTTGGCGATGACCTTGATGTCGGGGTTCACGGCCTTCGCACCCTGGGCATAGCCGCAGGCAAAGTGACGGATCAGCGGAATATCCATGCCGCCGACGAAGGACACGGTGCCGGTCTTGGATGCCATCGCGGCCAGCATGCCGACGAGGTAGGAGCCCTGATGTTCCTGGAAGCCGATCAGCTGAACGTTGGCGGGGACTTCGGGCAGCCAGCCGTCGACGTTCACGAACTTGGTATCCGGGTAGTCGGCGGCGACGTTCTTGATCGGCTCGGCAAAGGAGAAGCCGGTGGTGATGACCGGGTTGTAGCCTGCCTCGGCAAAGCGGCGCAGCGCCTGCTCGCGCTGGGCTTCGGATTGCATCTCGATGTCCTTGTAGGTGCCGCCGGTTTCCTGCGCCCAACGCTCGGCGCCGTTGTAGGCGGCTTCGTTGAAGGACTTGTCGAACTTGCCGCCAAGGTCATAGACGAGCGCCGGGTCGGCCAGCGCGGCACCGGCGGTCAGCGCCAGTGCGGCAACGCTGCCAAGGGTCTTCTGCATGAAGGTCATGAGGTGTGCTCCCAGGTGGTGGGGGCCGGAATGGCCCCTCAGTTATGTGATGAAGTCATCAAGACGCAGCCCCGCGAAGGGGTCAAGGCGGTTTTTACCACGATAGCGGGTCACGTCAGGGCAGGTTACGCGTCAGGACGAGCGCATCGTCCGCGGGGCCGTCCGGTTGCGGGTAGTAGCCCTTGCGCCACCCTGCCTGTGTGTACCCATGAGCTGCGTAAAGCGCCTGCGCGGGCGTGTTGCGGCTGGCCACTTCGAGGAAGACGCGGCTCGCGCCTCTTTTTTGGGCGTCGGCGTGGAATTGTTCAATGACACGGTGGGCATGGCCCTGCCGCTGGTGATCCGGATCGACGGCGAGGGCGAGGATCTCGGCCTCGTCGGCCACCACGGTGCCCAGAACAAAGGCGTGATCGGAGGCGGTCAGCAGGGCGTGCGGGCGGGCCAGTGTGTCGGCAAAGGCTTGCGCGGACCACGGGGCCTGATGCGTGTAGGCGCGGGCCGCGATGAGGGCCAGTGCGTCAGGCGCCATCGAGGATGACCGGAGGCACCTCGGACGACGGCGCTGCATCGGCGGGCTTGATGTAGAGCGGCGCGGGCCGTGTCGTGGTGTCTGGATTGTTGGCAGCGGCACGGGCGATGCCCTCGGCCAGCGTGCTGTAATCCGGCGTCAGGAGGTCCGTTTCGCGGGAGGTCACGTCCAGTTCTTCGGCGCTGACCAGAACCGGTTCTGCACCGGTCCGGCGCAGATAGGCCTGACCGCGCGGCGCGGGAATGCAGGGCACGCCCGGTTTGGAGGCCGTGGCGAGAATGGCATCGAAGCCATTGATGCCGATAGCGGGAATGCCCAGTCCCAAGGCGAGTCCCCGCGCTGCGGCGACGGAAATACGGATACCCGTGAAATTGCCGGGACCGACGCCCACGGCGATCGCCGTCAGATCGTGCCATGTGGCGTCCGCCTCGGCCAGCAGCTCTTCGAGCAGGGGCATCAGGCGTTCTGCCTGTCCGCGGCCCATCTCCTCGTGTCGCGTCAAAAGGCGCGCGCCGTCCAGCAGGGCGGCAGAGACATGGGCGGCGGAGGTATCGAAGGCAAGGATCATAACGGTCTTATGGCGCGATCCTTGGCCTGCTGCAATGTCAGGCCGACAGCATCCACAGCGCGGTCAGCGCGAGGGCCGCACCAAAGGCAAGGTTGATCCGGCGGGCGTGGGTAGGCGTGCGGAAACCGCGCAGCAGCACGTCCCCGGCCAGCGTCCAGAGACTGAAGGCGAGGAGGTTGTTCAGGGTGAACACGGTGGCGATGAGAAGGATGAGGGCGGCATTGCCCGCCGTGCCAAGAAACTGAGTGAACATGAGCGCGATGATGACGTAGGCCTTTGGGTTCAGCACGAGGAGCACCGCGCCGTCGCCAAAGCCTATGGGGCGGGCAGCGGTTTCGTCCTCGGTGATTCCGGCGCGCAGAAAGCGGGTGGCCAGCAACAGGACGTAGGCCGTGCCTGTGAGTTTCAAAACGGTGAAAATTCCGGGGAGTGCTTGCAACAGCGCCACGGCACCGAAGCCCACCGCTACGGTCACGATCCATGTTGCCAGGTGGTAGCCAAGGCTGGCTGGCAGCGTCGCGGCAAAGCCGAAGCGCGCGCCATTGGCGGCGAAGGTCAGATTGCCCGGACCGGGGCTGTAGGCGAGGGGGAAGAGAAACAGGACAAGCGGGACGATCAGGGACATGGGGCACCTCCGGGCGATGACACATCAGGTCATGCCGGGCACACCGGGGCGATCCGGATTTTGCGCATTGTGGGGCGAAGTCTTGAAAAGACTTCGGGACGGAAACTTTTCAAGTTTCCGGGGCGCACAAATGGGAAAGGCCGCCACGGGAGGGCGGCCTTGTCGGCGGTTGTCGAAAGGTAGGCTGTGTCAGACCGCGACGGGGCGGACCTCGGTCACCTCGGGGATATAGTGGCGCAGAAGGTTCTCGATCCCCATCTTCAGCGTCAGGGTCGACGAGGGGCAGCCTGCGCAGGCACCCTGCATGTGCAGGTAGACGACGCCGCGATCAAAGCCATGGAACGTGATGTCGCCACCGTCCTGCGCCACTGCCGGGCGCACGCGGCTGTCCAGCAGTTCCTTGATCTGGCCGACGATCTCGGCGTCCTCGCCGGAGTGCTCCGCATGGCCACCGGCCTGCGCGGCACCATCGGACATGACCGGCGCACCGGACTGGAAATGCTCCATGATGGCGCCGAGGATGGCGGGCTTCAGGTGGTCCCAGTCGATGCTGTCGGCCTTGGTCACGGTCACGAAGTCGGTGCCGAAGAACACGCCGGTGACGCCGTTCACGCTGAACAGGCGTTGCGCCAGCGGCGAGGCAGAGGCGGCTTCGGAGGAGGGGAAGTCGGCGGTGCCCATATCCAGGACCGTCTGGCCGGGCAGGAACTTCAGCGTTGCCGGGTTCGGGGTGGATTCGGTCTGGATGAACATCTTGGGGACACCTTTCGTGGTCTTGTGCGGAATATGCGGGCGCCGGTCCGGAAGGTCAAGGTTTGGAATGATTCTAAGAAGGGGCTCTGCCCCTGCCGCCCCTGCCGGGGCGGCTCCCCCGAGGGCATTTGGAAAACCAAAGAAGCAGCGAGTCAGCCGATACAGTAGCGGAAGGCGGCTGCGATCATTTCGCGATCTTTCTGAGAGGTTTCGCGCGAGGCGGTAAAGGTGCCCCCTTCGAGGCGTCCGTAGCTGATCCAAATGGAAAAATCCGTTCGGCGTGTCAGTTCGGTGGCGATGTCGAAGGGCAGGCGGAGGGTCATCTTGGCCTCGGGTCCGCTGACCTGTAGCGACAGCGCATCGGCGGGCAGGTCGAACTTGTCGGCGGAGAACCAGACGGCGGGCGTGCCCTGAGTGCCCGGCAGGAACATGTGATGCGCGGTGTGCAGCATGGCGTAGGGCTGGCCGCCCTGACAGAAGAAGGTCACCAAGTCCGCACCGTCCTGGTGTTTCGCCGGGTCGAGGCGTTTCGAGATGGCGATGATGCCGTTCCCGAAGGGCTCCAGCGTCAGGGCATCGAAGCCGCGCCGGTTGACGATGTCGAACTCCATGGCCTCGTTGCGGTCGACGTAGAACATCTGCGAAGGGCCTTGAGTCGCGGCGAGCGAGAAGATGCGGGCATCCACGCCCATCTCGACCATGTAGGACACCACGAGGCCGGAGAATTGCTGGGTCAGCCCATCACCGATATCGCCGTCGACATTGTAGAACTGGTGAAAGCCGAGCTTGTCGTTGTCCTGATAGGCGCGGTTTTCGCCGCCGAGGAAGGCGTAGGAACAGGCGCTTTCGCAATGGCCGGGCCCCAGTTCGGCGGCGCTGGCGAAAGCGGGGCTGCCGTCGGGATTGCGCGGCACGCCGTCGAGGCTGCCGATGGTGGTGTCCCAATGCATCTCGCGGAAGTAGCGCCCCATGCGCAGGCCTTCCTGCAACGAGCCGCCGGGGCTGTTGAGGTAGACGACGCGGCCGCGCACCTCGCCTGCGGCAACCATCTGTTTCAGCCGGTCGGTGATGCCGTCGCGGATCGGTCCGTCGATCAGGATGAAGCAGGATTGCCAGGCCCCGCCGAGGCAGCTGGCGTGGATGCGGGGTTCTTCCTGTGCGGCGGCAGGGGTGGCAAGCAATATGGACAGCAGGAGGCAAAGCGCGCGCATCGGAAAACCCTTCAGTGAAATCCGGGGTAGGATGCCGTGTGTGGACGCCATGGGAAAGCGTTTTCGGCAGAAGGCGTCAGGTGATCGCTTCGAGCCGTTCCTTGGACAGGTCGCCGGGGACTATGGTCACGGGAATGGGCAGGGACCCTGCGCTGCGGCTCATTTGCGTGACAAGCGGGCCGGGCCCTTTCTTGTCGGCGGCGGCACCGAGGACGAGCACGCCGATTTCGGTGTCCTCGCGGACCTGGGCGAGGATTTCATTCACCGGGTCGCCCTCGCGGATGACCAGTTCGGGATCGACGCCCTGCTTGTCTCGCATCCACTTGGCGAAGACCTCGAAATGCGCGTGGATGCGTTCACGGGCTTCCTCGCGCATGATGTCACCAACGCCGATCCAGTGGTTGAATTCCTCGGGCGGGATGATCGACAGGATCGCGACGCCGCCACCGGATTTCGACGCGCGCATGGCGGCAAAGCGCATGGCGTTCAGGCATTCACGGGAATCGTCGAGCACGACGAGGAACTTGCGCATGTGGGGCCTCCTGCCGGGGAACACTGGCAGAGGGGCGCGGTCCTGTCTACCGCGGCGTGCCCGGGGGCAGGCGGGTGAGAAGCCCGGGGGCGAGGGATTGGATGCGCTCTGCCGTGGCGTCGGGCAGGGTGTAGCGTGCGGTCCCGGAGGCGTGGTCGAGCAGCAGGACAACCGTGCCACCGGCAGGCGCGCCGTCACCGGTGCAAGGGCAGGGCGCGCCGTCCCCGGTGTCGCGCGCCAGTTCCAGCAGCAGGCGCGCCCAGGGGGCGGTGCGGTAGTCCTCCTCGGAGGCGCGGGCAAGCAGGGTGTCGCGGGTAACGCCGGCGCGCAGGGGCAGCCCCGCGCGCACCAGCGTGTCCAGCTGATCGTCCAGCGTGGGTACGCGGGTTTCGCGGTCGCGCATCTCGCGGCGGTAGTTCATCTGAACGACCAGCAGCACCGCACCAAAGAACGCGAGGATGATGCCAATGACGATGAGCTTTGCCATGTCGCGCTCTTACATCTCAGGCCGACAGCGCCCAGTCCCAGTACATCTGCCGCAGGCGTTTCGTCATGGGGCCGACTTGGTAGGAAATGTCCTCGAAGCCCGTCACGGGTGTAATCTTGTTCATGTTCCCGGTGAGGAAGACCTCGTCTGCCTCTTCGAAGTCCTTGAAGGTCAGGACGGTTTCGAAACAGTCGATGCCTTCGGCCTCCATGTTGGCCATGTGCCGCGCGCGGGTGATCCCGGCGAGGAAAGTGCCGTTGGCGATAGGGGTGAGGACCGCGCCGTCCTTGACCATGAAGACGTTGGCCGTGGCGGATTCGGCCACGTTGCCCATGGCGTCCGCCACCAGCGCGTTGCCAAACCCGCGCGACCGCACGTCCGCCAGCATGCGGGCGTTGTTGGGATAAAGGCAGCCAGCCTTGGCGTTGACCACAGCGTCCTCCATCACGGGGCGGCGGAACCGGGTGCGGCCAAGGGTGGTCGATGCGGTTTCGGGTGCCATGGGGATTTCTTCGAGGCAGATCGCAAAGCCGGTTTCCTCGGGCTGCGGGACGATGGCGGTGACGTCGCCGTGGATGCCCCAATACATCGGGCGGATGTAGACGGCGGCGTCCTTGGCATACTTCGACAGTCCCTCACGGGTGATGTCGAGCATCTGTTCCACGCCCATGGTCGGGCGCAGCATCAGTGCCTCTGCGGAGCGGTTAACGCGGGCAAGATGTGCATCGAGGTCAGGGTGGACCCCGTTCACGTAACGCGCCCCGTCAAAGACACTGGAGCCCAGCCAGGCGCCATGATCCGCCGCTCGCATGATCATGGCATCACCCTCGTGCCACGTCCCGTTGAAGTATGTGCGGATGTTCGTGCCGGTCGCCATGGTGTCCTCCGTGATTTGGCGCGGAGGCTAGGCGCGTCGGGCGGTGACGTCCAGAGGGGGAGAGTCGGGGAAGATCCCCGACGTACGCAGAGGTTTTCCGTAGCGCATGTTCCAAAACTGCGTTGTTTGCTGCGCATCGGAAACGTTGAGACGCAAAAACGCAGCCGAAGGTCGGCATTGTTCCATGCCGATGGCCGTGAGCATGGTTTATTCAGCCCGCGAGCGTTCAGGGAGGCCTCAACATGTCCGACATCATCCGTTTCACCCTCGATGGCGAGGAAGTCGAGGCCGAGAAGGGCATGACGATCTGGGAAGTGGCCAATGGCCGCGGCCTGAAGATCCCGCATCTCTGCCACAAGCCGCAGACCGGCTATCGCCCCGACGGCAACTGCCGCGCCTGCATGGTGGAGATCGAGGGCGAGCGCACGCTGGCGGCGTCCTGTATCCGCGAACCCTCCGAAGGCATGGTGGTCAAATCCGCCTCGGCCCGCGCACAGACGGCGCGCAAGATGGTGATGGAACTGCTGCTGGCCGACCAGCCGGAGAAGACCGCCGCGCATGATGCGTCTTCACACCTGTGGGACATGGCCGCCGAGAACGGCGTGGCCGAGTCGCGGTTTCCGACGCTTGAGGTCGAGCGTATTCCGCTGCTGGACGATTCCCACGTCGCCATGCGCGTGAACCTTGATGCCTGCATCCAGTGCGGTCTGTGCGTGCGTGCCTGCCGCGAGGTGCAGGTGAATGACGTGATCGGCATGGCGGGACGCGGCCACGACGCCTACCCGGTGTTCGATTTCGACGACCCGATGGGCGAGTCTTCCTGTGTTGCCTGTGGCGAATGTGTTCAGGCCTGCCCGACGGGGGCGCTGATGCCTGCCACGGTGCTGGACGCGCAACAGCAAGGCGATCGCAACGACTTTGACAGCGAGACCAAGAGCGTCTGCCCCTTCTGTGGCGTCGGCTGCCAGGTCTCGATCAAGGTCAAGGACGGTAAGGTCAAATACGTCGAGGGCATCAACGGTCCGGCGAACGAGGGGCGTCTTTGCGTCAAGGGCCGCTTTGGGATGGACTATATCCACCACCCGCACCGCCTGACCAAACCGCTGATCCGCCGGGAGGATGCGCCTGAAAAGGGACTGAACGTCGATCCGTCGAACCCCTGGACGCACTTCCGCGAAGCCACTTGGGAAGAGGCGCTGGACTTTGCCGCGCATGGTCTGGCGGACCTGCGGTCTTACTACGGTGGTGCCTCGGTGGCGGGCTTTGGGTCGGCCAAGTGCACCAACGAAGAAGCCTACCTCTTCCAGAAGTTCATCCGGCAGGGGTTCAAGCACAACAACGTCGACCACTGCACGCGCCTGTGCCACGCGTCGTCAGTGGCGGCGCTGATGGAGAACGTCGGATCGGGGGCGGTGACCGCGACCTTCAACGAGATCGAGAACGCCGACGTGGCCATCGTGATCGGGTCCAACCCGACCGAGAACCACCCCGTCGCAGCGACCTACTTCAAGCAGTTCACCAAGCGTGGCGGCGAGTTGATCATCATGGACCCGCGCGGCACCGCGATGAAGCGGCACGCCAAGCATATGCTGCAATTCCGTCCCGGAACGGACGTGGCGCTGCTGAACGCGATCATGAACGTGATCGTCGAGGAAAAGCTTTACGACCGTCAGTACATCGAGGGCTTCACCGAAGGCTTCTTTGAATTCCGCGACCATATCCGGGCTTTCACACCAGAACGGATGTCCGAGCTGTGCGGGATCGAGGCCGAAGAAATCCGCCAGGTGGCACGTTCCTTTGCCACGGCGCAGCGGGCGATGATCTTCTGGGGCATGGGCGTGTCGCAGCACATTCACGGCACTGATAACGCGCGCTGCCTTATCTCGTTGGCGCTGCTCTGCGGTCATGTCGGGCGCCCCGGCACCGGCCTGCACCCGCTGCGCGGGCAGAACAACGTGCAGGGCGCGTCCGACGCCGGCCTGATCCCGCAGTTCCTGCCCGATTACCAGACGGTGACCGATGGAGAGGTGCGCTCGCTCTTCAAGCACATCTGGGAAGGCACCGAGATCCAGTCGCAGCCGGGTCTGACCGTGGTTGAGATCATGGATCGCGTCTATCGTGGCGAAATCCGGGGGATGTACATCCTTGGCGAAAACCCCGCCATGTCCGACCCGGATGTGGAACACGCGCGTAAAGCCTTGGAGAAACTCGATCATCTCGTGGTGCAGGATATCTTCCTGACGGAAACGGCGAACTATGCCGACGTGATCCTGCCCGCCGCCGCCATGCCCGAGAAGAACGGCACGGTGACAAACACCAACCGTCAAGTGCAGATGATGCGCGCGGCGGTGCCGGTGCCGGGCGAGGCGCGGGAAGATTGGCAGGTCATCGTCGAACTGGCGCGGCGCATCGGGCTCGACTGGGATTACGACCATCCCAGCCAGGTGTTTGCCGAGATGAAGATGTCCATGCGCAGCCTGCATCACATCACCTGGAAACGTCTGGAGACCGATAGCGCCGTGACCTATCCAACGATGGGACCGGAGGATCCGGGGCAGGCAGTCGTTTTCGGCGATGGCTTCCCGCGCCGCGCAGGTCGGGCCAAGTTCACCCCGGCACGGGTGACCCCGCCGGCAGAGGTGCCGGACGAGAACTTCCCCATGGTGCTGACCACCGGGCGACAGCTGGAGCACTGGCATACCGGGTCGATGACGCGACGCGCCACTGTGTTGGACGCAGTAGAGCCGGAGGCCAACTGTTCCCTTCACCCGTCGACCCTGCGTCGTTTGGGGGTTGAAGCGGGCGGACTTGTGCGACTGGTGACTCGCCGCGGTATGATCGAAGTCATGGCCCGAGCGGATCGTGCCGTGGCGCCGGACATGGTGTTCCTGCCCTTTGCCTACGTGGAGGCGGCCGCCAACATCCTCACCAACGCGGTGCTGGACCCGTTTGGCAAGATTCCGGAGTTCAAGTATTCGGCGGTGCGCGTAGAAGCGGTGGAGCAAATGGCGGCGGAGTGATCTGCGCATAGTTCAGGCCCCGGGGGCGCTGCCCCCGGACCCCCGAGGGTATTTGAAAAACCAAAGAAGCAGGGGCGAGTCGCGCATCGGCGGGCTTGCCTTTTGCGTGTGCGGCGGGCTTCCTGGCCATTATGACGAAGGCTGTTTTCCTGCACCGCGCGGATTCGATCTATGATGATGCGCCGGACGTGCGATACGAGTTTCCGAGAACCTACCTGAAGGCCGTGCGCGAGGCGGTCGGGGACTGGATTGTCTACTACGAACCGGTGAAGGCCGGGCCGCGCGGGTATTTTGCCGTGGCGAAGGTGCGTGAAGTCGTCGAAAGCCCACCGGGCAATGGGATGTATTGGGCCATGATCGCGCCGGCAAGTTACCTGGAGTTCGACAGCTTTGTGCCACGGCTGATTGCCGGGCGTCCGCTGGAGACGGCTTTGCGCGAACCGGACGGAACGCCGAAAAAGGGCGGTGCGGTGCAGTTGGCTGTGCGGCGACTGACCGAGACCGATTTCGCGCGGATCGTGGACATGGGATTGCCGGGGGACCTGGAGAGCGTCGAGGCCGCAAGGTACAATGTCGTCCCGCCGGGCGTGCCTGCATCTGCGCAGGGGTTTGCTTTCAAGGGACAGGAGGCATTCGCGGCGCCCTCGGCGCGCGCCATCGTTGAGCGGGTCGAACGCAGGCCCTACCGCGACGTGGCGTTTCGCCGGAAGGTGCGCGAGGCTTACGGGTATCGATGCGCTGTGTCGGGGCTGGAATTGCGCAATGGTGGCGGTCGCCCCGAGGTGCAGGCAGCGCACATCATCCCGGTGGAGAAAGGCGGCAGCGATTCGGTGCGCAATGGGCTGGCTTTGTCAGGGACGCTGCACTGGATGTTCGACCGGGGGTTGATCTCGGTCGCGGAGGACCATTCCGTCCTGGTGTCGCACAACAAGGTGCCTGGCGATGTGGTCCGGCGACTTGTGGGGCCGCGACTGCATCTGCCGCAGGACGAAAGGCTGCATCCCCACCCCGAGAACCTGCGCTGGCACCGCGAGCATGTCTTTGGCCGGGGCGACCCTATGCCGTCTTGAGACTTTCGCCGCGCTGCGGAAAAACTGCGACGGGGTGTACTGGGCGGGACGTATCAGCCTGAAGAACGCAATCTACGGGGATAGGTATGATGTTCAGAAAGGTGATTTTCTGGGGGCATTTGGTGGCGGGTCTGACCGCCGGGGTATTCATCATGGTCATGGCGGTGACGGGTGTGCTGCTGACCTACGAGGGGCAGATCGAGGACTGGGCGAAGGTGCAAGCCGTTGATGCGCCCGAGGGCGCGGTGGTTCTGTCAGCCGAGGACTTGCTGGCAGCCAACGGAGCGGTGGCCGGCCAAGTCCTGACCTTGCCGCGCGAGGACGGCGGTCTGGTGACGCTGGCGCAGGGGCGTTCGGCGCAGGTGCTGGACCCTTACAGTGGTGCAGCGGTCGAAGGCGCCGGCGATGGCGTGTCCGATTTCTTCCACGCGGTGATGTCCTTGCACCGTTGGTTGTCCTTCAGTGGCTCGACCGAGGTGGGCGGTTGGCTGATCGACGCTTCGAACCTCGTGTTCCTCGTGCTGGTGGTGTCGGGGATCTACATGTGGCTGCCCAAGGCGTGGAAGTGGTCGATGCTGAAGACGCGCCTGCTGTCCCGGCGCGGACTGCCCACCACGCAGGCACGGGACCACAACTGGCACCATGTGCTGGGCTTCTGGGCATTGGTGCCGCTTTTCGTGATCGTGCTGACCGGGGTGATCATGAGTTATTCATGGGCGAATACGCTTTTGTTCGCCTCGGTTGGTGAAGATGTGCCTGTCCGCGGCGGGCCTCCGGTGTCGGCGCCGGCAAATGGCCTGAACGCGACGGGCGGGCAGCAAGCCTTGCAACGCAGCGAGACGAATATTCCGAACCGGCTGGAGCGGCAGGACCTTGGCGGGAAACCGCTGGCCTATGCCGTGCTGATCGAAAAGGCGCAGGAGGTCAAACCGGACTGGACCCGCGCTTCCATCGCCGTGCCTGAGGACAGTGCGGGCGTGGTGCTGGTGACACTGGATTCGGGCAACGGGCAGCAGCCGGGCGCCAAGACGCGGTTTGTCATGGACCGTGCGAGCGGGGAGGTCGTGAGCGCCGAGAGCGGGGCCACCGGCACGACCGGGGCCAAGATGCGCATGTGGGCACGGTTCGCGCATACCGGACAGTATTACGGGCTGATCGGGCAGACCATTGCCGGGCTGGCGTCACTGGCGGCGGCTGTGCTGGTCTGGACCGGCATCGCGCTGGGATATCGGCGGTTGGCGCGGATGGCGCGGACACGGCGCGCGGTGGCGTGACAGAAGGTCTTTCGTCCGACAGACCTTGGCGGGCGAAGGCGCCTCAGGGGGAAAGCCTTTGGGTCAGCTCCAGGTGACATCGCCGAGGAAAATGTAGCCCGCGCCGTAGATCGTCTTGATCAGGCGCGGGTTTTTCGGGTCTTCGCCCAGCTTCGTGCGCAGGCGCGAGATGCGGACATCCATCGCGCGGTCGAAACTGTCGCCTGCCGTGCCGCCTAGCGCCTCCTGCATGTGGGCGCGGGTGATCAGGCGCTTGGGGCTTTCGAGGAACAGGCGCAGCACCTCGGATTCAGCCTGGCTGAAGGGCGTTTCCTGTCCGTCTCGTTCCAGGGTGAAACGGTCGAAATGCGCGGTCCACTCGCCGAAATGCGCGGTGGTCTGCTGCGGTTTCGCGGCGGGTGTGCGCAGGCGGGCGCGGACGCGGGCGACGACCTCGGCGGCCTCGAAGGGTTTGGTGACGTAGTCATCGGCCCCGAGTTCCAGCCCCGTGACCCGGTCCTGAACCTGCGCACGGCCCGAGATGATGATGACCTTCGCTCCCTGTTCGAGTGCCAGCCGATGCACGAGGGTCAGCCCGTCGCGATCCGGCAGGCCGAGGTCGACGAGGGCCACGTCGGGCGTGGTGGTTCGCAGGGCGGCTTCGAACTCCGTCGCGCGCGAGAAGGCGCGGGTGCGGAACCCGGCCTCTTGCAATGCCTCGGTGAGGATCTCGCGGATGGCGGGTTCGTCGTCGAGAATAGTTACGAGGGGCGCTTGGGTCATGCCGTTTCCTCGCGGGTATCAAGGAAATTGGCAAGCATTTCCGGAGTGAAGGGCTTGGCCAGAACGGGCGCGCGGTGGCGGGCCTCGGCGTGGCGCGGGTCACTCGCGGGCAGCGAGGTCATCAGGCGCAGCGGTATCTGCGGAGCGTGGTCGGCCAGCGCGTAGCCCGGTTCCTCGCCCTCCAGCGTGACGTCCGAGAGAATAAGCGCCACCGGGAGGTTGTCGAGCAGCGCCAGCGCCTCGGGGACCGAGGCGGCTTCGACGACGTTGTAGCCCTGGGCGGTCAGCATCTCGCGGATGGGCGTGCGCAGGTCGGGGCTGTCTTCGACCAAGAGGGCAAGGCCCGTGGCGGGCAGGTCGGGGGCAGGGCGCAGGGGCAGGCGCAGGGTCACCTGCGCGCCGGTGTCGGTGTTGGAGAGGCGCACCGATCCGCCAGCCAGCTTGGTCATGTCGTAGACCATGGCAAGGCCGAGGCCCGATCCCTCGCCGCCCTTGGTGGTGAAGAAGGGCGCAAGGCCACGCTTCAGGGCTTCTGGGGAAAAGCCGGAACCCGTGTCGGATACAGTGATCTCGAGCCAGGTGGATTGCAGTTCGCGCGCGGTGAGGGTGATCCGCGCGGCATCACGGCCCGTGCAGGCGTGTGTCGCGTTAAGGATCAGGTTCAGCAGCGCATCTTGCAAAAGGCCCGGGTCGGCCAGCAGCGGGCCGGTGGATTGGTCGTCGATGGTCAGCGTCACGCTGTCCGGCAGGGTGGGCGTGGCGAGCGTGCGCAAGTCTTCCAGAAAGGGCGCAAGGTGCAGGGGTTGCGGCTGCCATGTACGTGGGCTGGTGATATCGGCGATGCGTTCCAGCAGCCGCCCGCCACGACGCGCCGCCTGAAGCGTGGCGGTGACGCACGCAGAGGACTCATCTGACAGGCCGAGCCGCGCCAGTTTTGTCTGTTGGCCGAGGATGATCGTCAGCAGGTTCGAAAAGTCATGCGCGAGGCCGGAGGTCAGTTGCGCCGCCATCTCGCGCCGCTTTGTCTGTTGCAGGGCGGCGCGGGCCTGGGTTTCCTCGGTCACGTCTTGGGACAGGATATAGACCCCCGGCTCCAGCGGATCGGGGGTGAAGGCCGCGCGGATGCGCCGGGAGGATGTTTCGTCAGTGAATTCGAAGGTGGAGGGCTGCCCGGTCAGGGCCTTTTCCAAGTGCGGTTTCACGCGGGTCCAGGCGGTGCCAAGGGCCTCGCTCGCATGCAGGCCCACGATGGAGCCAGGCCGCCCCGGCATCACGTCGGATAGGCGGTTGTTGGAGAACGTGTAGTGCCCGGTGGCATCCACGCGGGCGATATGGGCAGGCATCATCTCGGTCGTGGTGCGGGTGCGGGCTTCGATCTCGGTCAACTGGCGGCGGGTTTCCTCGAGCGCGGTGATGGTCGCGGCCAGTTGACGGTTCGTCTGGCTGAGTTCCTCGGACCTTTGCAGCACCTCTTCGGACAGGACCTCGGAGCGGGTGCGCAGCAGCGCCTCCTGCCGCTTGATCGCGGTGATGTCGGTATAGACGGTGACCCAGCCGCCCTGCGGCAGCGGCGCGCCTTCGACGCTGATGGTGCGGCCATTGGCACGACTGCGCTCCATGTAATGCGGTTCGAAATCGCGGGCGAGGTCGACGCGGTCACGGATGAAATCCTCCGGGTCGTCTAGCGGCCCGTATTCACCGCGCAGGACGAGATGGCGGATGACCTCCTCGAAGCTTGTGCCGGGCGTGCAGAGCGCGTCGGGCAGGTCGAACATCGTCTGCATGGGGCGGTTGATCAGCACCAGCCGCAAATCGCGGTCGAAGATCGACAGCGCCTGCTGGATCAGGTTCAGCCCGGCAAGCGTATAGGCGGCGGAGTCGGTGAGCGTGGACATGCTGCGACGGTAGCCCTGTGGCGCGCCCGCTGGAAGGGGGCAGGGCAGGGGAAAATCGCCTGTAAGGATTTGTTACATTCTGGAAATGCTCAGGAAAAAGTTGACCGGGAGGATGAAGGCCGTCCTAATTGGTCACAGAATCGCATCAAGCGGTCATGGCCCCCGCAAGGGAGGGCACGGAGGAGATGCCGGTCACGGCATTGGGGAGGATTGAACTTGGCTGCACTCGTTGAGGGCATCGAAGGCCTGCGCTCGATTCCGGCTTTGCTGCGTCGCAATGTGACGGAGTTCGGGAACGCGCCGGCCTATCGCGAAAAGGAATACGGGATCTGGCAAAGCTGGACCTGGGCCGAGGCCGAGCAGGAGATCGAGGCCTTTGCGCTGGGTCTGCTGAACATGGGCGTGGCACCGGGAGACCATGTCGCGGTGATCGGGCGCAATCGTCCGACGCTGTACTGGTCGATGGTGGCGGCACAGATGTGCGGCGCGGTGCCGGTGCCGCTGTACCAGGACGCCGTCGCCGAGGAGATGGAATACGTTCTGGGCCATTGCGGTGCCCGGTTCGTTGTGGTGGCAGATCAGGAGCAGGTGGACAAGGTGATCGAGGTGCAGGAGCATCTGCACCAGTTCGAGCACATGATCTATGTTGATCCCCGTGGTCTGCGGAAGTACGACCATACGCATCTGCATGAGTATTCCCACGTGCAGGCGCAGGGGCGCGCGGCCTATGACGAGCTCATCAACGAGCTTAACGCGCGGCGCGGTGCGCTGGGGTACGACGATACCTGCGTGATGCTGTACACCTCGGGCACGACGGGGAAGCCGAAGGGCGTAGTGCTGTCGAACCGCAATATCATCGAGGCGGCGCGGTCCTCGGCGGAGTTCGACCACCTGAAGCGGGACGACGAGGTTCTGGCTTATCTGCCGATGGCGTGGGTGGGGGATTTCATTTTCTCGATCGGGCAGGCCTACTGGAAGGGGTTCTGCGTGAACTGCCCCGAGAGCGCCGAGACCTTGCAGACAGACCTGCGGGAGATCGCGCCGTCCTATTACTTTGCCCCGCCACGGATCTTCGAGACGCTGCTTACGCAGATCATGATCCGGATGGAGGATGCGGGCGCGTTCAAGAAGAAGATGTTCCATCACTTCATGGCGCATGCGCGCGAGGTCGGGCCGAAGATACTCGACGGCAAGCCGGTGGGGATGATGGACCGCCTGAAGTACAGCCTCGGGTCGCTGCTGGTTTACGGGCCGCTGAAGGATGCCATGGGCTTTGCCAAGGTGCGCGTGGGTTACACGGCGGGCGAGGCGATCGGGCCGGAAATCTTTGATTTCTATCGCTCTTTGGGGATCAACCTGAAGCAGCTTTACGGTCAGACGGAGGCGTCCGTGTTCATCACGGTGCAGCCGGATGGCGAGGTGCGGTCGGACACGGTGGGCGTGCCGGCACCGGGTGTGGAAATTCGCATCGCCGAGAATGGCGAGGTGTTCTACCGCTCTCCGGGCACCTTTGTCGAATACTACAAGAACCCGGAATCCACGGCGGACACCAAGGATGCCGAGGGCTGGGTGGCCACGGGGGATGCGGGGTTCTTCGAGGAGGGCTCGGGCCATTTGCGGATCATCGACCGGGCGAAGGACGTGGGGCAGATGGCGGACGGATCGCTATTTGCGCCCAAGTACGTTGAAAACAAGCTGAAATTCTTTCCCAACATCCTCGAGGCGGTGGTGTTCGGCGCGGGGAAGGATCGCTGCACGGCCTTCATCAACATCGACCTGACGGCCGTGGGGAACTGGGCAGAGCGCAACAACATCGCCTATGCGAGCTACCAGGAACTGGCTGGGCATCCGCAGGTGCTGGCGACGATCCAAGGGCATATCGAAGAGGTGAACGCATCGGTCGCGCAGGACGACATGCTGTCCGGCTGCCAGGTGCACCGCTTCATCGTTCTGCACAAGGAGCTGGACGCGGACGATGGCGAGATGACCCGGACGCGCAAGGTGAAGCGTAAGGTGATTGCCGAGAAATATCAGGACCTTGTGGACGCATTGTACGGCGACGTGGACAGCATCTACACCGAGACCGAGGTCACCTACGAGGACGGTCGCAAGGGCAAGATCAAGGCGACTTTGGCCGTGAGGGATGCGCAGGTTCAGGCGGTTGCGCCGCGGGCGGTGGCGGCGGAATGAGTATTTTCACCAAGAAGAAGCAGGGGCAGGACGACTGTGCGATCAGTCTCGCCGGAAACCTTGAGGAAATGACAAACGCGGCGTGCGCTGCTGCGGCGGAGGGGCTGTGATGTTGGATCAGACGCAAGGCTACGTCACCGCGGACGGTCGCCAGATCGGCGGCACGCTGATGGAGATGAAAAATATTACCCTGAAGTTTGGCGGGGTTACAGCGATCCAGGATATCTCTTTCGATATTCACGAGGGCGAAATCCGGGCGATCATCGGGCCGAACGGCGCGGGCAAATCCTCGATGCTGAACGTGATTTCCGGCTTTTACACGCCGACCATCGGTGAGGTCTGGTACAAGGGCGCGCCGCGCCCGCCGATGAAGCCCTACGAGGTGGCGCGCATGGGCGTGGCGCGGACGTTCCAGAACATTGCCCTGTTCGAGGGCATGACCGTGCTCGACAACGTCATGACTGGCCGCCTGACGCATATGAAGGCGGGGATGGCGGCGCAGGCCCTGTGGTGGGGCAAGGCGCGGGCCGAGGAAATGGCCAACCGGGAAGTCGTTGAAAAGGTTATCGACTTTCTCGAAATTCAGAACATCCGCAAAACGCCGGTGGGCCGTCTGCCCTATGGTCTGAAGAAACGGGTGGAGCTGGCGCGGGCCTTGGCCGCCGAGCCGTCGATCCTGCTGCTGGACGAGCCGATGGCGGGCATGAACGTCGAGGAGAAGGAGGACATGAGCCGCTTCATCCTTGATGTGAATGACGAATTTGGCACGACCATCGCGCTGATCGAGCACGACATGGGGGTCGTGATGGACCTGTCCGACCGCGTGGTGGTGATGGATTACGGCAAGAAGATCGGCGATGGTACGCCGGACGAGGTGCGCAACAACCAGGACGTCATCGACGCATATCTTGGGGTGGCGCACTGATGTCGGGATACGATGCACAAAGCATGCGGAAACCATGCACAACCCATGCATACGCGATGTGCGCACAGGCGCCTGCGTATGATCTGATTTTCTCGCAAGAATGCACGACCCGTGGTGGCAACATCGCGCGGAAGGGGGGCTGAGATGCTGAAGGATATTTTCGTCACGCCGTTTGCGGACATGTTTTCTGCGCCGGACTTCCTGTTGCAGGTGCTGTGGGAAGGCCTCGTGTCCGGGGTACTATATGCGCTGATCGCGCTGGGCTTCGTTCTGATCTTTCGGTCGTCGCGGATTTTCAACTTTGCGCAGGGCATCATGGTGGTGTTCGCGGCGCTGACGTTGGTGGGGTTGCATGCCTTTGGCGTGCCGGCATGGATCTCGGTGGCGCTGACGCTCGGCGTAATGTTCGTGCTGGCGGTTAGCATCGAGCGGATCGTGCTGCGGCCACTGGTGGGGCAGCCGGATATCATCCTGTTCATGGCGACAATCGGCATCACATTGTTCCTGATCGGCTTTGGCGAGATCATCTTTGGCGGTGAGAACAAGGTGATGATCACCGAGGAACTGGGCATTCCCACGGGTGACAGCGTGCTGGAGCCTTGGGGTGGTCTGCTGATCCTGCAACACGTGGACATCACCGTGGTGGTGGTGGCCTGTACGCTGGTGGCGGCGCTCCTGGCCTTCCTCAACTACACGCAGATGGGCCGGGCGATCCGGGCGCTGGGCGACGACCATCAGGCGGCACTGTCGGTGGGGATTTCCTTGCAGACCGTCTGGGTGCTGGTGTGGTTTATCGCGGGCATCATCGCGCTGGTGACGGGCATTGCCTGGGGCGCGCGCGCCGGGGTGAGCTTTGCCTTGGAGGTGATCGCCTACAAGGCGCTGCCGGTGCTGATGCTGGGCGGTCTGGAAAGCATCGCGGGCGCGATCATCGGCGGGCTGATGATCGGCATCCTCGAGAAGCTGTTCGAGATCTACTGGGGTCAACCCCTGATGGGCGGTAATACCGAGACATGGTTTGCCTTTGTGCTGGCGCTGATCGTGCTGCTGTTCCGCCCGCAGGGGTTGTTCGGGGAACGTATCATCGAAAGGGTTTAGCGTGGGTGTCCAAACCCACAAACCGGAGGCTGTGTGAATGACCAAGTTGATTGCCATCCTGAATGTCGTGGCCTGGGCCGGGTTCTGGTCCTTCGGGTATCTCGCGCTGACCACGCCGCCGGAGGACGGGTCACGCATGGTGGTGGCGCTGGTGATCGCGGCGCTGGGTGCGGCAACGGGTGTCTGGGCGTGGTTCTGGATCGTGCGGCATTCGGAGGCTACTGGTTATGCCAAGGGTTCGCGCAGCCGGGCCCGGTATGAAGCAGACGAAGGATTGGATGCCTGATGGCCACGAAGAAGACCACCGGACCACGCCGCGAAAGCTCGGCGCGGGATCGCCGGAAAGCGAGTGAGGAAGACGCGGACCTGGCCCGCGGGGCGAACGGGTTGAGCGAGTTCCACGAGGCGCAGCAAGAAGCGCTGGAGGGAATGATGAAGGTGCAGATGGAGGCGGTGAACACGATGATTAACGCCACCGCGCAGTCGTGGAAGATGATGACGGATTTCTGGACGTCGACGCTGCCCAAGGGACGCAAGGACGACTGAGGATTTTCGCCCGGCACGGGGAGGTGGCGGGCGAGCGGGGCGGGGGGTGAGGAGCCCACGCAGACCGCGCCCCGGAGGGGAGGGCCTCCGGGGACAGAGACAGGGACCGATTGGTCCGGTGGAATAGTGCCTTGTGCTGTCGGGTGACGTCGGCGCGGGGCACGGACAAGGGGAGGAGCGCGGATGCTGTATCGCACCGCTGGACAGTTCAAGACGAGTTACGAGGCGGACCAGGCGCTGTTCCCGGTCCGGCAGGATGCGGTGCTTCTGGCGGTGATCCTGCTCTGCGCCTGGGTGATCTTTCCGCTGTTTGCCAGCGAGTTCGCGTTTCAGACGCTGTTGATCCCCGTTCTGATCTATTCGCTGGCGGCGCTGGGGCTGAACATCCTGACGGGCTATGCGGGGCAGTTGTCGCTGGGGACGGCGGCCTTCATGGGGGTGGGGGCCTACGCCTGCTACAAGCTGATCACGCTGATGCCCTGGATGAACCCGATCATCGCGATCCTGCTGTCGGGGATCTTCTCGGCCGGGGTGGGCGTGGCGTTCGGCATTCCGTCGCTGCGGATCAAGGGGTTTTACCTGGCCATCGCGACGCTGGCGGCGCAGTTCTTCCTCGTCTGGCTGTTCGAGAAATGGTCGTGGCTGTACAATGACAACGCCTCGGGTGCGATCCAGGTGCCGAACCTCGAGATGTTCGGGGTCTACGTCGCCGGGCCGCAGGCCAGCAGCATCGTGCAGTATTACGTGGTGCTGTTCATCGTCTGCCTGATGACGATGCTCTGCATCAACCTGACGCGCGGCACGCTGGGCCGGACGTGGAAAGCGACGCGGGACATGGACATCGCCGCCGAGCTGATCGGGATCAACCTGATGAAGTCGAAGCTGACGGCCTTTGCGGTCTCGTCCTACATCGTCGGTGTGGCCGGGGCGCTTTTCGTCTTCATGTGGCGCGGGGCGGCGGAGCCGAACCTGTTCGACATTCCGCTGTCCTTCCGCATCCTCTTCATTGCGATCATCGGAGGCCTCGGGTCGATCATGGGCAACTACCTTGGGGCGATCCTTATCGTCGGCCTGCCGGTGGTGCTGAACCTCGTGCCGAATGCGCTGGGCATCCCGATCGACTCGGCCTTGATCGAGCATCTGAACATCATGATCGTGGGCAGCCTGATCGTGTTCTTCCTGATCGTCGAGCCGCACGGGCTGGCGCAGCTGTGGCGGCTGATCCGGGAGAAGCTGATCCTCTGGCCGTTCCCGCATTGATTTGAACAAGGTGAGTCGGGGTGGAACCCCGACCTACGCAGACTACTGAACGAAGTGACGTTATCTCAGGGAGGAGAACCTATGAAACACTTCACCAAGCTGGCTGTTGCCGCCGTCGTGGCGGGCATCACCGCGGGCGCTGCCATGGCGCAGGAACTGTATACACCGAACCTCGCGTATCGGACCGGCCCCTTTGCGGCGACCGGCATTCCGCTGATGAACGGTCAGGCTGACTATTTCGCCATGCTGAACGCCCGTGATGGTGGTCTGGGCGGTGTTGCGGTCAACGCCGAGGAATGCGAGACCGGCTATTCCACCGAGAAGGGCGTGGAATGCTACGAGAAGACCAAGGGCACGGCCATCGTGACGCAGCCCTGGTCGACGGGGATCACCCTTCAGGTGCTGCCCAAGACCAACGTGGACGAGATCCCGATCCTTGCGCCGGGCTATGGCTTCAGCCCGATGGCGGACGGCAAGACCTTCCAGTGGGCCTATAACGCGCCCGCCGGGTACTGGGATGCCGCCGACATGATCCTGCAGTACATCGAAGGGCAGGGTGACCTGAACGGCAAGAAGATCGCCTTCCTGCACCTCGACCACCCCTTCGGCAAGGAGCCGCTGCCGGTGCTGGAGAAGGCCGCGGCCGACAAGGGCTTTACGCTCGTGCCGATCCCGGTCGGCCTGAAGGAGATGCAGAACCAGTCGGCGCAGTGGCTGCAGATCCGTCGCGAGCGTCCCGACTACGTCATCATGTGGGGCTGGGGCGCGATGAACGCCGGAGCCATCACCGAGGCGGTCAAGACCAAGTTCCCGATGGAGAACTTCATCGGCGTGTGGTGGTCCGGTCATGACGCTGACCTCGCCATCGCGGGTGCGGACGCCAAGGGCTACAAGTCGATCTCTTGGTCGTTCCCGAACGCCGATGCACCGGTCATGGCGGCGATCAAGGAGCACGTCGTGGATGCGGGCAACTCCAAGTCCAACCCCGAGGAAATGTCGGGCGTGTTCTACGGTCGTGGCATCGTGATCTCGGCCATTCTGGCGGAGGGCATCAAGTCGGCGCAGGACCACTTTGGCACCGCGCAGATCGACGCCAAGCAGCTGCGCTGGGGTCTGGAAAACATCGACATGACCGAGGCGCGGATTTCCGAGCTGGGTCTCGATGGCATGGTGCCGCCGTTCAAGACCTCGTGCTCCAACCACACCGGCCATTCGGGCGGCTGGATGCTGGAATGGGACGGCGAGAAGTTCGTCAAGGCGTCTGACCTGCTGACCGCCAACACCGACGGCTATGCCGACCTGGTGGCCGAGAAGGCGAAGGAATACGCCGACGCGAACCAGCCCTGGGCGGTGAACGCGGACTGCGCCGAGTAAGGTGCCAGACGGCCCGGCGGCGTTACCGTCGCCGGGCTGACCCCGAACGCATCAGGCAAGTGGGACCCGGATTTCCGTCCGGATGCGTGAGCAGAAGACGAGTATTTGGACCAAGAAGAAGCAGCGGGACGGCGTGCGGGCCGAACCGATGGGAGGCGTCATGCTGGACAGTGTAAAGACGGCCGAGACCACGGCGGAGACCTTGCTGGAGGTCAACAATATCGAGGTGATCTACAACCACGTGATCCTCGTGCTGAAGGGCGTGTCGCTGACGGTGCGGAAAGGCGGCATCACGGCGCTGCTGGGCGGCAACGGCGCGGGCAAGACCACGACGCTCAAGGCGATTTCCAACCTGCTGCATTCCGAACGTGGCGAGGTGACCAAGGGGTCCATCGTCTACAAGGGCGAGCGGGTGCAGGACCTCGATCCTGCGCAACTGGTGAAGCGCGGTGTGATCCAGGTGATGGAGGGGCGGCATTGCTTTGCCCACCTGACCGTCGAGGAGAACCTGCTGACCGGGGCCTATACGCGGCGCGATGGCAAGGGCGCCGTCGCTGCGGACCTGGAGATGGTTTACAACTATTTCCCGCGTCTGCGCGAGCGGCGGAAGTCGCAGGCCGGCTATACCTCGGGCGGGGAGCAGCAGATGGTCGCCATCGGGCGCGCGCTGATGAGCCGCCCCGAGACGATCCTGCTGGACGAGCCGTCCATGGGTCTTGCGCCGCAGCTGGTGGAGCAGATCTTCGAGATCGTGAAGGCGGTGAACGAGGGGGAGGGCGTGTCCTTCCTGCTGGCGGAGCAGAACACCAACGTCGCGCTGCGGTACGCACATTCGGGCTACATCCTCGAGAACGGGCGCGTGGTGATGGAAGGTCCGGCGGCGGAACTGCGCGAGAACCCGGACGTGAAGGAATTCTACCTCGGGATGTCGGACGAGGGGCGCAAGTCGTTCCGCGATGTGCGGTCGTATCGGCGGCGCAAACGGTGGCTGGCGTGACCGGTTCAGCTGTCCGGCTTCGACGCTTTCAGGCTGGCGATGGCGGCTTCTCTCGTTTCGAAGACGGCAACGGGGACCGTTTCGTTTTGGAAACGGCTGGAGAGGTCCTCGAGCAACGCGGGCGAAACGCCGTATCGCAGCACGCCGAGGGCGTGAAGATTGCAGATTTCGCGCCCTATGCGGGAGAAATCGACCCAAGCCTCGGGGGCTGCGTGGAAGTTGGCAAAGTTGATGAGGTAATACCATCGCCGGGGGGCGCCCATGGCGTGGATACGGGCGCGCATGTGATCGAAGAAATCGCTCACGTCCCGGCTGTTGTGCAGGGTCAGCCCGCTCATGTCGAGGTCGAGGATCCGGTTGTGCGTGTCGAAGTTGAAACGCGGGAAGTAGTCGTGGAAGCGGTGGGACCGGCGCTGTTCGGGGCCGAACCAAGGTGTATGGCGAAGGCGTTCGACCTCGGTTTCGGCAGTGTGCCGGTCGGGGGTGTGGCGAAAATCGAACCCGACGCCTTGCGATGCGCGTTCAAGGAGCGCGGCGATTTCGGGGGCGCAGGCATAGCGCACGGTGCCCAGCGAATGTCGGCTGTTCAGAGCGCGGGCGCGGCGGGCAAAGGTGCTCATGGCCTCGGGCGCGATCATTGTGCCCTGAACGTTCACAACGAAGTACCAGCGATCATGACCGGAATTGCCGACCATGTTTTCGAACTGGCCGAAAACCCGCGTGACGATGGCTGGCGTCGAGAAGGCGAGGTGCGACAGGTCGAACTCTGCGATCTGTCGGATCGGGTCGAAATGGACTCGTTTTTCCATTGTGCTGAACACGGCTGTCCTCCGTTGGGTGGGACGCTAACAGAGAGTTCGCGGATTCCCGAAGGGAATTTTGTGAGGAATTTTGTCCGGGAGGGTTGCCATGAGCACCTATTACGACGCGCTTGAGACCCGCTCGCGTGATGAACGCGCGGCGGCGCAGCTCGAAGCTCTGAACGTCCAGCTGGCCAAGCATGGCATGGAGAGCGTGGCGGATCTGGACAGGCTGGCGGCGCTGCCCGTGTTGCGCAAGTCGGACCTGTCGGCGCGGCAGGCGGCGCAGCCTCCGTTTGGCGGGCTGCCAGTGGCGAATGCCGTGCATGTGTTCCAGTCTCCGGGGCCGATCTACGAGCCGGGCGGCGTCAGCCATGACTGGTGGCGGATGGGGCGCTTCCTTCATGCCTGTGGCATCGGGCAGGGGGATATCGTGCAGAACTGCTTTGGCTATCACCTGACCCCGGCTGGCATGATTTTTGAAAACGGCGCGCGGGCGGTGGGGGCGGCGGTGCTGCCCGCCGGGACCGGCCAGACCGAGCTGCAGGCGCGGGCGGCGAAGGACGTGGGCGTCACGGCCTACGCGGGCACGCCGGATTACCTGAAGGTGATCCTGGAGAAGGCCGACGAGATGGGGCTGGAGCTGGGGATCACGCGGGCGGCTGTCGGCGGCGGTGCGCTGTTCCCGTCGCTGCGCGCCTGGTACAAGGATCGCGGGATTTCCTGCCTGCAGTGCTATGCGACGGCGGACCTTGGGAACGTGGCCTATGAAAGCCCGGCCATGGAGGGGATGATCCTAGACGAACATGTGATCGTCGAGATCGTCACGCCGGGCACCGGCGACCGCGTGGCAGAAGGAGAGGTGGGCGAAGTGGTCGTCACCACACTGAACCCGGATTATCCGCTGATCCGTTTCGCGACGGGCGATCTGTCGGCGGTCCTGCCGGGCGAGTCGCCCTGCGGACGCACCAACACCCGGATCAAGGGCTGGATGGGCCGCGCCGACCAGACGACCAAGATCAAGGGCATGTTCGTCCGTCCCGAGCAGGTGGCGCAGCTGGTAGCAAAGCACCCGGAGATCGCGCGCGCGCGTGTCGTCGCCACACGCGACGGCGAGATGGACGCCATGACGGTGCGAATCGAAACCGATGCAGCGTCCATCGACGGCGTGGAAAAGAGCGTCGCGGAGGTGCTGAAGTTGAAGGGCGCCGTGGAATTGGTCGCCTTGGGCGGATTGCCGCGCGATGGATTGGTGATCGAGGATCAGCGCAAGTACGACTGACCCAAGGTCATGCTTCTGATTTTCGGGAATATTTCCCGTCTTGCGCGCCGTGCGGATACCCTCCGTGCGGCGCGAAGTTTTCATGACTTGCGCAATCGTGTCTTGTGGTGGGGCGTAAGGCGGGTAGGCTTGTGGACAAAGGAGGATTTGTTATGCGGATTCTGACACTTGCCATTGCGGGGCTTCTTTCTGGCACGGCGGCGCACGCGGCGGGCGATGCCCTCGTGATTGGCAACAGCACCTACAACGGGGTGCAGACGCTGTTTGCAGCGACACAGGTGGCCGAAGCGGCCGAGGCGATGCGTGGCCAGGGCTTTGACGTGACCGAGGCGCGGGACGCCAATGGTGCGGCCATGAAGCAGGGCTTTGGTGACTTCGTGGCGACGCTGGACGACGATGGCGGCCCAGTGGTGGTGGTATTGGCTGGGGCCTTCCTGCACGGTGCGGCGGGGGCCTATTTGTTGCCCGCGACGGATGGTGCGGCGCTGGCCGATTCCGCGATCATGGTCGAAGCTTTCCCGCTGGACGCGGCTCTCGGTGTGCTGGCGAAGTATCCGGGCCGGGCATTCCTCGTGCTGAGCGAGAGCGCGGTGACGGCGGATTACGGCGATTTCCTTGAGGCCGGGTTGGGCGACATGACGGTGCCCGCCGGGGTGACGGTGTTGCACGGACCCGAGTCGGCTGTGTCGCGCTTTGCGGCGGGAGAGCTGACCAAGGTCGGACAGCCTGTTGTGGCCGCTGCCCAGGCGGCAGGGCTGGCTGTCGAGGGCTTTGCTTCGGCTGATCTGGTCGTCGTGCGTCCGGCGGATGTGCCGACGGTGCCGGCGGCTCAGGCACCTGCACAGGCCGAACAGCCCGTGGCAGAGGTGACTCCCGAGGTCACGCCGGTCGAGGAAGCGCCTGCCACACAGGCCGAAGAAGTTGCGCCCGTGGTGGCAGAGGAGGTCGCTCCGGCAACCCCGGCGCCGGCTGCCGAGACTGCGACGGCAGAGCCTGAAGCCCCCGCCGCAGCCGAACCCGTGGCAGAGGCAGCGGCTGAGCCGGAAGATGCAGCCGAGGAGGTCGCCGAGCAGGAGACCATTCCGGAAACGACGATTCCCCTGACGCCGGAGGCAGAGACCGCCGAAGCGGAGGAGCCGGTAGACACGCGCTCGGAGGTCCAGATCGCGGCAGACGAAGCGGCGTGGCGTGCCGCGCGCATTTCCAACTCGGAAGCCAGCTATCAAGCCTATCTGGAGGCGCAGCCCGAGGGCATCTATGCCAACGCGGCCACGCAGCGGATCAAGGCGATCAAGGCAGATCCCTTCTACGACCTGCGCCGGGCGGAGGATTATCTTGGCCTCGACCGCGAAGCACGTCGCAAGATCCAGCGCGAGCTTGATGCGCTGGGGCATTATCACTGGGCCGTCGACGGGATCTTTGGCGACGGAACGCGCGACGCCGTGCGGGCCTGGCAGAAGGCCGACAACCGCGATGCGACGGGCTATCTGGATCTGAACCAGATTGCCGCGCTGGAACGGCAGGCGGGCGAAAAGCAGCAGGCGGCCAAGCAGGAAGACATGCGCCGTCAGCAGGCGGCTGCCGCAGATGCCAAGCGCAAGCGCGAACAGGAAGCGGCGGCGGCTGCGGCCCGTCGTGACGCTGAGGCGGCACGCCGTGCCTCTGAAGCCAGTCAGCAAGCGGCAGCCCGTCCGGCTGGTCCGTCTGACGCAGCGCTTTGGGCCGAGGTGGAACGGCTGGGATCAGAGGCCGCCGTGCGGCGCTACCTCAGCGCCTATCCAAGTGGAGCGCGGGCGACTCGGGCACGCGAGATGCTGCAGGTGATCGAACGGATGCGGCGCGGGGGCTGAGAACGCGCTTTGGTTTTGGCAAGAGGGCGGCCCGGTGGGTCGCCCTTTTCGCTGGCTCTGTTGATGTCGCAGGGCGCAGATACGATCGCAGAAAAGACAAAACCCCCGAGGCGAAGCCTGCGGGGGTTTCCATTCTCATGATCGAGAAGACCGGGCTATCAGCCCTGACGTGCCTTGAAGCGACGCTGGGTCTTGTTGATCACGTAAACGCGGCCCTTACGGCGCACAACGCGGCAGTCGCGGTGGCGGTTCTTGAGCGAGCGGAGCGAGTTTGCGACTTTCATCGAACTGTCCTTCGTCTATCGCGGCGCGCGAGCGCCTGGGTTGCAGCCTGTCCCCGGAACACTGCGGGCGCGGTCCGGTGTCGGACGCGCCCGTGCCCCGAGGGGTGAAATTCATGGTGGGCGATACTGGGATCGAACCAGTGACCCCTTCGATGTCAACGAAGTGCTCTACCGCTGAGCTAATCACCCATATGGCCTGCGCTGTTGCCCGGTGTCGTGTCCCCCTTGCGAGGTCCGCGTCACTGGATGGCGGCGCCGGTGGAGGGGTCTATAAATAGGTTCGACAGGAGGATCAAGGGCTTTTGGCGAAGAAAGAAATCGGTCTATTCTTTCTCTCAAAGGAGCGCCGATGCCCAGTATATCCTACCATCTGCACCTGCCGGATGCGCTGACGTCGCGCGTGGTGTTCGCTTCTCCGCATTCGGGGCGTGATTATCCTGCTTCCTTTCTGAACACGACGGTTCTGGACGAACATTTGATTCGCACGTCCGAGGATGCCTGGGTCGACAAGCTGTTCGATTCTGCACCGGAATTCGGCGCGCCGTTGCTGCGGGCGGGGGCGCCCAGGGCCTATGTGGACCTGAACCGGGCCTCTGACGAGCTTGATCCGGCCTTGATCGAGGGAATCAGGCGTGTGGGACACAATCCGCGGGTGGCGAGCGGTCTTGGCGTGGTGCCGCGCGTGGTGGCCGGGGGACGGGCGATCTATCGCGGCAAGCTGAGCCGGTTCGAGGCAGACCGGCGCATCGCGCGAATCTGGAAGCCCTATCATGAAAAGCTGGCGATGCTGCTGGACGGCGCGCGGGCGCGATTCGGCGAGGCGGTGCTGGTGGACTGCCATTCCATGCCGCGTGAGGCGCTGGACGGCGCGCTGCGCAACACCGGGCCGCGTCCCGAGGTGGTGATCGGAGATCGATTCGGGGCATCTGCCGCGCCGCAGATCGTCGAGCAGGTGGAGGCGGTGTTCCGTGCCGCCGGATTTGTCGTGGTGCGCAACACGCCTTTTGCCGGGGCCTACACGATGCAGGCCTACGGGCGTCCTTCGCGCGGGCAGCATGCGGTGCAGGTCGAGATCGACCGCTCGCTTTACATGGACGAAAAGCGCATTGAGCCACGCCCGGATTTCGACGCGGTGCGCACCGTGCTGCGCGGCGTCGTGGCCGAGCTGGCGCTGTTGGGCGCGGGCGGCGAGGAACAGCCGCTGGCGGCGGAGTAACCCCTAGAGGATACGGTCGAGCGCTGCGTCGAGCGGCGCGGGGTCGTGGATGTCCAGCCGGACGGGCAGAGTCAGCACGCTGCGGCGGAATTCTGGCGGCAGGCGGACGGCGTCCTTTTCCGTGGTCACCAGTTGCGCGCCATGCCGGGCGGCGTCCTGTTGCAGGCGTTGCAGCAAGGCCGTGGTGAAGGGCTGGTGGTCGCCCAAGGCGACGGTGGATTGCAAGTCGACGCCCTGCGCCTTGAGCGTGGCAAAGAATTTTTCCGGGTGGCCGATCCCGGCAAAGGCGAGGGCGCGCAGGCCCTCCCACTCCATCCCGGTTTGCAGCGGTTCCAGCGCTCCGGTCAGGTGGGGCACGAAAATCTGGCTGCCCCATGTTTCACTGAACCGCTGTTGCGCCCCGGTGGGCCCGATGGACAGCAGGAGGTCAGCGCGCTTCAGCCCCGTGGCGACGGGTTCGCGCAGGGGGCCAGCGGGCAGGCAGAGGCCATTGGCGAAACCGATATGGGCATCGACGGTGACGAGGGTCAGATCCTTGGCCACGGCGGGGTTTTGCAAACCGTCGTCCAGCACGATCACGTCGGCACCAGCGTTTTCAGCGGCTTGCGCCCCTGCGGCGCGGTCCTTGGCGACCCAGGTGGGGGTGAAGGCCGCCAGCAGCAGGGGTTCGTCGCCGGTCTGGTCGGCAGTGTGGCGGCGTTCGTCCACCTGAACGGGGCCGTCGAGCGACCCGCCGTAGCCGCGTGACACCACGTGGGGTGTCAAACCACGCGCCTGCAGGCGCTGCACCAGCGCGATGGCCGTGGGGGTCTTGCCCGTTCCGCCCGCGTTGATGTTGCCGACGCAGATCACGGGGATCTTTGGCCGGTACGTTGCAGGCTGCGCCACGCGGCGCGCGGTGGCGCGGGCAGTGAGCCAGGCCAGCGGGGTCAGCAGGCGGGCCTGCCAGGACGGCGCGTCCGGCGGGGTGGCCCAGAAACGGGGGGCGTGCATCAGGTGGCTCCCTTGGCGTCGAGGATGTCGGCGACCTCGGTGATGACTTCGTCCACCAGTTCCGCGCCTGAGGATATGACTTCCCACCCGGCATGGGCCATCTGGGCGGCCATGTCCGGCGCGACCAGTTGCAGCACCGCCGCCGCGAGGGAATCGGCGTCGCGGACGATGCGGGCGGCCCCGGCCTCGACCAGCCGGGTGTAGGAGGACAGGTGTTTGCCCACGTTCGGGCCGTAAAGGATCGCGGTGCCGAGGGTTGCAGCCTCGAAGGGGTCCTCGCCGCCTGTCCCGGTGAGGAGTGAACCGCCGAGGAAGGTCAGCGGGGCGAGGCGATACCAGAGGCCGATGTCCTCGGGTCCTTCGGTCAGCAGGACCTGCGTGTTGTCGTCGGGCGTCTCGCCCGCGTCCCAGTTGCAGACCCGCATCTGCGAGGCGGAGGCGGCGCGGATGATGCGCTGGGCTTCTTCCTCGGACGAGGGCACGATGACCAGCAGCAGGCGGTGGTTGAGGCGCACGGCCTGACGATGGGCCGCGAGGACGTCGCGCGCCTCCAGCCCGCGGAGGCGGGCGGCGAGCCAGACGGGGCGGGCGGCCAGCAGGGCAGCGACCTGCTCATGTTGCCTGGCATCGCAGGGCAGGGGCATGTCGGCATCCATGAGCGGTGCCTTGGGGTGGATGCGGGCGTTTTCCACGCCAAGGCGGCGCAGGCGGCGCGCCCCCACCTGATCGGTGGTGTAGAGACTGTGGAATAGCGCCAGCGTCGCCGGGGTCGGGTCGGGCAGCCAGCGCGCGGCCTCGGGCGCGGAGGGCGGTTCCGGGCCGAGGTCGAGGGCAACGAGATGCGCCTTGGCCTGCGACAGGGCGAAAATCAGCGCCGGGTGCAACGCGCCCCCGGCCCAGAGCACGACGTCCGGTTGCAAGGCCTGCGCATAGGCGGTGCAATCCGCCAGCCGTTCGGGTGGGGCTGGCAGCTGCATCATGCCGGGATGCGCGGGTGCATCGCCGGACAGGATCACCGTGGTGTCGGGATATTGCGCGATGAGCCGTGCGCAAAGGCTGGCCAGCGCGCGTCCTCGTTCGGCCCCGTCGGCCCAGGCCCAGACCAGCCGGCCCCGGGGGCGTTCCGGCAGGGCCGTGGCGCCGGGCGCAGGTGTGCCGCGCGTGGTGGCCAGGTAGGCCTGTAACGACAGCGCGCGGCTGGACATGGGGTTAGCCCAGTTCCTCGGTGGTGGAGGCTTCGGTCCCTTCTTCGCGCAGGCGATGCAGGTGGGCGATGAAATAGCGCATGTGGGCGTTGTCCACGGTCTTCTGCGCCTCGGCTTTCCAGGCGTCATAGGCGGACTGGTAGTTCGGAAAGATGCCCACGACGTGGATGTCGTCGGTGTTGCGGAAGACGGTTTTTGTCGGATCGACGAGTTCGCCGCCGAAGACGAGGTGAAGGCGTTGCATGTCAGTGCTCCTTTGGGAGGGCCAAGGGCTGTACGCGACGGTACGCGCGCGCACGGCGGGGTTCAAGGTGCGGGGAAAAGATGGGGGATTGCTTAACGTTGGATCGGGGTAACGACAGGCGTTTAGGGCCGTGGCGCTGAAACGATCAGGTCCCGCGACGACCCTCGGCACCTTCGGGCAACAATGCTTCGATTTCGCGCTCTGCACCCTTCGCGTCGGCAAATATGCCGCTGACCGGCAGTGAGGCCCATCCTTCGGCGATGACCGAACCGTCGTCGTCCACGCTGCGATAGAAGTACTGCTCGACGATGCCGAACCCTTCGCTGTCCCTTGCAAAGATGGTTAATCGCCGTTCGGGATGCGCAGCCCCTTGGCGGATGAACGGGAAGGATTTCACGCAGCGCATGGGACCGATCCTGGCCTGTGGTCTTGCCGTTCGGCACCGACTGTTTCGTCCGCCAGTCTGACAGGATGACGTCGACCCGCGCAAGGCTCCTGCGCCATCGCAGGAATCTGTTCAAACCATCCGTTGCATGAAGGCGTCATGCAGGTTCGGGTTCGCTGCCAGCATCCCGTCGGCCTGCGGGTGCGGCGCGTTGAAACGCAGGCGCGCGCCGCGTTTGTCGCTGACCCGCGCCCCTGCCTCGGACAGGATCAGCGATCCTGCCGCGATGTCCCATTCCCACGTTGGGCGGAAGGTGACCATAGCGTCGAAGCGGCCCTCGGCCACCAGCGCCTGCCGGTAGGCCAGAGAGGGGCGGTGGTGGCGCTGAACGTCCGGCACGCCGCCGGGCCAGAGATGTGGCTCCATCGTGGGGCGTGTCGCCAGCACCTCGGCTTGATCCGGCGAGGCGCGTCGGGTGACGGCGATGGGGCGACCGTTCAGGCGCGCGCCATGTCCCAGCGAGGCGGTGTAGAGCTTGTCCAGCATCGGCAGCAGCACGACGGCGGCAGTGACGATGCCGTCCTCGACCACTGCAAGCGAATGGGCCCAGGTGTTCGCGCCCTCGATATAGGAGCGCGTGCCGTCGATGGGGTCGATGATGAAGGTCGCCTCGGTCGCCATGCGCTGCGGGTCGTCCACGGATTCCTCGGAGAGCCAGCCATAGGCGGGGCGGGCCTCGCGCAGGATCTGTTCCAGCGTGGCATTTACGGCGAGGTCGGCCTTGGTCACCGGGCCGAGGTTGTCGGGCTTGTACTCGATCCCGAGGTCCTGCCCGAGGAAGCCACGGGCCACGGTCCCGGCCTCCTGCGCGGCGCGGGTCAGCAGGGCGAGGTCAGTCTCCGGCAAGCGTGAGCCCCTCGACCAGCAGGGAGGGCACGACGCGGGTGAGCCAGGGGCGGGCGTCGTTGGCGGGGATCAGCGTTTTCAGCATGTCGCGGAGGTTGCCCGCGATGGTCACGCCAGAAACCGGATAGACGGCGACGCCGTTCTCGATCCACCAACCTGCGGCCCCGCGCGAGTAGTCGCCGGTGTTAGGGTTGATGGTGGAGCCGATCATCGAGGTGACCAGCAGGCCGGTGCACATTTGTTGCACCAGGTCTTCACGCGAGGCGGTGCCTTGTGTCAGTTCGAGGTTCCAGCAGGCCGGGCCGATGCCGCCCGAGGTGCCGCGCGCGGCGTTGGCGGTGCTTTGCCTCCCCAGCTTGCGGGCGTTGGCGAGGTCGAGGGTCCAGCCGGTGAGGGTGCCATTGTCCACGAGGGTGCGGGGCCGTGTCGGCAGGCCCTCGCCATCGAAGGGGCGCGAGGCACCGGCGCGGGGCCGGTGCGGGTCCTCGGTCAGCGACATGGAGGCGGGCAGGACCTGCTCGCCCAAGGCATTCAGCAGCCAGGAGGACCCGCGCGCGATGGCAGACCCGCTCATGGCGGCGGTCAGGTGGCCGATGAGCGAGGAGGAGACGCGTTCGTCGAACAGCACCGGGTAGGCGCCGGTTTTCGGGCGTTTCGGGTTCAGGCGTTCCAGCGCGCGTTCGGCGGCGATGCGACCGATTTCAGAGGCGTCGCGCAGGTCGGATTGGAAGGTACGGCTGTCGCCGTCGTAGTCGCGCTCCATCTTCAGGCCTTCGCCCGCGACGGCAACGCAAGAGCGTGACCGCGAGGTGCGGCTGTAGGCGCCTTCGAAGCCGTTGGTGGCGGCGATGGCGACATTTTGTGCCGAGTAGTGGGCCGAGGCGGATTGCACTTGGCTGATGCCCTGCACGGCGAGGGCGGCGGATTCACAGGTGCGGGCGTCGTCCTCCAACTCGGCAGGCGAGGGTTCGGCAGAAGGGTCTGCCAGTTCCAGCGCGGCGAGATCCCAGTTGCGTGCCAGTTGCGAGGGATCGGCGAGGCCGACGTATTCGTCCTCGGGCGCTTCGCGCGCCATGGCGACGGCGCGTTCCGCCAGAAGCGCCAGCGTTTCGGGGCGGGTGTCGGAGGTCGACACTGATGCGACGCGCTGCCCGACGAACACCCGCAAGCCGAGGTCCCGGCCTTCGGAGCGTTCGGCCTGTTCCAGCCGCCCGTCGCGCACGTCGATGGCAATCGCGGTGCCGTCCAGTGCCACAGCATCGGCGGCATCGGCCCCGGCCTTGAGGGCGGCGTCGAGGGCGGCTCGGGTCAGGTCGGCGGGGGTCTGGGACATGCGGGGCCTCTTGCTGTGACTTCCCCGAGGTAGGCTGCGGGCGTTTCGGGTGCAAGTGCTGGTTGGGTCCGGCGCGCGTTGCGGGCGGGGGAAAAGGGGCGCTGCCCCTCGGCCCTAACGGGCCTCACCCCGCATTATTTGCACCAAGAAGAAGCAGGGGCCGTATCACATGCCGCTGCATTCGATGAAGGCGGTAAAGGCGGCGGCCTGTTCGGCGAGGTCCTCGGGGGCGAGGCGGGTCGTGTCGGTTTTGATCTCTGGCGAGAGGCCGTTGTCCGACAGGAAGGTCGTGGCCCGGTCGGCGCGGATGGCGAAGTTCACGTTCTGCGGGATGTCGCCCAGGCTGTCGGCCACGCTCAGCGCATCGAGTTTCGCCACGACGACGCCGACGACGCTGCCGTCCGGACCGATCAGCGGCCCGCCGGAGTTGCCGGGTTGCACGGGCGCGGTGATCTGCATTGTCGCGGGGTCGCCCGCGAGGCCGGTCATGGAGGAGACAGCGCCTCGGGTGACGTTGAGCCCGCCGAGGATATGCGACAGCGGGTAGCCCACGGCGGTGACGTCGGCATTGAGGCGGGCCGGGGAGGCGGTAAACGTCGCAAACGTGGCGTGGGGCGCGTCGGTGGCTAGGAGCGCGAGATCGCTGTCGGACGTGGCGAGCAGGCGGGCCGGATGGCTGTCCACCGCAATCGCGGTGCAGTCGTCGACCACGTGGGCGTTGGTCAGGACGTGGCCCTCGGGCGAGACGTAGAAGCCGCTGCCGGTGCTGGCGGTGGCCGAGGTGACAGGGGGCGGCGGCGCGGGCGCGGCGGCCTTGTCGGCGTGTTCCACCTGATCCATGACTTCGAAAGCCTGGCGGATGGCGGCGTCCAGCTTGCCGCCCTGGGTGACCGAGAGCGGCGGGACAGGGCCGGGCGCGAGGCTTGCGGAGACGGCGTTCAGCAGCGCTTCGTCCGTGCGGTCGGCCGATAGGAGCACGGTGGACCAGCCGTTGCCGGTGTAGTCCGAGCGGGCATAGAGCACCGCTCCGTCGGCACGGCGGATGCGTGTTACGGCAAGGCCGGGGTTGCGCAGGGTGTAGGGTTCGGTGGCGGATTGGTGGCGCGACAGTGTATAAGCGTGCATTTCCTCGGCGCGGGTGCGCGATTGCAGGCCCACGGAATAGGCGAGGCTGCTGCCGCTGTGGCGCCAGTTCACCAGGTCGTTCGTCGGCGGGTCCAGCACGGCGGTCTTGGCCGGGAACAGCATGGACATGTTGAGCCCGTCGAAATGGCGCAGGGTCCAGCCCTCGGCGTCGATGCGGACGACCAGCGCGATGGCCAGCGCCGCCATATGCCAGGTCTCGGCCGGTGTGTCGAACTCGCGGCGGGCGTAGCTGTCGAGTGCGCGGCGCGACATCGGCCCCCAGTCGCCGTCGATCAAACCGTTGTAATCACCCTCGAAGGCCAGCGCGGTTTGCAGGAACCGCTTGTCGGCGCGGGTCAGGCCGTCTTCGGAGAAGTTCTGGAAGAGGTAGGCGTAGTTGACCTGCGGTGTCTGCGCATACACCGGCGCTGCGGCGAGGCCGGGCAGAACGAGGCAGAGGCTGAGAAAGAGACTGCGCATGGAAGGGCTTGGTTGAAACGACGGTCGCGGTAGCCTGCCACGGCGGGCGGGGCGCGTCCAGCGGTGCTCAGCCTGCCGGCTCGGTGACGGCGACGATCGGACCCATCTTGCGGCCAAGGTCGTTGCGCCCCAGCGCGGGCGCATAAAGGCGCGAGATATTGCCGTCGAGGAACAGCGCGTTCGGCAGCTTCAGCGCATCGCGGAAGAAGCGGGCGAAATCGTAGAAGGTCACGACGTTCTGCGAGATCACGAAGACCGCGCGCTTGCCGTCCTTTGAGGTGCCGACGCCATTGCGGATGTAGCGCGAAGTGCTGTCGGGCAGGAAACGCGGGTGCAGTTTTCCGTCGATCACCAGCATCGGGCCGGACTGGGTGGCGTCGCGGCATCGCGGTTTCTGGGCGAGGTAGTCGCGGGTCTCGTAGACGCGGGCGCGCTTGTCCGTCAGGCAGAGCACGCCATTGGGCAGCAGGCCAAAGTTGCCGGGACCGGGGGAGGAAATGACGCGCATTTCCTCGGTGCCGTTCTCGACGTAGTGGCCGACCGGGCTGCGGTCCTCGTGGTACATGCCGGCGTTCATGGCAAAGGCGAGCTTTTCGCCCTTGGTCGCCAGCATGGTGTCGAGCTTGTTGAAATGGCCGAAAGGCTGGCCGGTCTCGTCGGCGCGGAAAAGGCGCAGATCCTCCTTGGTCGCGTCGACCTCGCAGACCGTCAGGCGGTTGCCCTCCCAAGTGACGTTCTGGCAGGTCACGGCGCGCGCCCTCGGCGCCACCATCACCGCCGAGAGGGCGAGGGTGAGGACAAGGACCGCGCGGCGCATCATTCCACGTCGCGTTTGACGGTTTCGTCGGCGAAGAGGCGGCGCGTCTCGTCGAGCTGGTCAAAAGTCTCGTCGAGGCGGAAGCGCAGCTCGGGCGAGAATTTCAGCGTGAGCCCCTTGGACACAGCGCGGCGGAGTTCGTTCTGGTTCTTCTTGAGCAGCTCGAACATCTGTTCCGCGTTCTGGCCGCCGAGCGGGCAGACATAGGCGGTGGCGACCTTGAGGTCCGGGGATACGCGCACCTCGCCCACGGTGATGACCATGCGGTTGAGGTCCGGGTCATGCACCTCTCCGCGCGAAAGCACGTCGGAAAGCTGCCTCCGGATCACTTCGGAGACACGCAGCTGACGTTGGGACGGCCCGCCGCCGTCGTGGAATCTGTTCTTTGCCATGGCTGACAAGTAGAGCGTCGGTCGGGCTTTGCCAAGCGGCGCGGGAGGCTGTATGTCTGCCGGGCTATTTTGGACGTGGAGACGGGACAGATGACGGAACAGCCGGGAGTCGTGGTGACGGGCGTGTCGGGGCGCATGGGGCAGATGCTGGTGCGCCACATCATGGACTCGGACAAGCTGAAGCTGGTCGGCGCGCTGGAGCGGTCCGGTCATGACTGGGTCGGTCGGGATGTCGGTGTCGCCATGGGCGGCGCGGAGATCGGCGTGACGGTCGAGGATGACCCGCTGGAGGCCTTTGCCCGCGCGCAGGCGGTGATTGATTTCACCGCGCCCGCCGCGACCGTGGCCTTTGCCGAACTGGCGGCGCAGGCGCGGGCGGTGCATGTCATCGGGACGACCGGCCTGTCGGACGAGGACATCGCGGCCATCGACCGGGCGGCGCGTCATGCGGTCGTCGTGCGCGCGGGGAACATGTCGCTGGGCGTGAACCTGTTGACGCGACTGGTGAAGCAGGTGTCCGCCGCATTGGACGCGGATTGGGATATCGAGATTATCGAGGGCCACCACCATCACAAGGTCGACGCGCCTTCTGGGACGGCACTGATGCTGGGTGAGGCGGCGGCCGAAGGTCGTGGTGTGAACCTGGCGGATGTGTCCGACCGCGGGCGCGACGGGATCACCGGGGCGAGGAAGCGCGGAGATATCGGTTTCCACGCCATCCGGGGCGGTGACATCATCGGCGAACACGAGGTGATGTTCGCCACGCCGGGCGAGCGGATCATGCTGAAGCACATGGCGTCGGACCGGTCGCTGTTCGCCCGTGGCGCGCTGAAGGCGGCGCTGTGGGGGCAGGACAAGGGGCCGGGGCATTACGACATGCTGGATGTGCTTGGGCTGAAGTAACTGCTGTTTTGCAAGCGCGGGGGCTTTGCCCCCGGACCCCCAAGGGTATTTGGGAAACCAAAGAAGATGGGGCTCGGGTTCTGGTGAAAAGGGATGTAAAGCAGTTTTCCGCATTTCTGTGGAAATGGTCGCGCCAGAACCGGTCCGGTGCCTGATGCCGCACCAGTGATGCGGATTGTCGGGGGGCGTCCGGGCGCGTAAGCTGCACCCATGGAGACGCTGAGCGAACAGACGTCCCCGGTAGCACCGGGCAAGATGGGCGAGGAAGCCTGGACAGACGTGCTGCGTGCCGTCGACCGGACCTATGCTGAACTCGTGGCCTACCAGGAGCAGCTGGAAACGCGGAACGCCGAGCTGCGGGCGCTGCGCGGGGTGCTCGGGTCGATCATGGGGTCGATCGGCGACTATCTCGTGGTGACCGACAAGGCCGGGGTGATCGTCGAGGCGAGCGCCTCGTTCTGTGCCATGGTGGGCCTGGAGACAAGCCAGGCCGTGGGGCGCGGGTTCCTGGATTTCGTCGCCCCCGAGGCGCAGGATGCACTGGGCCATGCCTTGGAGCAGGCCTTGATGGATTCGGCGGATACGGTGGTCGAGGGCGCTTTGATCGGCTGCGAGGGGCTGGAGCCGGTGGATTGGCGTCTGGCGGCGCGGCGGGATCGCCGGCGGCGCGTCGGTGTGGTGCTGACGGGTCGGCCCTTGGGCGAACTGCGCAGGGCCTATTCGGAACTGGCGGAGAGCCACGAGACGCTAAAGCAGACGCAGACACTGTTGGTGCGCAACGAAAAGCTGGCTTCGCTGGGCCGGCTTCTGGCCGGTGTGGCGCATGAATTGAACAACCCGATCAGCTTTGTCTATGCCAACACCCATGCGCTGGGGAAATACGTCGACCGGTTCGAACAGTATTTCGAGCAGGTGCAGGGCGGCGCCTCGCGTGAAGAACTGGTAGCCTTGCGGGGCAAGCTGCGGCTGGACCGGGATCTGAAGAACCTGCGGCAAGCGCTGACCGGCGCGACCGAGGGGGCGGAGCGGGTACGCGACATCGTGGCCGACCTGCGGCGGCTGTCGGCGGATGGCACTGGGGACATGGTGGCCTTTGACCTTGCGGATTGCGCGCGGGTTGCGGCCACATGGGTGGAGCGCGGAGCGCGTGGACCCTTGGTGATCCGTTTCGAGGGCGAGGGTGTGCGGGCCATGGGGCGGCCGGGACATATCCAGCAGGTGCTGATGAACCTCGTGCAGAACGCGGCGGATGCCATGGAGGGGCAGGAGGGCCGCGAAATCCACATGACCGTGCATCAGGATGCCCAGACCGCCATGGTTGACGTGGCGGACAATGGACCGGGCGTGCCCGAAGACCTTGTGCAGGCGATCTTTGATCCTTTCTTTACCACGAAGGATGTGGGGGCGGGCACCGGGCTGGGGCTGGCGATTTCCAACAAGATCGTCGAGGAACACGGCGGCTCGCTGGAGCTGGTGCCGCAGGCAATGGGCGCGTGTTTCCGCGTGACGTTGCCGCGCGCGGGTGGGAAGGGATCGGAGCAGGCATGAATATACTCTGGTTGCAGACGGCAGGTTGTGGCGGCTGTTCCATGTCCCTGTTGTGCGCCGAGGCGCCGGGGCTGTTTGACTTGTTGGACGGCGCGGGGCTGGAGCTACTGTGGCATCCTTCGCTGTCCGAGGCGACGGGCTCCGAGGTGCGTGACCTTCTGGCCCGCATTGAAAGCGGCGAACAGTCTTTGGATATCCTCTGTGTCGAAGGCTCGATCCTGATGGGGCCGCATGGCACCGGCAAGTACCAGATGATGGCGGGGACCGGGCGGTCGATGCTGGACTGGGTGCGGTCGCTGTCCAAACTGGCGACGCATGTGGTCGCGGTGGGCACCTGTGCGGCTTATGGCGGGGTGACCTCGGCCGGGGAGAATCTGACCGATGCCGTGGGCTTGATGTACGATGGCGCGGAAAAGGGCGGCGCTTTGGGCACGAATTTCGTCGCCAGAGGTGGTTTGCCGGTGGTGAACGTGGCGGGCTGTCCGACACATCCCGACTGGGTGACGGAGACTCTGATGCTGCTGGCGCAGGGCATGGGGGCGGAGGCGCTGGATGCCTACGGCCGTCCCCGCTTTTATGCCGAGAACCTCGTGCACCACGCCTGCCCGAAAAACGAATTCTACGAATACAAGGCGAGCGCCGAAAGCCTGAGCCAGATCGGCTGCATGATGGAGCATCTCGGCTGCATCGGCACGCAGGCCGTGGGCGATTGCAACATTCGCGGCTGGAACGGCGAAGGGTCCTGCACGCGGGCAGGCTATCCCTGCATCAACTGCACCGCGCCTGAGTTCGAAGAGCCGGGTCATTCCTTCACCGAAACGCCGAAATTCGCGGGTATCCCTGTGGGCTTGCCGACGGACATGCCGAAGGCGTGGTTCATGGCGCTGGCGTCCCTGTCCAAGGCCGCGACGCCGCGGCGGATCGGGGTGAACGCGGTGAGTGACCGGGTCAAGGTGCCGCCTGCGCCGAAGGTGCGCGGCCAATGACAAAGACGTTGCTGGTGGGGCCGTTCAACCGGGTCGAGGGCGATCTGGAGATCCGGCTGGATGTGTCAGAGGGGCGCGTCGCGGCGGCCTATGCCAATTCCCCGCTGTTTCGAGGGTTCGAACGGATGATGGTGGGGAAGGCTCCGGTGGATGCCCTGACCATCACGCCGCGCATCTGCGGGATCTGTTCGATTTCGCAGTCGGCGGCGGCGGCCCTAGCGCTGTCGGACATGGCGGGCGGTGGCATGGCGCCCGAGGGCTTGCGGGTGGCGTCCCTGCTGCACGCGGTAGAGAACATCGCGGACCACGTGACCCATTTCTACCTGTTCTTCATGCCGGATTTCGCCCGCGTGGGTTACGCCGGTCAACCATGGCACGGGCGGGCGGTGCAGCGGTTTCTGGCCGGGTCCGGGTCCGGCGCGCGGGCGGCTGTCGCGGCGCGGGCGGAGCTGTTCCACATTGTCGGGATGCTGGGCGGCAAGTGGCCGCACACGCTGGCGATCCAGCCGGGGGGCGTGACGCGCGCCCCGTCCTTGCGCGACAAGGTGCGGATCGGGGCCTCGCTGAAGGCTTTCCGGCGGTTCCTGGAGACGGAGGTCTTTGGCGCTCCGGTAGAGGCCTTTGCCGGGCTGTCTTCAGTTACCGATCTTGAACGGTGGGACACCGGGGACGCCGGGTTCTTTCTGCAGGTCGCCGCCGGATTGGACCTCGCGGCGCTGGGCAAGGGGCCGGGGCGCTACATGTCGTTCGGCGCCTATCCGGAGCCGGAGGGGCGGGTGTTCGCGTCCGGGCTTTGGTCCGATGGCGCGGTCGCCCCGGTGGAGATGGGCAGCATCGTCGAAGACCTGAGCCACGCCTGGATGCTGGGTGAGGCAGCGCATCCCGCGCAGGGAGACACGCGGCCAGATGCGGAGATGCGCGAGAGCGCCTATTCGTGGTGCAAGGCGCCGCGACTGGCGGGCGAGACCGTGGAGGTCGGTGCCTTGGCGCGGCAGGTGGTGGATGGGCATCCGCTGGCCCTGGCGCTGGCCGGGGAAGGCGGTGTCCGGGCACGTGTTGCGGGGCGGTTGTTGGAAATCGCGCGGACACAGATCGCGTTGGAGCGGATGCTCGCGGCGATCAAGCCGGAAGCGGCGTTCATGGCAGAGGTGACCTTGCGCGATGGCGAGGGTGTCGGTCTGGTCGAGGCGGCGCGCGGATCGCTGGGACATTGGCTGACGGTGGAGCGCGGCAAGATCGCGCGCTACCAGATCATCGCGCCGACGACGTGGAATTTCTCGCCGCGCGATGCGGGCGGCGTGGCGGGGCCGGTGGAAGCGGCTTTGGTAGGCTGTCCCGTGGGAGAGGGTGAGGACACGCCCCTGAGCGTGCAGCACGTGGTGCGGTCATTCGATCCCTGCATGGTCTGTACGGTGCACTGAGCGCATCTGTCGGGTGGGGCGATTTTTCTGCGAAAAATCAGGTTTGAGTATTTGGGCCAAGAAGAAGCATGAACGGGCGGCGCATCAGGGTCAGGGGGCAAGTGCAGGGCGTGGGCTTCCGGCCCTTTGTCTGGCAGTTGGCGCGGCGGTTCGGGCTGGTTGGCGAGGTGCGCAACGACGCGGAGGGCGTGCTGATTTTCGCCGCAGGCGAGGGAGTGGATGCGTTTCAGGCGGCCATCGTCACTGAGAAGCCGAAGCTGGCCGTCGTGGATGCGGTGGAGTGGGAGCCTTGTGCGGTCGATGCCGAGTCTTTCGTGATTTCCGCCTCGGGGGAGGCCGGATCCGAGACGCGGGTAACGCCGGATGCGGCGACCTGTGAGGATTGTCTGGGCGAGGTGTTCGATCCGGGTGACCGCCGGTCTGGCTATCCTTTTGCCAATTGCACCCATTGCGGGCCGCGTTTCACTATCGTGCGTGGGCTGCCCTACGACCGGGTCCAGACGACCATGGCGGATTTCCCGATGTGCGAGGCCTGCCGGGCCGAGTATGGCGATCCGGGCGACCGGCGCTTCCATGCGCAGCCGGTGGCCTGTGCCGACTGTGGGCCCCGGGTCTGGATGGAGCCCGACGCCGCCGACTGGCTGGCGGAGGCCGTGGCGCGATTGCGGCGGGGCGAGGTGCTGGCGATCAAGGGGTTGGGTGGGTTTCACTTGGCCTGCGACGCGGCGAATGCGGAGGCCGTGGCGCTGTTGCGGGAGCGCAAGTGCCGGGTGTCCAAGCCCTTTGCATTGATGGCGGAACTGGACGTCGTGCGGCGCTTCGCCATGGTTGGCGAGGCCGAGGCCGCGCTGTTGCGCGATCCTGCCGCGCCGGTTGTCTTGTTGGACAAGGGGCCAGAGGCGCTGCCCGAGGGCGTGGCGCCGGGGATGGCGCGCCTTGGCTGGATGCTGCCCTATACGCCGTTGCATCACCTCTTGCTGCGGGCCTTTGGCGGGGTTCTCGTGATGACCTCGGGCAACCTGTCGGGCGAGCCGCAGGTGATCGGCAACGACGAGGCGCGCGAGAAGCTGTCGGGCTTTGCCGATGCCTTTGTCGTGCATGACCGCGAGATCGCGCGGCGCCTCGATGACTCGGTGGAGCGGGCGGAGCCGCGCATGGTGCTCAGACGCGCGCGCGGGCGGGTGCCGGGGACATTCCGCTTGCCCGAAGGTTTTGGCGATGCGCCGCAGGTCGTCGCTTATGGTGGGCAGATGAAGGGGGCGATCTGCCTCGTGAAGAACGGGCAGGCGCTGTTGGGGCATCACCTGGGCGAGCTGGACGAGGCGCTGACCTGGGATGCGTTTCTGGATGCGGACCGGGACTATGCGGCGCTGTTCGACCATCGGCCAGAGGTCGTCGCGGTGGACCTGCACCCCGGTTACCGGGCGAGGCAGCACGGGCAGGCACGGGCGGAGGCCGAGGGTCTGCGGTTGGAGGAGGTGCAGCATCACCATGCGCATCTGGCGTCCTGCCTGGGCGAGAATGGCTGGCCATTGGATGGCGGGCGCGTGGCCGGGATCGTGCTGGATGGCACAGGGCTTGGGACGGATGGGACCGTCTGGGGCGGAGAGGTCTTGCTGGCGGATTATCGCGGCTTCGAGCGGCGGGCCTGGTTGAAGCCCGCGCCGCTGGTCGGCGGCGACATGGCGGCGCGGGAGCCTTGGCGCAATGCCCTGATGCGGCTGGATCAGGCGGGGCTGGGGCCTTGGGCGGAGGCGGTGTTCGGCGACCGGCCGCTGGCAATGCTGCGGATGGCGGCGGAGCGCGGGGTGAATGCGCCGCTATCGTCCTCGGCGGGGCGGCTGTTCGACGCAGTGGCGGCGGTGCTCAGCCTCTGCGTGGTGCAAAGCTACGAGGGCGAGGCGGCGATGCGGCTGGAGGCCTTGGCGGACGAGAGCGGTCGTCCCGGCTATGACTTTGGCGGCGAAGACGAGATCGATCCGGCTGTCATGTTCACGGCGATGAAGGCGGATCTGGATGCAGGAACCCCCTTGGGCGAGATCGCGGACATGTTCCATGCCGGGCTGGCGCGCGCCTTTGCGGGGCGCGCGCGGGCGCTGGTGGAAACGGGCGAGGCGCAGGCCGTCGCGCTGTCGGGCGGCTGTTTCCAGAACGCGCGGTTGTTGCGGTATATGTCGCGGGCGCTGGAGGATCTGTCCGTTCCCGTGCTGGTGCACCGCGAGGTCCCCGCCGGGGATGGTGGGCTGGCCTATGGTCAGGCGCTAGTGGCGGCAGCGCGGTCAATCCCGAGGGAGTCGGGGTGAAACCCCGACCTACGCATCGGGCAGCGGTGTGCCCTGGTGAAAGGCCAGTTTCCAGCCGTCGGGGTATAGCTGCCAAAGCGAGGCGCGGTTGGCGCGTTCAGTGGTCGTGCCGACGGACAATTCGCTGATGTAGGTCATGAGGACCACGTTCGCCGACAGGGGACGCGTCGTGAAACCCGGCAGGGCAGGCGGGCCGTGAAGGGCTGCGGCGGGACGGCGAGCAGGTCGGCGCGGCTGTAGACCCGCCCGGAGCGGCCGAATTCCACGAGGTCCGGGGCAAACAGGCGGTCCACAAGGGCGCGGTCGAAACGGGTTTCGGGACGCCATAGGCACTCTTCGAGCGGTTGCAGGGGGCCGGGTGTCATGTCGGTCTGTCCATCGGCGGCGACGGGCCTCGCGTGCGGGGCGATCCCGGTGATGGTGGTCTTTAACGTTTTTCGGAAAATTGTCGGAACCTTTGGAGGCCAAGCGCGTTTCAAGCGTGACTCGCTGCGCGCGTTTCTGCGGCGCAGAGATCGTGTCAGCGGAAACTCTGCTTCCGGCTCGTGGTGGAAAGCGGTCAGGCAGCATCCGCCGGGCACAAGTCATAAAATCTTAATAATTGCGATAACATCCTGTAAAAATGCGGAAATCTTAACGTGTTTCCGCGCTGCACATTCGTTTTGCATCATCCCCCCCACCTGCCTGCATATGGACTGACCACTTGTATGCCGTGGCATTCTGCACTGCCGCATGAGCGGTCGGGCAAGGAACGGGACAGGAAACGGGGAGGGAAGTTTGAGCCAGATCGAAACTTTTTATGACGTGATGCGCAGGCAGGGGATCACCCGCCGCAGCTTCATGAAGTATTGCGCCCTGACGGCGTCTGCGCTGGGCCTCGGCCCCGCCTTCGTGCCGAAGATCGCACACGCGATGGAAACCAAGCCGCGTACGCCGGTGATCTGGGTGCACGGCCTTGAATGCACCTGCTGTTCGGAATCCTTCATCCGCTCGGCGCACCCGCTGGCGAAGGACGTGGTTCTGTCGATGATCTCGCTCGACTACGACGACACGCTGATGGCGGCCGCTGGCCACCAGGCTGAAGCTGCGCTGGAAGAGACCATCGAGAAGTACAAGGGCAACTACATCCTCGCCGTCGAAGGCAACCCGCCGCTGAACGAGGACGGTATGTTCTGCATCGTGGGCGGCAAGCCCTTCGTCGAGCAGCTCAAGCACGCCGCCCAGCACGCCAAGGCCGTCATCAGCTGGGGCGCCTGCGCGTCCTACGGCTGTGTGCAGGCCGCTAGCCCGAACCCGACCCGCGCCACCCCGGTGCACAAGGTCGTCACCGACAAGCCGATCATCAAGGTGCCGGGCTGTCCGCCCATCGCCGAGGTCATGACCGGCGTCATCACCTATATGCTGACCTTTGACCGCCTGCCCGAGTTGGATCGCCAGGGCCGCCCGGCCATGTTCTACGGCCAGCGCATCCACGACAAGTGCTACCGCCGTCCGCATTTCGACGCCGGTCAGTTCGTCGAAGCCTGGGACGACGAGAACGCGCGCAAGGGCTACTGCCTGTACAAGATGGGCTGCAAGGGCCCGACCACGTACAACGCCTGCTCGACCGTGCGCTGGAACGAAGGCGTCTCCTTCCCGATCCAGTCGGGTCATGGCTGCATCGGCTGTTCCGAGGATGGCTTCTGGGATCAGGGCAGCTTCTACAACCGCGTCACCGACCTGACCCAGTTCGGGGTCGAGGCGAACGCGGACAAGATCGGTCTTGCCGCTGCCGGTGTCGTGGGTGGGGGCGTTGCGCTCCACGCTGCCATCACCGCGCTGAAGGCCGCACAGAAAAAGACGCAGGACGCGCCTGCGAACGAGGAGGCCTGATAGATGGTCATTCAAACCCCGAACGGCTTCGAGCTGGACAACTCCGGCCAGCGCATCGTCGTCGACCCGGTGACCCGGATCGAAGGCCATATGCGCTGCGAAGTGAACGTGGACGAGCAGGGCTTCATCCGCAACGCGGTGTCCACCGGCACCATGTGGCGCGGCCTCGAAGTCATCCTGAAGGGTCGCGACCCCCGTGACGCATGGGCCTTCACCGAGCGGATCTGCGGCGTCTGCACCGGTACGCACGCGCTGACGTCCGTGCGCGCCGTGGAAGACGCGCTGAAGATCGAGATCCCGGACAACGCGAACTCCATCCGCAACATCATGCAGCTGAACCTGGAGATCCATGACCACGTCGTGCACTTCTACCACCTGCATGCGCTGGATTGGGTGAACCCGGTCAACGCCCTGCGCGCTGACCCCAAAGCGACGTCCGAGCTGCAACAGGCGGTGTCGCCGTCGCACCCGCTGTCCTCGCCGGGCTACTTCCGTGACGTGCAGAACCGTCTGAAGAAGTTCGTCGAATCCGGCCAGCTGGGTCTGTTCAAGAACGGCTACTGGGACAACCCTGCCTACCTGCTGCCGCCCGAAGCGGACCTGATGGCGACGACCCACTACCTTGAGGCGCTCGACCTCCAGAAGGAAATCGTCAAGGTCCACACGATCTTTGGCGGCAAGAACCCGCACCCGAACTGGCTGGTGGGCGGCGTGCCGTGCCCGATCAACGTCCACAGCACCGGTGCTGTCGGCGCGATCAACATGGAACGCCTGAACCTCGTGTCGTCGATCATCGACAAGTGCATCGAGTTCAACAAGAACGTCTACCTCCCGGACGTGAAGGCGATCGGCGGCTTCTACAAGAACTGGCTCTATGGTGGCGGTCTGTCCTCCAAGGCATGCCTTGCCTACGGCGACATCCCGGAGAACCCGAACGACTTCTCGCCCGAGCAGTTGCACCTGCCGCGTGGCGCGATCATCAACGGCAACCTCAACGAGGTGCACGACGTCGATCCGCGCGACCCCGAGCAGGTTCAGGAGTACGTGGACCACTCGTGGTACACCTACGGCGAGGCCGGCAAGGGTCTGCACCCGTGGGATGGCGTCACCGAGCCGAAGTACGAGCTTGGGCCGAATGCCAAGGGCACCAAGACCGACATCAAGGAGCTGGACGAAGCGGCAAAGTACTCGTGGATCAAGGCACCGCGCTGGCGCGGGCACGCCATGGAAGTGGGTCCGCTGGCCCGCTACGTGGTCGGCTACGCCAAGGGTCACGAGGACATCAAGAACCAGGTGGACGGCCTGCTGCGGGACATGAACTTGCCGCTGTCGGCACTGTTCTCGACGCTGGGCCGCACCGCGGCACGCGCGCTGGAGTCCGAGTACTGCGGTCGCCTGCAGAAGCACTTCTTCGACAAGCTGGTGACCAACATCAAGAACGGCGACGAATCCACCGCCAACGTGGCGAAGTGGGACCCGTCGACCTGGCCTAAGGAAGCCAAGGGCGTCGGCATGACCGAAGCGCCGCGCGGTGCCCTGGGTCACTGGGTGAAGATCAAGGACGGTCGCATCGAGAACTACCAGTGCGTGGTGCCCACGACCTGGAACGGCTCGCCGCGTGACACGGCCGGAAATATCGGGGCGTTCGAAGCATCGCTGATGAACACCAAGATGGAGCGCCCGGAAGAGCCCGTGGAAATCCTGCGGACCCTGCACAGCTTCGACCCGTGCCTGGCCTGCTCGACCCACGTGATGTCGCCCGACGGCGATGAACTGACCACCGTCAAGGTGCGCTGAGGGAGGAAAGACTCATGAAACGTATTGCAACCCTTCTGACCCTTCTTCCGGCAGCCTCCTTCGCGCACGGGGCACATGCCCCGGTCGCGGAAAGCTCGCACGGGCTGGTGCACCTTGCACCGGCGCTGGCGGTCATCGTCCTGGCGGCTGGTGTCGCCTGGCTCGCGCGGGGACGCGATGTTTCCGGTGACGCGCGAGGACGCGACGATGCATGATGGAGAAACGATCCACAACGCCCGTGCGGGCGTGGATCCTCTGCCGACGGCGCGCCTGACGGGCGACGCCACGGCGCAGGATCTGGACAGCATCCGCAAGCGCACCTCGGTCTATGTCTACGAGGCGCCCGTGCGCCTGTGGCACTGGATCAACGCGCTGTGCATCTTCGTGCTTTGCATCACGGGCTGGTTCATCGGCAACCCGTTCCCGTCGATGCAGATCGGCGAGGCGACGCATCAGTTCGTCTTCGGCTACACGCGCTTTGCGCATTTCGCGGCCGGGCTGATCCTGACGGTGGGCTTCTTTGGCCGCATCTACTGGGCGCTGGTGGGCAACCACCATGCCAAGCAGCTGTTCTATCTTCCGTTGACCAACAAGCACTGGTGGTCGGAACTGTGGTTCGAGATCAAGTGGTACCTGTTCCTCGAATCCGAGCCGAAGAAATACGTGGGCCACAACCCGCTGGCACAGCTGGCCATGTTCATGTTCATGACGCTGGGCCTGTCCTTCATGATCCTGACGGGGCTGGCCCTGTATGGTGAAGGCCTGGGCGATCACAGCTTCATCTACGGGGCGACGAGCTGGGTTCTGACGCTGTTCGGCAATTCGCAGATCGTGCACTCGGTGCATCACCTGGGGATGTGGTTCATCGTGGTCTTCATGATCATCCACATCTATGTGGCGATCCGCGAGGACATCATGTCCCGCCAGTCCATCGTTTCGACGATGATCTCCGGTCACCGGACGTTCAAGGACGACCGCGTCGACTGAGTGGTGCTTGTGTTGCGAGTGATGAGGGCGGGCCTGCGGGTCCGCCCTTTTCGTGTTGGGATGTTTGCGCTGGGCTTTGGCGATGGGTTCGAGGGGTTTCGCCTGAGCTCACGCTCGGGCGACCGGCGCACCCGTTCCGGGCGCGCCGAAGGGGGCTCTGCCCCCGCTCCTGCGGAGCTCCCCCGGAATATTTGGACCAAGAAGAAGCAGAAAAAGGTGGTCAGCGCGCTGCCTTTGTCTGGTGGAACTGGTGGTCGTGGTTCCAGAGGTGTCAGGGGGGCAAGTGTTAAGATTCTGAGGAGGTAAATGTTTATATTGGAAGTTTGGTGGCCTATTTGTCCTGAAAGTGGATAATCTGATTTCACTTTATTCTTTTGCGAGTTCTGTCGAGTGCCGAAAAATTCACGATTTGGCAGGGGGTTAAAGGGTTCTCTCCAGAATTCGGTAAAACTGGCGATTTGCTTGTCGGAAGCGGCGCGGACGAAGAGAGTGGCTAATGGAAATGGCGCTTCCATCCCTTTGCCGGGGCGGGCGCGCGACTGGGAGGACATTACGAATGTATAAGAAGACGCTCGTCATGGGCATCGGAAACGTGCTGTGGGCCGACGAAGGGTTCGGCGTGCGCTGTGTCGAGGCCATGACGGACCAGTGGTCCTTTCCGGAACATGTGACGCTGCTGGATGGCGGCACGCAGGGTCTTTACCTGCTGCCGTTCCTCGAAGAGGCCGATGCGCTGATCGTTTTCGACGCGGTGGACTACGGGCTGGAGCCCGGCACGATGAAGATCGTCGAGGGCGACGAGGTCCCTGCCTTCATGGGTGCCAAGAAGATGTCGCTGCACCAGACCGGCTTTCAGGACGTGATCGCCACGGCGCAGCTGATGGGCTACTGTCCCGAGACGCTGGTGCTGATCGGCTGCCAGCCGGAAGAGCTGGAAGACTACGGCGGCGGCTTGCGTGACGTGGTCGCGGCGCAGATCCAGCCCGCCATCGAGATCGCGCTTGACCGCCTGCGCGGCTGGGGCATCACGCCCGTGCCGGGCAAGGGTAACGACAGCCTGCTGGCGGACAAGTCGATCCTGCGCGGTGCCTACGAGGAGGGACGCCCCTCCGAGGAAGAGGCCTGCCGTATCGGGGACGACCGCTTCCTGCCGAAGGCGGTGTAAGCCATGTGCCTGGGTGTTCCCATGAAGATCCTCGCCATCGACGGGATCGCGGCCACGGCGGAAGGGGCCGAGGGGCGCGAGATCGTGGATCTGTCGCTGACCCCGGATGCGAAGGTCGGCGACTGGGTGCTGAACTTCCTCGGCGCGGCGCGCGAGATCGTCACCGAGGACGAGGCGGACAAGATCATGCGCGCCTTGGGCGGCCTGCGTTCGCTGATGAACGGCGGCGATCTGGGCGATGCCTTTGCCGATCTGGAGGAGAGCGGCCCGCGCCTGCCGCCTCACCTGCAAGCCGCGCTGGATGCCGGCAAGACCACAGTTTGAAAGACTCGAGGAAACGCGATGACCCATCCCCTGATTTCCCGCCTGTCCGACGAGTTCGGCTGGCCTGCCTTTGACGACATCGGGTCGGTCGAGGCCTATACCGCGCAGGAGGGCGTGCATGTGCTGTTCGTCCCCGGCGACCCCGTGCGCAACCTCGAGACCGCCGACGTGGCGGTCATCCTGCCCGAGCTGAAGCAGGCCTTTCAGGGCCGTTTCGACTGCGCCGTCGTGGGCAACGCGGTCGAGGAGCAGGTGCGCAACGACACCAAGGTGTTCAAGACGCCGAGCCTGATCTTCTACCGCGACGGTCAGATGATCGGTGCGATCCCGAAGGTGCGGGACTGGGACGACTACATGGCGCGCGTGGCTCATATCCTGAGCCTGCCCGTGGCCGCGGAATAAGGGGAGAGACATGTCGAATTTCGTGATGCCGCCGACCGGCTTTGGTCCGGGCTCGCAGCCTCTGGGCGACGAGGACAAGGAACTGGAATACATGCCGATGCCGCAGGACATGCGGACCTATACGCCGCGTATTCCCGACGTGGCCGAGGATACCGATGTGTCTGCCGCCATGGCGCTGATGGCCGAAGTCGGTCACGCCTGCCAGGAAATCGCGTTGCGCGGCGGGTCGAAGTCCTTCGACCTGACGGGGCTGGACGCGGCGAACCTTGCGCTGGTGGCCGAGACCATGGGCGAAGGCGAAGTGTCGGTAAAGATCTGGGGCCTTCCGGCGCTGGCGGCCCAGGAATCGGTCTTTGCCGGGGTCTGGCGGGTGCGCGGCGACGGCGTGGACCGGATTGAGGTCGCCGCCGTGCCGCAGGCAGCGCGGGCGCGGGCCTTCGTGCCGCGCAAGCCCTCTGCCGGGTCGCAGGCGGTGAAGGGCATGGGCGTTGTGAATGGCCCGGCCATCGCGGTGGAGCTGGAGGAGAAGTCCTCGCTTTATGGCACCGAAGCCGAGATGCACGTGGTCAACCTGACCCTGCTGCCGCACACCGAGCAGGACCTCGAATGGCTGGAGTCGGCACTGGGGCAGGGCTCGGTCATGCTGCTGTCGCGCGGCTATGGCAATTGCCGCGTCACCGCGACCGGCCTGCCGCATGTCTGGCGGGTGCAGTTCTACAACTCGATGGACGTGCTGATCCTCGACACCTTCGAAGTGACGGACATGCCCGAAGTGGTGCTGGCCGCCAACGAGGATCTCGTCGACAGTGGCGAACGTATCCACGAAGTCCTGGAGGCGCTGAAATGACCGGTTTCGAAGGATCCTATCTCGGCGCGTCGGACAAGATCAGCGACCGCGCCATCATGGAATGCAAGATCTGCTGGACGCCCTACGATCCGGCAGAGGGCGACGACACGCGGCAGGTCGAAGCGGGGACGCCGTTCCTTGCGCTTCCGGACGACTGGTCGTGCCCGAATTGTTCGGCCCCCAAGGAGCAGTTCCTCGTGCAGTCCGATCCCGGCAGCACCGAGGCTCTTGAGGCGCAGGCCATGGCCCCGCGCGTCGCGGCACTCGAGGCCGATTTCCGCGAGATCTGGCATTCGAAGATGCGCGACGTGCCGATGATCAACGCGGCGCTGCAGATCGAGGCCATCGGCTTTCAGATGCACGAGGGGCGTCCGCTGGGCGTGCTGATTACGCCGTGGTTCATGAACCTGTTCCTGCTCTCCGCCGAGGGCGAGGACTGGTCCGGCCTGAAGCCCGGTGAAAAGGAAGTGGTGCGGTTCCCCTCCGGCGACTACGAGTTCATCCACAACGTCCGCGAGCAGGTCGGCGGCTACAAGGCGTGCTCGCTGTTCTCGCCGATGGGCGATTTCAAATCGCACCGCGATGCGACCGATGTGGCGCGTGCCGTGATGGTCGCGCTCTTCCAGGAAGAGCACCGCGCCGAGACCGACCGTTCCGCCGACATCCGCAAGATGCGCGAAGACGACCTGAAGGCGCAGGAAGAGGCCGAGAAAGCCGCTGCCGAAGCAGAGGCCGAAGAGGCAGCGGAAGAGGTGGAACTGGACCCGACGCCCTCGCGGCGCGCCGTTATCACCGGCGGTCTGGCCGCCGCGTCGGGAGAGTAAGATGCTCGACCATGCTCCGCGCCTGACGTGGGTTACCCCTCCGGCCCTGCCGGTGGACCGCCTCGTCGTGGGGCGGAACATCGAGGAAGCCTCGGCGATCCTGCCGCGCGTCTTCAACCTGTGCCGTGGCGCGCAGGAAACCGCCGCGCGGCTGGCCTTTGGTAAACCGCTCGTGGAGGGGGCAGACGATGCCCTGCATGCCGAGATCCTGCGCGATCACGTCATGATGCTGGCGATCCGGTTGCCGCGCCACTTTGGCGGCGTGGCGCAGGCCTTGCCCTCTGGATGGCAATCCGATCCCGCGCTGCTGCGCCCGATTCTGCTGGGCGATTTGTACCGCATGCCGGACGAGGCCTTTGCCCTTGCACGGGCTCTGACCGCGCGCGAAGGCGTGTTCCGCCTGCTGGCGCAGGTCCGCGACAGCTTCTTGCCCGGTGAGGCGGCGAGCGACGTACTGCCCGTGCCGGAGGGGGCGGAGTCGTTGGAAATCCGGCCGTTCGAGAACTCGGTCGCGGGACGCTGGGCGGATCATCCGATGATGCGCGCGGTCGAACGCGACTACGGACGCGGGCCTTTCTGGCGGGTGTTGGGCCGGGTCGTGGAACTGGAGGCGCTGATCTCGGGCTACAGGCTGGGATTCCGGGCGACACCCGCGGACGAGGCCTTTGTCGCCGCCGCGCGCGGCACGTATGCGGTGCGGGCAAAGACGGACCGGGGCGTCGTCAAGGCGTTCCACCGGGTCACGCCGACGGATCATCTGCTTGCGCCGGGCGGCGTGATGGAACAATCGCTGGCGCGGTTGCCGGACCAGAAGCGGGGGCTCGGGCCGCTGCTGCTGGACATCCTGGACCCCTGCGTGCCGCTGAAACTGCAGGAGGTGCAGGATGCATGAGTTGTCGGTCTGCGAGGGCATCCGCACGGTTCTGGAAGATCAGGCGCGCGCCCACAACGTCAGCCGCATCACGAAGGTGCGGCTGGAAATCGGCAAGTTCGCGGGCATCGAGAAGGACGCGCTGTTCTTTGCCTTCGACGTGGTGATGCGCGGATCGCCCGCCGAGGGCGCGGCGCTGGAAGTGATCGACCTGCCGGGGCAGGCGCTGTGTTATGACTGCATGAAAACGGTCGAAATCGAACACCGGTTGGACTGCTGCCCGGATTGCGGCGGCGGCAAGCTGATGCCGCAGGGCGGCGATGAAATGAGAATCAAGGACTTGGAGGCTGCGTGATGTGTACGGTTTGCGGATGTGCTGACGGCGAGGTGAAGGTGCACGGGCATGGTCATTCCCATGACCACGGGCATGACCATGACCATGGGCACCACCATCATCACCACGGGCACGATCACGATCATGACCATGGCCACCACCATCACGGTCACGACCATGTGCATTTCGGCCAAGGCCCTGCGGGTGTCGAGGTTCCGGGCATGTCGCAACAGCGGCTGATCGAGATCGAGACCTCGATCCTCGCCAAGAACGACCGCTACGCCGAGATGAACCGCAGCGCGCTGGACGCCATGGGTGTGCTGGCGGTGAACCTCGTGTCCTCGCCCGGCTCGGGCAAGACGACCCTTTTGTGCAAGACCATCGAGGCGCTGGGGAATCAGCCGCTCGCGGTGATCGAGGGTGACCAGCAGACCCAGAACGACGCCGACCGCATCCGCGCCACCGGCGCCCGCGCCGTTCAGGTGAACACCGGCAAGGGCTGCCACCTCGACGGTCACATGGTGGGCCACGCGCTGGAGCATCTCGCATTGGAACCCGCATCGATGCTGTTCATCGAGAACGTCGGCAACCTCGTCTGCCCCGCTTCCTTCGACCTGGGCGAAGATTGCAAGATCGCGATCCTCTCGGTCACCGAAGGCGAGGACAAGCCGCTGAAATACCCCGACATGTTCCAAGCGGCGCGGCTGGCGATCCTGAACAAGGTCGACCTTGCCCCGCATTGCGACGTGGACATGGACCTGTATGAAACCAACCTGCGCCGCGTGAACCCGGAGATCGAGATCATCTCGTTGTCCGCGCGCACGGGCGAGGGGATGGAGGCCTGGCTGAACTGGCTGCGCACGCGGCTGGCGGCAAAGCAGGCCCCGGCAGCGGCGGAGTAACCCATGTCGGACGCCATGACCGAGACCCTGCCCACCGTCCTGCTGGTCGACGACGAGGAACATTCCCTCGCCGCGATGCGCATGGCGCTGGAGGACGACTTTGACTGCCTCTGTGCGCTCAGTGCCGACGAGGCCGAGGCGCTGATGGAGGACAACTTTGTCCAGGTGGTGATCTGCGACCAGCGGATGCCGGGGCGGTCGGGCGTGGACTTCCTGTCGGTGGTGCGCGACCGCTGGCCGGAAACCGTGCGCATCATCATCACGGGTTACGCCGAAACACAGGACATGATCGCGGCGATCAACGATGCGGGCATCTACCAGCTGATCACGAAGCCCTGGCATCCCGATCAGCTGATCATGATGGCCAAGAACGCCAGCGATCTGTTCCGCCTGAACCGCGACCATGAACGCATGTCGCTGGAAATGCGGTTCCTGACGCGGTCTGTCGAACACAAGCTGTCGGAAAAGCGCCGCGCCCTGCGCGAGGGGCTGGGGTTCGAAAAGATCCTGCGCACCGCCAATTCGCCGATGAACCCGGTGGTGGCACAGGCGCGGCAGTTCGCCTCCTTCGACGTGTCCGTGATGATCGTCGGCGAAAGCGGCACCGGCAAGGCCGAGATGGCCCGCGCGATCCACTACGGCTCGCTCAGGTCCGACCGGGCGTTTCACGAGGTCAACTGCGTCGGCGTCGATGACCGCATCCTGGAAATCGAGCTCTTCGGCCACAAGCGCGGCGCGATCCCGGGGCTCCAGACCAACGGCGTCGGTTTGCTGCAAAAGGCCGACCGGGGCACCCTGTTCCTGAACGGGGTCGAATCCCTCAGCCCGCGCATGCAGCTGCAGTTGCAACAGGTGGCGACCGAGGGCGTGTTCCGCCCGGTGGGTGGCCATGAAACGGTACGTTCGAACGCGCGGCTCGTGGCGGGGTCGAACCATGACCTGCGGGCCGAGGTCGAGGCGGGCAGCTTCCGCGCCGATCTGTTCTACGCGCTGGCGCAGACCACGCTGCACATGCCACCGCTGCGCGCGAGACTGGACGACCTGGCCCTTCTGGCGCAGGAAATGTTGTTCGAGGCGGCCAGCCGTCACGGCAAGATCGTGCATGGCCTGTGCGAGGACGCCGTGGATTTCCTCAAGCGCTACCATTGGCCGGGCAACATGAAGGAGCTCGAAAACGAGGTCCTGCGGATGCTGATCTTTGCCCAGGACCCGGTGCTGGGGCCGGAACTGATCTCGCGCCACATCCTTCAGGCCGCACCGGTCGAAGGCGGGCGGGACGCCACGGTGGACGCAGTGCTGGCGGACACCGGGTCGCTCAAGGAACGGGTGGAGCAGATCGAGATGCGCATCCTGCGCGAGACCCTGACCCGTCTGAAGTGGAACAAGTCGCGGGCGGCGTCCGAGCTGGGTCTTAGCCGCGTGGGCCTCAGGGCCAAGATCGAACGCTACGGGATAGAAGAGCCGCGCAAGGTCGGCGCCGACATTGGTGACGAGGAGGAAGAATAAGATGTGTCTGGGAATACCGGGGCAGATTGTTGCCGTAACCGATGAGGCGCGCATGATGGCCATGGCCGAGGTGTCGGGCGTCCGGCGCGAGGTCAACGTGGCCTGCATCGCGACCGGCCCGATCGAGGAGGTCGTGGGCAAATGGGCGCTGATCCACGTGGGCTTTGCCATGTCCGTGATCGACGAAGACGAGGCGGCGGCGACGCTCGAGGCCCTGCGCGGGCTTGGCGAGGCGCAGGAGACGCTCGAAGCGATGGCCCATGGCGAGGCGGCCCTGGAGGGGACACAGGCATGAAATACGCAGAGGAGTTCCGCGACCCGAAGGCCGCGAAGGCGCTGCTGGCCGCCATTGGCCGGGTGTTGGACGAGATCGGCGCCACGGCGGACAAGCCGGTACACATCATGGAGATCTGCGGCGGGCATACCCACGCGATCTTTCGCTACGGGCTGGACAAGCTCGTGCCGCCAGGGCTGGAGTTCATCCACGGCCCGGGCTGCCCGGTCTGCGTGCTGCCCATGTCGCGCGTCGACGAATGCGTCGAGATCGCCGAACGCCCGGACGTGATCTTTACCACCTTTGGTGACGCCATGCGCGTGCCGGGGACAAAGAAGTCGCTGTTGCAGGCAAAGGCGGACGGCGCGGACATCCGCATGGTCTACTCGCCGCTGGACGCGCTTGAGATCGCGCGGCGCAACCCGACGAAGGAAGTCGTGTTCTTCGGCCTCGGCTTTGAAACCACGACGCCCTCGACCGCCCTGTCGATCCAGCAAGCGGCACGCGAGGAGCTGGCGAATTTCAGCGTCTTCTGCAACCACATCACCGTGCCGCCGCCCATCAAGGCGCTGCTGGACGATCCGCACATGATCCTCGACGGCTTTGTCGGGCCGGGGCATGTGTCCATGGTTATCGGCGTGCATCCCTATGACTTCATCGCCGAGGACTACGGCAAGCCGCTGGTGGTCGCGGGTTTCGAACCGCTGGACCTGTTGCAATCGGTGCTGATGGTGCTGGAACAGATCCGCGACGGCCGCGCCGAGATCGAGAACCAGTACGCCCGCATCGTACCCGAGCACGGCAACCCGGTGTCTCTGGCCGCCATCGCCGATGTCTACGAGGAACGCCCCTCGTTCGAATGGCGCGGACTGGGCGAGATCGACGCCTCGGGCTTGCGCATTCGCGACGCCTACAAGGCGTGGGACGCGGAAGAGAAGTTCGGCATCGGCTACGCCTCGGGCGAGCGATCCGTACAGGAGCCGGAGGGCTGCGAATGCGGCGCAGTCATGACGGGCCGTCTGAAGCCTGTGCAATGCCCGATGTTCGGCACGGGCTGCACGCCGGAGATGCCCTTGGGGGCGTTGATGGTGAGTTCGGAAGGGGCCTGTGCGGCCTACTACCAATACGGTGGCGCGCGGGTGGCGGAGCCTGCGGAGTAAGAGGTTTCGCGCCGGCTGACGCCGGGGCGACCGG
>NZ_JBNAGB010000004.1:0-298257 GCF_049800975.1 Sagittula sp. S175
CGAACGAGGCGATCGGCAGCGTCACCGCAGACGGTGCGTATGATACCCGCAAATGCCACGACGCCATCGCTGACCGCGGTGCCCATGCCGTCATCCCACCCCGCAAAAACGCTAAGTCGTGGAAGGCCGTCACCGCGGGTGCGGTGGCCAGAAACGAGGCCCTGCGAACTTCGAAATACCTCGGCCGCGCTATCTGGCGAAACTGGAGCGGATACCACCGCCGAAGCCGCGTCGAGACCAAGATGCACTGCGTTAAACTGCTGGGGCAGCGCCTCATGGCGCGGGACTTCGACCGACAGGTCGCTGAGCTTCAGGTCCGTATCGCCGTTCTGAACGGCTACACCGCCCTTGGAATCCCTGTCACAGAAGTCGTGGGATAAATCCGTCCGGGGAAAGGGGAACTCCGCTCAGAGACGGTTTTGTGCAACAGAGTCGCGGGGCGGCAAAAGATTTTTCGCAGAAAAATCGTACCGGCTGAAACTTCTGCCGCCGGTCTTTCGTGGCTCAGGCATATCCAACCAAAGGAGACTGCAATGAACCGCTTCATCACCGCCGCCATCCTCACCACCCTTGGCACCGCCGCGTTCGCCGAAAGCCACGCCATGGCCCCGATGGTCACCGCCGCTGACCAGTCCGTCGCCAATGGCATTGTGTCCGCCGACATGGTGACCGCACAGGAAAACGGCTGGCTCGTGGTGCACCGCACCGACGCCGAGATGAAACCCGGCCCCGTTGTCGGCCACGCGCCCCTGCGCGCCGGCGAGAACACCGACGTCGCCGCCATCCTGACCGAAGACGTGGCCCCCGGCGACATGCTGATGCTCATGGTCCACTCCGAGGCCGGTGGCATGGAAACCGGCATCTTCGAATACACCCTCGGCGCCAAGGAAGACGGCCCGATCAAGATCGACGACAAGCTAGTGATGCAGGTCATCACCGCGCAGTAAGCGGCCTGCCTCCTTGGGCCCATCGCCCCGCCGCACGGACCGCATCCCCGGGCGGCGGGGCACCTTTTGCCACTGTAGGCAAAGGATCATTTGACAGACACCTATGGCCTCGCGTTCATTGGCTCCATGACGACACGTGCCGATATCGAAGACATGATTGCCCGTGTCGCCCTACGGGACCGGGCGGCCTTTTCCGCGCTCTATGACGCGACCAGCAGCAAGCTGTTCGGTGTCTGCCTGCGCGTGCTGAAACATCGCGGTGACGCCGAGGAGGTGCTGCAAGAGGTCTACGTGCGGATCTGGCACAAGGCCGACCTCTATGCCGTCACCGGTCACAGCCCGATGACATGGCTCATCACCGTGGCACGCAACCTTGCCATCGACAAGCTGCGCAAGCGGCGGGCGCATGACGGCGCTGACGATGACATGACGCTGATTGCCTCGGACGAACCCGGCCCGGAACGCCTCGCCATCGCCCGCTCCGAGGGCGCGGCCATCGCCGCCTGCATGGGCGAACTCGACCCCGACCGCGCCGATGCGGTCAAACGCGCCTACCTCGACGGCGACAGTTACAAGGACCTCGCGGACCGCTATGCCGTGCCGCTGAACACCATCCGAACCTGGCTGCGCCGCAGCCTCATTGCCCTCAGGGAGTGTCTGGGCCGATGACCGACCGCGACCATACCGACGATGACGCAGTGCTTGCTGCGGAATACGTCCTGCGCCTCCTCCCGCCCGAGGAAGCGCGCGCGGTCGACGCCCGCCTGATGACGGACACGCGGCTGCAAGCGTTGATCCACGGCTGGGAAATGCACTTTGCCGGGATCGCCGAGGATGTCCCCGACGTCATGCCGCCCGCCCGGGTGAAATCCTCGATCCTGAGCGCGCTGGGCCACACGCCCCGCCCGCGCCGCAAGCTCCTGCGCCGTCCCGGATTTCTGGGCTCGCTGGTTGCAGCGGGCTTGGCCGGTGTGTTGCTGGCCTGGGTGCTCTTCCTGCGCCCCCCGGACCTGACACCCGCCTTCCGCGCCGAACTGGCCAGCGCCGACCAATCCGTGATGCTGACGGCCAGCGTCATCCCGGCAACGCATGAAATCGTCGTGGAACCAGTGGCAGGGCAGCCGCCCGAAGGGAGCATCTTCGAACTCTGGCTGATCGCCGAGGGCGCGCCTGCACCGATCTCCCTGGGGCTTCTCGAAACCGGGACAACCACGCGCATCGTGGTCCCCGACGACATCGCGCCCTCGGTCCGTCCCGGCACCATCGCCATCTCGGTCGAACCGCCGGGCGGCTCTCCGACAGGCGCGCCCACGGGGGACATCGTCGCCACCGCGACCTTCTTCGACCTCTGAGCGCTGAACCCGCACCCTTGCCGTGCCGCGCCCCGGGGGCCATATGGTCCCCAAGGCAAAGGAGACCCTCATGAGCAACGATTTCCCCGGCTGGCACGGCACCACCATCATCGGCGTCCGCAAGGGCGGCAAGGTCGTGGTGGCAGGCGACGGGCAGGTCAGCCTTGGCCAGACCGTCATCAAGGGCACCGCCCGCAAAGTGCGCCGCCTGAACCCCGGCGGGCATGACGTGGTGGTGGGCTTTGCAGGTTCGACCGCCGACGCCTTCACCTTGCTGGAACGGCTGGAGAAGAAGCTGGAGGCCACGCCCGGCCAGCTACAGCGCGCCTCCGTCGAGCTGGCAAAGGACTGGCGCACCGACAAGTACTTGTCGAAACTCGAGGCCATGCTGATCGTCACCGACGGCACCGACCTGCTGGTCATCACCGGCGCGGGCGACGTGCTGGAACCGGAGCATGACGTGGCGGCCATCGGGTCAGGCGGCAACTACGCGCTGGCCGCGGCCCGCGCCATGATGGACAGCGACAAGGACGCCGAAACCGTCGCCCGCGAGGCCATGGCCATCGCCGCCGACATCTGCGTCTACACGAACGGGAAACTCACCGTCGAAACCATCGACGCCTGAGCCTAAGACCCTCAGCCCCGCGATGCCAGACGGGCGCGCGGGGCGCTGTCCTCTCGGTGCCATGCGCCATCCCGGCGCACATAGGCCACCCGCGACAGCGGCGCGAATTCCAGATTCTCCGCGCCCCAGCTTTCGACCGACACCGCCTCGGCGGACACTTCGAGCAGGTTGAAAGTGTTCACCTCGCCCCGCACACGGCTCGACAGCGATGTGCCCGCCTGCACGAACAGCAACTGCGGCCAGGCCCGAAACGGCGCGATCACCGTGTTGTGCAGATGCCCCGACAGCACCACCTGCGCGCCGCATTCGGCAAAGGCCTTCAGCGCCTCGTCCGCCCCGCGCATCAGCCGCTTTTCCACCTCCGGACCATGTTGCAAGGGATGGTGCAGCATCACGATCCGCGCCCGCCCGTCGTCGTCGCCAAAGGCTTGACAGGCCCGCGCGACACGGCGGTTTGACAGCTTGCCGCGCTGCCAGGCAAAGCGGTTCACCGTGTTCACGCCGACCACCACCATGTGCTCGTCCTCGTAAACCGGCTCCAGTTCATCGTGAATCGCCGCGCGATACCGCTTCCACGGCTTCATCAGCCGCACCCAAAGGTTGTCCAGCGGGGTGTCATGGTTCCCCGGCACCGCCAGCCACGGCACCGTCAGCCGCTCAAGGAACGCCCGCGCCTCGGCGAACTGTGACCGCCGCGCGCGCTGGGTGAAATCCCCGGAAATCGCCACGAGGTCCGGCGCCAGACGGTCCACCACCTCCAACAGCGGCTCTTCCAGATCCGCGCGATCCTTTCCGTAATGCAGGTCCGACAGGTGCAGGACTCGCCTCATGCCTCCTCCGTGACCGGGTCGTTCGGCACCACCAGCCGCAGCACATCCTCGGACATGCCAAAGCGCAGCGGCGCGCTGACCCGCTTCTTCTCTCCGTCATAGGCCAGAAGCACGCGCTTCTTGCCCTCGACCTCCAGACACAGATCGTCGGCGGCAAAGAGGTCGTAGTCCACCCCTTCCTCCACCGTGCCCGTGGCCAGCTTGAACACCCGGCGGAACAATTCCAGCCGGGTGCGGGCGTTCACCAGCAACACGGCAAAGCCTCCGTCGCGAATGACATCCGTCCCCTCCAGCCCGAACCGCTCCAACTGGAACGCCGATCGGGCGACAAAGACCAGGGCGGTGCGATACCGCCCGCCATCGCCATCTATCAGGATGCGGACCTTCATCGGCTTGCGGAACCGCAGGAAGGTCTTCACCACCGACCAATGCGCCATGATGCGGCGACGGCCCCAGCGCTGGTAGACGCTTTCGCGGACCTTCAGGATGCTCGGATAAATGCCGACCGAGGCGTTGTTCAGGAACGCCTGCCCGTTGACCTGCCCCACGCGCCGCTCGACCACCTTGCCATCGGCCAGCTGCCGCGCGGCCTCGGCGGGATCTTCGGACAGGCCCAGCCCGCGCGCGAAATAGTTGAAGGTGCCGAGGGGCAGCACGCCATAGGCAATCCCTGTGCCGAGAAACGCATTGGCCACCGCCATCGCCGTCCCGTCGCCGCCCGCCGCGATCACCAGCGAAGGACGCTTGGCCTTCACCTCCTCGATCGCCTTCATCAGGCCCTTGCCACCGCTGAAAGACACGATCTCGCCGCCCAGCGCGTCGGCCGCAGCCTCCACCGCCTCGCGGTCGCGCGAATTGCGGCCCGACTTGCGGTTGGTGATGATGCACACAAGCCCCCCCTCCGCGCGCAGCTGCGAAATGGGCATCTCGACGGGCATGTATCCAGAATCCGGCATCACGATCACCTCTTGTACCTGAGTGCAACACGTCGGGGCGGGGGGCGGTTCCTTCAAGCCTTGCAAATGACGCTTGCGGTCACGGGGTTGGAATTTCCACACCAGCGGTTATCTGATGCGCAACCGCTGAAAAGGACGCCCATGACCGACCTGACCCCCCGCGAGATCGTCTCGGAACTCGACCGTTTCATCATCGGCCAGAAGGACGCCAAGCGCGCCGTGGCCGTGGCCCTGCGCAACCGCTGGCGGCGCAAGCAGCTGTCCGACGACCTCCGCGACGAGGTCTATCCCAAGAACATCCTGATGATCGGCCCGACCGGCGTCGGCAAGACCGAGATTTCGCGCCGGCTGGCGAAACTGGCCCGCGCGCCCTTCATCAAGGTCGAGGCCACCAAGTTCACCGAGGTGGGCTATGTCGGTCGCGACGTGGAACAGATCATCCGTGACCTGGTGGACACGGCGATCATCGACACCCGCGAACACATGCGCGAGGACGTGAAGGCCCGCGCCCACCAGGCCGCCGAGGAACGCGTGATCGAGGCCATCGCCGGCAAGGACGCCCGCGAGCAGACCCGCGAGATGTTCCGCCGCAAGCTGAAGGCGGGCGAGCTGGACGACACGGTGATCGAACTGGACGTGGCCGAAACGGCCTCGCCCTTCCCGATGATGGACATCCCCGGCCAGCCGGGCATGGGCCAGATGGGGATGATGAACCTGGGCGACATCTTCGGCAAGGCGTTCGGGGGCCGGACGACGCGCAAGTCCATGACCGTGGCGCAGTCCTACGAGGTGCTGATCGCCGAGGAGGCGGACAAGCTGCTGGATGACGAGACGGTCAAGGCCGCCGCGCTGGAAGCGGTGGAGCAGAACGGCATCGTCTTCCTCGACGAGATCGACAAGGTCGCGGCGCGGCAGGAAGCCCGTGGCGGCGACGTGTCCCGCGAAGGCGTGCAGCGCGACCTGCTGCCCCTGATCGAGGGCACGACGGTGTCCACCAAGCATGGCGCGGTAAAGACCGACCATATCCTGTTCATCGCCTCCGGGGCGTTCCACATCGCCAAGCCCTCGGACCTGCTGCCCGAATTGCAGGGCCGCCTGCCGATCCGCGTCAACCTTCAGGCGCTGACCGAGGAGGATTTCGTCCGCATCCTGACCGAGACCGACAACGCTCTGACCCGCCAGTACACCGCGCTGATGGCCACCGAGGAGGTGACGGTGACGTTCACCGAGGACGGCATCCACGCACTGGCGCGCATCGCGGCCGAGGTGAACGGCTCGGTCGAGAACATCGGCGCGCGGCGGCTGTACACCGTGATGGAGCGGGTGTTCGAGGAGCTGTCCTTTGCCGCGCCGGACAAGTCGGGCGAGGCGGTGGTGGTCGATGCGGCCTTTGTCGAGCGGGAGCTGGGCGACCTGGCGCGCTCCACCGATCTGTCGCGCTACGTGTTGTAAGCGGTTTCGCCTTCGCTGCGCTCAGGCGACCGCCGGGGAGGCGCTGCCTCCCCGGACCCCTCCGAGGTATTTTCATCAAGATGAAGGGAAAAGCGCGGCTCGAGGTGTCTTACGGCAGCGCCGGGTGGCGGGTGCCGGGGTCGAAGGGCGTGTAGGTCAGGTCTACCAGGTTTTCCGTGACGAAAGGGTCCTGTGCCATGCGGGCGCGGGCGGCCTCGACGTCCTTGGCGATGGCGATGATCGTACCGCCGGTGCGCGGCACCTTTGGGCCGGAGACGAGGATGAACCCCTCGTCGAGGCACTGTTTGATGAACGCCATATGGGCGGCGCGGTGCGGTTCGATCCGGTCCGCCGGGGCGGTGTAGACCAGGTCGATGACGATCAGCAGGTGACCTTCGGGGATCATGCTCATGCCTCCGGCTTTAGCGCGGCGGTGACGTAGTTCACCGACAGGTCGCGGTCGGAGATCGACCATTTCCAGGACACCGGGTTGAAGACGTAGCCCTTGCGGTCCACCGGGTTCAGCCCTGCGCGGCGCATCAGGTCGTAAAGCTCGTCCGGGGTGATGAATTTCGACCATTCATGCGTGCCCTTGGGCAGCCAGCGCATCACGTATTCCGCGCCGACGATGGCCATGGCAAAGCTTTTCGGATTGCGGTTGATGGTCGAGCACAGGTGCAGCCCGCCCGGTTTCAGCAACTGGCGGCAGGCGGTCAGGTAGGCCAGCGGGTCGGCCACATGCTCCACAACCTCCATGTTCAGCACAACGTCGAACTGTTCGCCCGCTTCGGCCATGGCCTCGGCGGTGGTGTGGCGGTAGTCGATCTCCAGCCCCGACTGGCGGGCGTGGGCCTCGGCCACGGGGATGTTGCGCGCCGCCGCGTCGACGCCGACGATCTCGGCCCCGAGCCGCGCCATGGGTTCGCACAGCAGCCCGCCACCGCAGCCGATGTCGAGGATGCGCAGGCCGTCGAAGGGCCGGTCCGTCCCAAGCTGACGATCGAACTCCCCCGCGATCTGCGTCGTGATGTAGTCCAGACGCACCGGGTTCATCATGTGCAGCGGCTTGAACTTGCCGTTCGGGTCCCACCACTCGGCCGCCATGGCCTCGAACTTGGCGATCTCTCCGGCATCTACGGTGGTTGTCATGACATTCCCCATGGTCTTTCGGTGTTTGCACGCAATATAGGTAGGACATGGACAAAATCCCGGGCCAAAAGCGCGCAGTGCAGTACCTGTATCCCCCGATCGACCCCTTCGACCAGAGGACCCTGGACGTGGGCGACGGTCACACCGTCTATGTCGAACAATGCGGCAACCCGCAGGGGATGCCGGTGATCGTATTGCACGGCGGACCGGGCGGCGGATGCAGCCCGGCGATGCGGCGCTACTTCGACCCGGACGTCTACCGCGTGGTGCTGTTCGACCAGCGCGGCTGTGGCCGGTCGCGCCCTCATGCCAGTGTGAAGAACAACACCACCTGGGACCTCGTCGCCGACATCGAACGCATCCGCGAGACACTGGGGATCGAAAAGACCTGCGTCTTCGGCGGCAGCTGGGGCGCGACGCTGGCCTTGGTCTATGCCATCTCGCACCCCGACCGGGTCAGCCACCTGATCCTGCGCGGCGTGTTCCTGATGACTCAGGCCGAACTGGACTGGTTCTACGGCGGCGGTGCGGGGCAGTTCTGGCCCGAACCCTGGGCGCGCTTTGCCCATCTGGTGCCCGAAAACGAGCGCCACGACCTGATTTCTGCCTATGAAAAGCGCTTGTTCAGCGGCGATCTCCGGACCGAGACACGTTTTGCCCAAGCCTGGAGCGCATGGGAAAACGCCCTCGCCTCGGTCTATTCCAACGGCCACGGCGGCGAGGCGCCCGGCGAATACGCCCGTGCCTTTGCCCGTCTCGAAAACCATTATTTCGTCAACAAGGGCTTCTTGTCCGAGGACGGCTGGATCCTGAAGAACATTGAAAAGATACACGGAATCCCCGGTGTCATCGTTCAGGGCCGCTATGACATGATCTGCCCGCCTCAGCGCGCATGGGAGCTGGCACAGGCCTGGCCCGACGCCGACCTGCGCATGGTCCGCAACGCCGGTCACGCCCTGTCGGAACCCGGAATCAGCGCCGAACTGGTGCGTGCCATGGACGACATAAGCCGACGGGAGGGTTTACATACATCCGGGTTGCGTTAATGTTGACTCGAGAGTCAACAAAAACTGACCCGCGTAAAAGCGCCCACAGGGAGGGCAAAAAGGAACGTGCATCCGGTCCTTAGAATCATATTTCAGCGTCTCGCACTGGGTGTGCTCACGCTGTTCATCGTCTCCATCGTGATCTTCGCGGCGGTCAACATGCTGCCGGGAGACTTCGCCCAGGCCATCCTCGGACAGGGCGCCACGCCAGAGGCCATCGCCGCCATCCGCCGCGACCTCGGCCTCGACCAGTCCTACATCACCCGATACATCAGCTGGCTTCTGGACATGCTGCAGGGCAACCTCGGCATCAGCTACGCGCAGCTGAACTTCCAGTCGAACATGGGTGGGCAGAACCTCAAGACCGTCGCCGACCAGATCGCGCCGCGCTTTGCCAACACCATGTTCCTCGCCTCCGTCGCCGCCGTGATCGCCGTGCCCTTCGCCGTCACGCTGGGCGTGCTGGCGGCGCTCTACCGCAACTCGGCCTTCGACAAGATCATCAACGTCTCGACGCTGACCTCGATTTCCAGCCCCGAGTTCTTTCTCGCCTATATCCTCGTGCTCTTCCTCGCCGTGCTGAACCCCTTCCTGCCGTCGATCGCCAACATCTACCAGGGTATCGGCTTCTGGGATCGCCTCACCGCCACGCTGCTGCCCGCGCTGACCCTGACGCTGGTGGTCACCGCCCACATGATGCGCATGACCCGCGCGGCAATCATCAACCTGCTGGCAAGCCCCTACATCGAGATGGCCCGGCTCAAGGGCGTCTCGCCCCTGCGGATCATCGTCAAACACGCGCTGCCCAACGCATGGGCGCCGATCATCAACGTCATCGCGCTGAACCTCGCCTATCTCATCACCGGCGTCGTCGTGGTCGAGGTGGTGTTCAACTACCCCGGCATCGGCCAGTTGTTCGTCGACGCGGTGAAGAACCGTGACATCCCGGTCGTGCAGGCCTGCTGCCTGATCTTCGCCGGAGCGTACATCCTCCTGAACCTCGCCGCCGACATCCTGTCCATGCTGGCCAACCCGCGTCTGAGGCACCCGAAATGAGCGTCTGGATCACTCTCCTGATCGCGCTCGCCGTGGTCGCCGCGTTGGGCTGGGTCCTGCGTTTTGCCGGGCAAAAGCTGACCGGGAACAAGCCGCTGTTCCGGGACATGCCTTACGCCGTGGCCTTTGGCTATGCGCTGGCCGTAGCCCTGGCGCTGGGCGGTCTCTGGCTGTACCTCCAGCCCGCCGAGCTGAACGGCGCGCCGCGCGCCAGCGTGATCTTCTGGCGCTGGGCCGTGCACTTCGTCGCCGTCTCTGCCGTGGCAGCCTTCCTGTTCCGCCTTCTGGGACGGCATGTCGGCACCGCCGGGTCGAAAAAAGCCTTTCGCCACATGCCCCTGACCGCCGCCTTCGGCATCCTGATCGTGCTGATCTATGCCGTGACCGCGATTTTCGCGGGCTGGATCGCCCCGCATGGGCAAGAGCAGGTCTTTCCGCTGGCCAATGTCGTCCCCGGCGGCAACCCGGCGCTGGGCGGCAACCCGGATTTCCCGCTGGGCACCGACCAGATCGGCCGCGATATCCTGTCCCGCCTGATCTACGGCGCGCAGAACACCGTGGGCATCGCCTTTGCCACCACGGTCCTGGCCTTCTTCCTTGGCGGCACGATGGGCTTCCTCGCCGCCACGCTGCAAGGCTGGACGGACCAGCTGCTCAGCCGCCTTGTCGACGTGCTGATGGCGATCCCCTCGCTGATCTTCTCGTTGCTGCTGATCACCGTGGCGTCGGCATGGGTGTCCGGCACGGGCCTGACCGCCGCCATGGTCGTCATCATCGCCGTGATCGATTCGACCCGCGTCTTCCGTCTGGCCCGCGCGGTGGGCATGAACATCGTCGTGATGGATTACATCGAGGCCGCCAAGCTGCGCGGCGAAGGCCTCGTTTACCTGATCTTCAAGGAAATCCTCCCCAATGCCACCGCCCCCCTTCTGGCGGAATTCGGTCTGCGCTTCTGCTTTGTCTTCCTGACGATCTCGGCGCTGTCGTTCCTCGGCCTCGGCATCCAGCCGCCGCTGGCCGACTGGGGCACCATGGTGAAGGACCTCTCCGCCTTCATCAATTACGCCGCCTTCGCGCCACAGATCGCGTCGGCACCGCTGCTGGCCGCCGGGGCCATCGCGTTGCTCACCGTGGCGGTGAACTTCGTGGTGGACTGGATGCTGCACCGGTCCTCGGGGTTGAAGGAATGAGGGGGATGAAAACGATTTGGTGCCGCAAATTGTCAGCCGGCAATTTGCACCCGCAATCCGCAATCGTTTGGAATCAACCACTTGACCGTAGGAACGCCCATGTCTGACCTGCTTGTCGAAATGCGCGACGTCCGGATCGAGGGCCGCTCCGACGAAACGTGGATGCCGATCATCAAGGGCGTCGACCTCACCCTGAAGAAGGGCGAAGTCCTCGGCCTCATCGGGGAATCCGGCGCGGGGAAGTCGACGCTGGGCCTCGCCGCCATGGGCTTCTGCCGCGACGGCGTGCGGGTGTCGGGCGGCTCGATCACCTTCGACGGGATCGACCTGCTGACCGCCTCGGCAGAGACCAAGCGCCAGCTTCTGGGCAAGCGAATCGCCTATGTCGCCCAGTCCGCCGCGGCGTCCTTCAACCCGGCGCACAAGCTGATCGACCAGCACGTCGAGGCCGCGGTGCAGCACGGCGTGTCGTCCAGATCCGACAGCACGGAGGACGGGATCGAGCTGTATCGCCGCCTGCGCCTGCCGAACCCCGACGAAATCGGCTTTCGCTATCCGCATCAGGTCTCTGGCGGGCAATTGCAGCGCGCCATGACGGCGATGGCCATGGCCACCCGGCCCGATCTCATCATCTTCGACGAACCGACCACCGCGCTGGACGTGACCACCCAGATCGAGGTGCTTGCCGCGATCCGTGACATCGTCGACCAGTTCGGCACGGCGGCGATCTACATCACCCACGATCTGGCCGTGGTCGCCCAGATGGCGGACCGCATCAAGGTGCTGCTCAAGGGCGAGGAGGTCGAAGAGGCCGAGACCCGCGAGATGCTCGCCCACCCAAAGCAGGATTACACGAAATCGCTGTGGGCCGTGCGCGAGTTCGTCCGCCCCGCGAAACCGGCCCCCGCCGCGGATGCCACGCCTGTCATCAGCGTTCAGAACGTCACCGCCGCCTATGGCAAGGTGCCCGTCCTGCACGATGTGAGTTTCGACATCCATCAGGGCCGCACCGTCGCCGTGGTCGGCGAGTCCGGCTCTGGCAAGTCGACCACCGCGCGGGTCATCACCGGGCTTCTTCCGCAGAAACAGGGCATCGTCGAACTGGACGGCCAGCCCCTGCCCGCCGACTACCGCCAGCGGTCAAAGGACCAGCTGCGGCAGGTCCAGATGATCTACCAGATGGCCGACACCGCCCTGAACCCGCGTCAAAGCATCGGTGACATCATCGGGCGGCCCGTCGAATTCTACATGGGCCTCAAGGGCCGCGCGAAACGCGACCGCGTGGCCGAGCTGCTCGAAGAGATCGAGCTGCCCGCCAGCCAATACGCCGACCGCCTGCCATCCGAGCTGTCCGGCGGCCAGAAACAGCGTGTGGGCATCGCCCGCGCCCTCGCCGCCGAGCCAAAGTTCATCATCTGCGACGAAGTCACCAGCGCGCTGGACCAGCTGGTCGCCGAAGGAATCCTCCGCCTGCTCGCCCGCCTTCAGGACGAGCTGAAGCTGTCCTGCATGTTCATCACCCACGACCTTGCGACCGTGCGGTCCATCGCCGACGAGGTGGTTGTGATGAAGGACGGGCGCGTCGTGGAACAGGGCCCAAAGCCCGAGATGTTCAAACCGCCGCACCATCCCTACACCGACCTGCTGCTGTCCTCGGTGCCGGAGATGGACCCCGACTGGCTGACCAACCTGCTGGCCGAACGCGGGGTGGACAACATCGGCGACGCCGCCGTGGACAACATGAAATAACCGGTACGGGCGGAAGCACGCCATTCAACGAATTTTGCGTTTATAAAGAAGACAGAATCGCTAGGGTCGGCACAGACCCGGCAACACAGGGAGCTAAAACATGACACGCATCAGCCGACGCGGCCTACTGACCACCGGTGCAGCCGCCGCCGTCCTCTCCGCCTCGGGCCTGCCGCTGCGCGCACAGGCCAAGAAGGGCGGCCGCCTGCGCGCTGGCCTCTCGGGCGCCAATACCTCGGACAGCTGGGACGCCCGCACCCACTCCGACTTGTTCATGATCGCCAGCGCCCAGGGCGCGGTCTTTGACAGCCTGACCGAGATCGGCGCAGACGGCACGCTGAAGGGCGAACTGGCCGAAAGCTGGGAGGCCTCTCCCGACGCCAAGGTCTGGACCTTCAACCTGCGCTCCGGCGTGACCTTCCACAACGGCAAGTCCTTTGGCGCCGACGACGTGATCGAGTCGCTCCAGATGCACATCGCCGAGGATGCGAAATCCGCGGCCAAGCCGATCGTCGAGCCCATCATCGAGATGAAGAAGACCGGCGACCTGCAAGTCCAGCTGACGCTGGCCGAAGGCAACGCCGACCTGCCCTACCTGCTGTCCGACTACCATATCCTGATGTACCCGGCGGGCATGATCGAGGAAGCGATTGCGAAGGGCATCGGCACCGGCCTGTACCAGGTTCAAAGCTTCGAGCCGGGCGTGCGCATGGTCGCCACCCGCTACGCCGATCACTACAAGGGTGACGCGGCGGGCTTCTTCGACGAGATCGAGTATATCGCGATCAACGACAACACCGCCCGGATGAACGCGCTGATGACCGGCCAGGTCGACGCGATCAACCGCATCGACTTCAAGACGGAGGCCCTGCTGAAGGCCAACCCGATGATCCGCATCCAGGAAGTGACGGGCAACCAGCACTACATCTTCCCGATGCTGACCGACGTGGCGCCCTTCGACAACGTGCATGTCCGTCAGGCGCTGAAGTATGGCATCAACCGTCAGGAGATGGTGGACAAGATCCTGCAGGGCCACGGCATGGTCGGCAACGACAGCCCCATCGGCCCGGCCAACCAATACTACCTGGAGATGGAGCAGCTGGCCTACGACCCCGACAAGGCCAAGTTCCACCTGAAGGAAGCGGGTCTCGATTCGCTGGACATCGATCTGTCGGCCTCCTCTGCCGCGTTTGAGGGTGCGGTCGACGCTGCGCAGCTGTTCCAGGCCTCGGCCAAGGCCGGTGGCATCAACATCAACGTGGTGCAGGAACCGGCGGACGGCTACTGGTCGAACGTCTGGCTGAAGAAGCCCTTCTGTGCCTCCTACTGGTCGGGCCGCGCCACCGAGGACTGGATGTTCTCGACCGCCTATGCCGAAGGCGCGCCGTGGAACGACAGCCACTGGGGTTCGGCGCAAAGCGCCCGCTTCCAGGAACTGCTGGTCTCCGCCCGCGCCGAGCTGGATTCAGCCAAGCGCCGCGACCAGTACGGCGAGATGCAGATGATCCTGCGCAACGAAGGCGGCGTGCTGGTGCCGATGTTCGCCAACTACGTGCAGGCGATCAGCAACAAGGTCGCGAACCCTGACAAGGTGGGCAACCTCTGGCAGATGGACAACGCCCGTATGGCCGAGCGTTGGTGGATGGCGTAAGCCAAGCGGCTTGATGACAAACCTGGGGCTCCGCAATGGCGGGGCCCTTTATCTTTTTCAGAGTGGTTTCGCCTTCGCTTCGCTCAGGCGACCGCCGGGGAGGCGCTGCCTCCCCGGACCCCTCCGAGGTATTTGCGTCAAGATGAAAAGCAGAGGACGCGCTCTTCCTGCTTCTTCTTGGTCAAAATACTCCGGGGGAGTCTCTGCAAGAGACGGGGGCAGAGCCCCCTACCCCTCCAGCCGCCCGCGCAGTTCCCTGAGAACCGGGAGCGCGGCGCGGACCTTGTCTTCGCCGAGGTCGCCCATGACTTCGTCGATCAAGGGGGTGATGGCCGCCAGCGCGGCGTCGCGGGCGGCGCGGCCTGCGGGGGAGATGGAAACCATCTTGCGCCTTGCGTCGTCCCAGTCGGGGCGGATGTGGACGTAGCCGGAAATCTCCAGCTTTGACAGGGTGTTGGTCATGGCGCCGCGGGTCACGTGGAAGGCGCGGGCGAGTTGGGCGGGAGACTTCTCGCCACCTCGGGCGAGCTGGTTCAGGACAGAGAAATGCGAGATTTCCATCTTGTTCGGCAGGACCTTGGTCAGCCGCGCGCGCAGCAGCTGGTCAGCCACCAGAAGCTCGGAAAACAGCGAGATCGCCAGCGCGCCGTCACTCATACCATCGGCCCCTCAAACACACGGTCATGCGTGAGGGATGGCACACGGCGGCGGGCCTCGTCCACGCGGCTTAGGTCGAGGTCGACGCAGTAGACGCCGGATGTCTCGCCCGCGTCCAGCAGGACCTCTCCCCACGGAGCGACCACCATGGAATGCCCGTAGGTCTGGCGTGCCCGGCCAGAGCGGGCCGTGTGGGTGCCGCATTGCGCCGGGGCGAGGACGAAGCAGCCGGTTTCGATGGCGCGGGCTTGCAGCAGCGGTTGCCAGTGCGCCGGGCCGGTGCCTGGGGAGAAGGCCGCCGGGACGGTCAGGATCTGCGCCCCGGCCTGCGCCAGTGCGCGGTAGAGATAGGCGAAGCGGATGTCGTAACAGATCGTGAGGCCTAGGGTCGCCCCTGCGGCCTGTGTCAGCACGGCACGCGACCCGGGCGCGTAGCCGGAAGATTCGCGGTAGGTCTCCGTCTCGGACACCTGCACGTCGAACATGTGCATCTTGTCGTAGTGCGCCGTGACCTCGCCTTTCGGTGAGACAAGGAGGGAGCGGTTGGCGAAGCGGTCCTCGGGCGGGTCGGATTTCAGTGCCAGCGAGCCCAGCAGCACCCAGAGGCCTTGGGCCCGCGCCTCCTCGCGGACGCCTGCGAGGGTCGGGTCCTCGACCTGTGGGCGCAGCACAGCCGCCTGGTGGGCGCGGTCCATGGAGACGCAGTTCGTCACTTCGGGCGTCAGGGCCATGACCGCCCCGGCGGCGCGTGCGGCCTTCAGCATCTCGCGCAGGGTGGCGAGGTTCTCCCCGGGGTCGTCCGAAGAGGTCATCTGGAGGAGCGCGACCCGCATCACCCGGCCAGCAGGGCGTCGAGTTTCCCGGCACGGTCCAGTGCATACAGGTCGTCGCAGCCGCCGACATGGGTTTCGCCGATGAAGATCTGCGGCACGGTGTGGCGGCCATGGGCGCGGTCCATCATCTCGGACTTGCGGGCCGGTTCCTTGAGAACGTCGATCTCGTGGAACTCGACGCCCTTCTGATTGAGCAGGCGCTTGGCCGCGTGGCAAAAGCCGCAGAGCGGCGAGGTATAGATTTCAACGTGTTGCATGGCGCGTTCCCTTTACGGGCCGGATGGCCCCTTGAGAGGGAACTTAGTCCTCCTGCGCGACGCGTGCCAGAACCGATATGCAAACCTCTGTTGCTCCTGCGGCAAGACAGGCGTCAGAGGAGGCGGCGAGGGTCGCGCCCGTGGTCATCACGTCATCGACAATCAGAACGGGGCGACCGGCGATCAGGCTGGTGCGCAGGTCCGGCACGGTGATGCGGCCCGCGAGGGTTTCGAAGCGTTGGGCGCGGGTCTTGCCGTCGAGGGAGGGTGTTGCCTGTCGGCGTTCCAGGGCGTCGGGGCACCAGTCGAGGCCGAGCTGCGACGCGAGGGCGCGGGCCAGCAGGGCGGACTGGTTGTAGCGCCGGGCGAGGTGGCGGTGCAGGTGCAGCGGCACCGGGACGACCAGCATGTCGGGCTGGGCGATGGGTCGGGTGACGCGGGCCATCCATTGCGCGGCGGGCTTGGCGATGTCCTGCCGGTCGCCGTGTTTCAGCGCGAGAACCAGCCGCCGCCCGACGTCCTTGTACACCAGCGCCGCGCGCCCGTGGGTCCAGGGCCGCGCGATGGTCAGGCATTCGTCGCAGTGTTCCACACCCGAGGAATCGCCCGCCAGCGGCACCCCGCAAAGGTCGCAGGCCAGCCCGGTGACGAACCGCGTCTGGTGCCAGCAGTCGCCGCAGAGGCCGAAGTCCGTCTCGACCAGCCCACCGCAAGACAGGCAGCGTGGGGGAAAGACCAGTTGAACGAGGGTTTGCATCTGGGTCGTCCAGAAATTATCTGCACGCATATGGATATGCCTCCTCGCCTTACCGACCGCGACGCGCTGCGCCGCAACCGCGCCCGGGCCGACCGCTCGGCCCTGTTTCTGCATGACCTTGCCCGGGACGAGGCCGAGGATCGGTTGGGAATGGTTAACAGAAAGTTTACGGCCCCGGCGGTGGTGACGCCTTTCCCCGAGTTGTGGCGCGAGAGCACCCCCGATGCGTGCATCGTCGAGGACACCGAGGTGCTGGCGCTGGAGCCCGGCGCGCATGATCTGGTGATCCACGCGCTGTGTCTGCATTGGGCGGACGATCCGGTGGGGCAGCTGATCCAGCTGCGGCACGCGCTGAAGCCCGACGGCATGGCGCTTGTGCTGACGCTGGGCGGGCAGACGCTGCACGAGCTGCGCGCGGCGCTGGGACAGGCCGAAACCGAGGTGACAGGCGGTCTGAGCCCGCGTGTGCTGCCGATGGGGGATATTCGCGACCTTGGCGCGTTGATGCAGCGGGCGGGGCTGGCCTTGCCGGTGGCCGATGCCGCGCCGCTGCGCGCGACCTACGCCACGCCGCTGCACCTGATGAAGGAGTTGCGCGCCATGGGCGAGGGCAACGCGCTGGCGGGGCGTCTGCGTCATGCCACGCGCCGCGCCGTGCTGCTGCGGGCAGCGCAGATCTATGCCGAGAGCTTTGCCACGGAAGACGGGCGGGTCGCGGCGACCTTTGAGATGATTACGCTGACGGGCTGGGCGCCGGACGCCAGCCAGCCGCAACCGCTGCGGCCCGGGTCTGCGACGCATCGTCTGGCGCAGGTGCTGGGGACAGATGAAACCAGTCTGAAGGATTGACCGTATAGAGGTCGGCGTTACCTATGGCGCCGACATATTCCGAAAAGGGGACGTAACCGATGCTTGACGACCAGACCGGGGGCACACGCCCTGCCCACGCCGCTGCAGACCACCCCAAGGTCCGCATGGGCAAGGTGGGCATCCTGCTCGCCAACCTCGGCACCCCGGACGGGCATGATTACTGGTCGATGCGGCGCTACCTGTCGGAATTCCTGTCGGACCAGCGGGTCATCGACTACCCGAAATGGAAGTGGCAACCGCTGTTGCAGACGGTGATCCTGGCAAAACGGCCCTTTACCTCGGGTGCGGCCTATCGGTCGATCTGGAACCACGAAGCGGATGAATCGCCGCTGATGACGATCACCAAGGCCAAGACGCTGAAAATCGCGGCGAAGATGGCGGACATGTACGGCGACGCGGTCGAGGTGGATTTCTGCATGCGCTACGGCAATCCTTCGACCAAGTCGAAGGTCGAGGAACTGATCGCCAAGGGCTGTCGCAAGATCCTGTTCTTTCCGCTCTATCCGCAGTACGCGGGCGCGACCTCGGCCACGGCGAACGACCAGTTTTTCCGCGCCCTGATGGAGCAGAAGTGGCAGCCGACGGCCCGCGTGGTCGATCCCTATTTCGAGCATCCCAAGTACATTGAGGCGCTGGCCGCCTCGGTGGAGCGCGCTTATGCCGCAGCGCAGCAAGAGCCGGAATTGCTGATCTGTTCCTACCACGGTCTCCCGCAGCGCTACCTGATGGAGGGCGACCCCTATCATTGCCAGTGCCAGAAGACGACTCGCCTGCTGAAAGAACGTCTGGGCTGGGACGATTCGAGGATCAAGACCACCTTCCAGAGCCAGTTCGGCCCCGAGGAATGGCTGCGTCCCTACACTGTCGAAGAGGTCGCCCGGCTGGCGGCAGAGGACGGGATAAAGCGGATCGCAGTGGTTGCTCCGGCGTTTTCGGCGGACTGCATCGAGACGCTGGAAGAGATCAACGAGGAGATCAAGGAGAGCTTCGAGCACGCCGGCGGCGAGAGCTTTACCTATATCCCCTGCCTCAACGATGACGACGCGCATATCGAGGCGCTGTCCACGGTGATCGCTGAAAATCTGGGCGGCTGGATCGGCTGATCCGGCCTGCGGGACGATGGCCTGCCCTGCGGGGCGGGCCTTTCTTAACCATTGTAACAAAAGAAAAAGGCGGCGCCGTCGCACCGCCTTTTCCTATGTCTGATTGCAACCTGCCCTCGGGCAGGTGCCGAGCCAATTAGTTGTTGGCTGCGGCTGCAACGATCGCGATCAGCAGCAGCGGGATGAGCAGAGCTGCGGAAGAAGAAGACGCCTGGGTCTCTTCAACAACAACAACCGGCTCGACTTCCATGACCACGTCGTCCTTTGCATAGGAACCGGCCATTGCGGAAGTAGCGGCAACACCGAAAGCGGCGGCGAGTGCGAGTTTCTTCATTATATCCTCCAGATATTCGCCTGCCTTAAACACAGATGTGCGGACAGCAGGCACCCAAGACTTACCTCGTGACTCGTTCTAAGCAGCATTTCGAAGCGTTTGCAATTGCTAGTTAACCTCCGAAATCCGCCCGCCGCCGTCTTGTCGTCAAATTAGCAACACCTGAGTGCCCACAAGGGCCATCTCGTACAGCTGTTCGACATGCTCGTTGTACATGCCGATGCAGCCGTTCGACGAGCGACGACCGATCTTGCGCGTGTCGTGCGTGCCGTGGATGCGGTAGTAGGTCCAGCTGAGGTGCATGGCGCGGGTGCCAAGGGGGTTGTCCGGGCCGGGGCCGACGTAATCGGGCCACTCGGGGTTGCGGATCTTCATCGAGGGCGTGGGCCGCCAATCGGGCTCGGGGTCCTTCAGCACGATCTGGGTGCGGCCACGGCGCGTCAGGTCCTCGGTCAGCGGAACGGAACACGGGTACAGGTGGTAGGTGCCGTTCTCTTCCCAGTAGTGCAGCGCGCGCGACGAGATGTCGACCAGCACGGCGCCCTTCGTCAGGTTCGAGAAATACGGCTGCCAGTCCAGCGTGCGGAAGCTGGAGATGTTGCGGCGCACCGAAGTGTCGATCTCGCGTTCCAGTTCGGTGGTGGAGCCGTCGTTGACGTTCTGTGCGAATGCGGGTGTCGCCAATGCGGCGGCGGTGGAGGCCAGGAACGCACGGCGACCCAGCTTGTTCTGCGACCAATCAGCCATGGTCTATCCTCTCAGACGAAAAATATCCTGCCGGTCGGCATAATATGGCTCAGATGCGACAGTCGCAATTCAAAGGGTCGTGTTTGGGCAGTCTCACGCCGATGTGGGTTTGATTGGCAACGCTCCTTTCGCTAATGCAGGGGAAACAGCCATCCGAAAGCTTTCCATATGAACCGTCGTGCCTTTCTTGCCCTGTCCTCCGTTGCAGCCGTGGCAGCCTGCACCACCTCGCCCGCGCCGTCGGGTGGTGGAATCGGTCCGGACGGCAAGCCGTTGCCGCGCCTGTATCGCATTGGTGCGGCCCAGCGCGGCCAGATCGAGTACCGGATGCTGGACGCGGTGAATGCGTTGCGCGCAGCCTCGGGGGCACAGGCGCTGTCGCTCGACGCGAAGTTGCAGGCTGCTGCTGCGACTCACGCGCGGGATATGTCGGTGCAGAACCGTCCCTGGCACTTTGGCTCGGACGGATCGTCGCCGGTCGATCGCGTTCAGCGTGTGGGCTACAACGGTCGACTGGTGGGCGAGACGATCTCGGAAACCTACGAGACCGAGCTGGAGACCCTGTCCGCCTGGATGGAAGAGGAACCGACGCGCCGTGTGATCCTCGATTCGTCGGCATCGCAGATGGGCTTTGCCTGGCACCAGGAACAGAACGGCAAGATCTGGTGGTGCATGGTTCTGGGCGCTCCGGGCATGGCGGCCATTCCCGGCACGCAAAGCTGATCTGCCTGATTTTTGGGCGAAAGCCCTAGCGGAACGCGATGGCGACGATGCCATGCCAGAGACCCGCGGAAAGCGCCGCGGTTCCGGCGAGGCTGTGCAGCCCGTATTGGAGCAGGAACGCCCGTCGCGTGTGGAATCGCACCTGCGAGCGGGCGAGGAAGCTGCTGAGGGCGGCAACCACGAACAGCACCCACAGGCCACGCGTCCAGAGATAACCGCTGGCCGTGGCATGCACCACGAACAGCAGTGTCGCCGCCACGGCCGTTTGACGGTGGCGGCTGAGGTCGCGGTGCGAGTCGCCCCGGCGAAGCAGTCGGTTCACCACGATCTGCACCATCCACAGCAGCAGTCCGAGCAATGCCAGCCCGGTAACGATTCGCAACGCGGGACCAATGGTCAGCAAGGGGTGGATGCCTGAGAGACCAGCCGCGACCGCCAGCAGCCCCGCACCCAAGACCAGGGCGTTCAGGGGAAGGATACGCTTGAGGTCCATCACTCGGCTCCCTCCTGCGCCCCGGATGGCAACGCCCCTGTTGCGGCCAATTTCTGCGCCATGACCGGAGCGGCCGTAACGTCGAGCACAGCGCGCATGAAGGTTTCGGTGTCGGGAAGCGCGTGCCGCCCCTCCCCCGGCCAGACCGCGCCGATTTCGGGCGGCGTGCCGAACAGCGTGGCCTTTTTCAGGTAACCATCCCAGGCCAGCGCAACCGCGCCGTAGGTTGCACGGATGGCCGCGTCCATTTCAGTGTCGGACACCATGTCATCCGGCCATGTCCATGTCGTCGCGCCCATGACGTCGTCCATCTTCCAGTCGGTCTTGGGCGAATCGACGTGTTCGTTGTGGCAGGTCACGCAGGGCTGAGCCGAGGCAAAGTCGGGGAACATCGCCACCTTGCCATAGTCCACCAGAGTTTCGATCACCGGGGCACGGGTGGCGAGGACTTGCGTGTAGGCGGTCGAGGAGTCGTCCGCGAACTTGTTCGATGGATTGATCGGCTTGTCCGAGCCAAGGTAGAGCCCGAGCGGCACAGGCATCCTTTCGAGATTGGCGGAGACCTCGCGCAGGAACAGCGCCGGAAGCGGCCCGGCCTCGACGCCCTGCTCTTTCCAGTCCTCGTTGAAGGCAAGGCCGGCAGTCTTGCCCTGCCCGACGATGCGCGCGGTGTAGATCTGTCGCGCAGCGGCGTTGATCGCATTCACCGCCTCAAACATCTGCGCGGCGGGAATGGTGCGGTCCTGCTGCGGCGCCGCGGCCTCCAGAGGCGGTGGCGCAGTAACGTAGAGGTAGATGGCGAGGCAGATCAGGGACAGGCTGGCGAGAATGAAGCGTTTCATCGCGCGTCCTTCGCGGTGAGGGGTTTCAGGCCATAGGGCGAGGGACCGTCGGCGAAATAGGCGTTCACCGCCTCGAGCGGGAAGGCAGCCTGCATCCGGGTCTGCGGTGAGTGGGCGTGGTTGCCGTGGAAATCGTGGCAGGTGAGGCAGCTTTGCCAGTTGTCCTGTTTCACCAGCGTGACGTGCGGCACGTCCAGCGGGTCACGTTTCAGGGTCAGGTCGGCGTGACAGGCGGCACGGAAGCCGGTATCTGCGCGGTGCAGGCGGCGGTTTTCGTGCTCCGAATGGCATCCGAGACAGGTGTTGGCCTGCACCGTGTCCAGAGCCTTGCGAAAGCGCGGTTCATTGAAGCGATGGATCGGGTGACGGTCCGCGGGCCGGTCGTGGCAGTCGGCGCAGATGGCACTGTTCACGGGCGAAAACCCCACGTCGACGGGCGTGCCGCGCGCGAGGACCTGCATCTGCTGGCGCAGCGTACCGGGGGCCGGGTCGTGGCAGGCTTGGCAGGCGAGGCTCGCGTGGCCTTGCTGGATCGGACCGGACGACAGGAGTGTCGCACCAAGGGTCGCAATGGCCGTCGGCTTGTCACGCCCCGAGAGCGCCGCGGAGGTGCTGGCAAGACCGGCCACGGTGACGGCTCCGAACAGAACAAGACAGGCGATATGGACGCGCTTGACCATGAGATCCGGTGCTCAAAATATGGGGTGCCGGTGGGCGAGACAGCCTGAGGCGGGAATATGAATGGCAACGTTCCCATTCAGGGAGATTCGCGCAAGTCTAGTTTTCGAAACCTACAAGACGCCCGGAACGTGCAAAACAAAACGCCCGGCGCAGGGCCGGGCGGTGGTGGTTGCGATGGATGGGCCTGGGCCCTCAGGGATTGATGACGATCGGCGTCCCGTCGCGCACCATGGAATAGACATCGCGGATCTGCTTGTCGGTGACCGCGATGCAGCCTGCGGTCCAGTCCTTTGGCGCGCCCTTGCGGTAGCCGTTGCCCTGCCCGTGGATGAAGATGTCGCCGCCCGGGCTTTTGCCCATCGACGACGCAATCGCGCGATCCTGATTGTTCGGGTAGCTGATGCCGATCGACAGGTGGAAGCTGGAGTTCGGATTGCGGCGGTCGATGTAGTAGACGCCCTCGGGCGTCTTGCCGTCGCCTTCGACCTGCTTGTGGCCCTGCGGCGCAAAGCCGAGGCCTATGTCGTAGGATTTCAGCACGTCCTCGTTGTGCAGCAGGTACATGCGCCGCTCGGACTTGTTGACGACGACCTGCGTCACCTCCGGCCCGCGATAATTGTAGTATTTCGGCTGGCTACAGGCCGAAATGACCAGCGCCATGACCAGCAAAAGTCCAAGCTTCAGAAAACGCATCACACTGCCCCTCGTGTGTTTTGCGAAGTGTTATACACGTTTTCTGAACCCTCCGTAAGCGGGGGGCATGGGCGGTTTCACGCCAACGTGAGTTGGGCGACAAGCTCGACATGAGTGGACCAGCGGAACTGGTCGACGGTCTGCACCCAGTCGAGTTTGTAGCCTGCCTGGGTCAGGGTCGCAGCGTCCCGGGCAAAGGTCACGGGATTGCAGGAGACGAAGGCGATTCGCGGGATGCGTGCCTTGGCCATTTGCGCGACTTGCGCCTCGGCCCCGGCGCGGGGCGGGTCGATGACCACGCCGTCAAAGCGGGCCAGTTCGTCAGGCAGCAGCGGGTTGCGGAAGAGGTCGCGCGCCTCGTGGGTAACGTGCTTCAGACCCTGCGCCTGCCGCCACCCCTTGTCGAGCGCCTGCACCATGGCCCGCTCGCCCTCGGCGGCGTGGACGCGCGCCTGATCGGCCAGCGGCAGGGCAAAGGTGCCACAGCCTGCGAACAGGTCGAGGATATGGGTCGCGCCATTCAGCGCCTCGCGGACACCGGCCAGCAGGGCGGCCTCACCCTCGGCGGTGGCTTGCAGGAAGGCTCCCGGCGGAGGCACGACCTGCGCCGCGCCGAATGTCTGGTAGGCGGGGCGGAAGGTCAGCGCCTCGTCGTCCCATGTGAGCCGCGCGAGGTCGTGCTGTTGCGCGATATTCGCCAGTTCGACGCGGAACAGATCGTCGATGGGCTTGCCGCCGCGCACGCTGATGTCGAGGCCCGCGTCGCTGTCCGTCACCATCACAGACAGCTCGCCCTTGCGGGAGGCACCGGCAACGGCCAGCGCCTCGGCCAGTGGCAGGGCATTGGCGATGACGGGGCGCACAAGTTGGCAGTCGGGGACGGCGATCACCACGTCCGAACCCTTGGCGTGGAAGCCCGCCAGCGCGCCCTTCTTCGTGCGGCGGGCAGAGAACCCGGCGCGGCGGCGCGACTGTGGCGGCGAGACGATGCAGGGCCGCATCTCGGCCTCCAACCCCTGAGCGGTCAGCGCGCGGGTCACGACCTCTTGCTTCCAGCGGGTGACGAATGCGTAGTCGGCGTGCTGCAACTGGCAGCCACCACAGGCCTTGGCATGGCGACAGGGCGGAGAAATGCGCTCGGCCACCGGGGTCACGATCTTGGGCGCGTCCATGACGCCGTTGTCCACGGCGCCTTCGACCACCTCGCCCGGCAGCGCGCCGGGGACGTAGATGGGCGTCCCGTCATGGGCCGCGATGCCGTCACCAAGGTGCCCCAGCCGTTCGACCGTCACGCGAATCTGTTCGGACATGGACCCTGACCCCTGTTTCTTCTTGGCAGAAATACTCACTAGCCCAGCCCGAGGGCGCAGACCAGAGGCCGGGGGCTACTCGGCCGCCTCGGAACCCAGGAACCCGCCCGACTGCCGCGTCCAGTAGCGCGCATAAAGACCCTGTTGCACCAGAAGCTCGTCATGCGTGCCTTGTTCCACGATGCGGCCATGGTCCAGCACGACGATGCGGTCCATGGCGGCGATGGTGGACAGGCGGTGGGCGATGGCCAGCACGGTCTTGCCCTGCATGACTTCGCCCAGCGCCTGCTGGATCTCTGCCTCGACTTCGGAATCCAGCGCGCTGGTCGCCTCGTCCAGCACCAGAACCGGGGCGTTCTTGAGGATGGCGCGGGCCAGGGCGATGCGCTGGCGCTGGCCGCCGGACAGTTTCACGCCACGCTCGCCCAGGCGGGCGTCATAGCCCTCGCGGCCCTTGGCGTCCTTCAACCCCATTATGAAGTCATGCGCCGAGGCGCGGCGGGCGGCGGCGTGGACCTCGGCCTCGGTGGCATCGGGGCGGCCATAGCGGATGTTGTCCATGGCGGAGCGGTTGAACATCGAGGTGTCCTGACGCACCACGGCAATCGCCTCGCGCAGGGCTGCCTGTTGCAGATCGCGGATGTCGGTGCCGCCCAGCGTGATGCGCCCCTGTTCCACCTCGTGCAAGCGCAGCAGTAGCGACACGGCGGTGGACTTCCCGGCACCGGAGGCTCCGACTAGGGCGACCTTCTCGCCCTCGGCAATTGTCAGGTCGAAGTCGCGCAACGCGCTTTTCTCGCCCCCGTAGGCAAAACCCACGCGATCGAAGCGCACCGGCCCGCGCGGTGCATGGGCCGCCGCTCCGGGGCGGTCGGTGATGGCGTGCGGTGGGGTCAGGGTGCCAATGCCGTCCTCGATCTCGCCCACCTGGGTGAAGATGGTGATCATCGAGCGGCCCAGCCGGTTGGTCAGCATCGACAGGCGGGTGGTAATCATGGCGGTCATGGCGATATCGCCCGCGCTCGCCACGCCCGTGGACCACAGGTAGAGCGCGCCAAGGATCGACACCATGGGCAGCACGCCGCCCAGCGTCATCAGCGCCATGCGAAACACGGCGGAGAGTTCGCCGAAATCCTGGCTGGTGGCGCGGTAGCCTTGCAGCGCGGATTTCAGCGCGCGGTCCTCGGCGTCGTCGCGGGCGAACAGCTTGACCGTCGACATGTTGGACAGCGTGTCCACCAGTTGCCCGGTGACCATGGTGCGTGCCCCTGCCCGCCTGGCCGACCGCGTCTGGACCCGCGGGATGAAGAACCGCAGCGTGGCGTAATAGAACACGCCCCAGACGGCAAAGGTCAGCAGCAGCCGCCAGTCGATCCCGGCCAGCAGCACGAAGGAGCCGATGAACATCGCCAGCGAATAGACGATGACGTCGGTCATGTCGTGCACGAGATCGGTGATCGAGCGCGCGACCTGGATGGCTTTCTGGCTTATCCGCCCGGCAAAGTCGTTGTCGAAGAAGGACATTGAATGTCCCAGCGTGTAGCGGCTGACCCGCGACAGCACGAGCGGGTAGAGCCCCGGATGCAGCATCACGGCAGAAACAGAGGCATCCGCCACGAACAGCAGGGGGCGCACCAGCAGGAAGAACACCAGGCCAAAGACGACGATGGGCCAGAACGGCTCCCAGAAGGCACCGGGGCCGGTGGCGGCGGCGCTGTCGATCACCCAGCCGGTGAAGCGCGCGGCGACCAGTTCCGACATACCCGTGAGGAAGGTCACGCCCGTGGCCAGAAGGATCGGCTTTTCCGCGCCGCGCAGCGCCCAGCGCATGAAGCGGAACAGCCCCTGTGGTGGAGGACCTTCGGCGGGCTGGAAGGCGTCGACTTCGGGAAGGAAGGTACGGATCATTCGGCGGCGTCCCGGCTGTCACCGAGGAAGCCCCCGGACTGGCGGTCCCAATAGCGCGCATAGAGGCCATTGGCACGCAAAAGCTGGTCATGCGTGCCTTGCTCGGCGATGCGGCCTTCGTCCAGCACGATGATGCGGTCCATCTGCGAGATAGTGGACAGGCGGTGCGCGATGGCCAGCACGGTCTTGCCCTGCATCACGGCGTCGAGGGCGGTCTGGATGGAGGCTTCGACCTCGGAATCGAGGGCGGAGGTGGCTTCGTCCAGCACCAGGATCGGCGCGTCCTTGAGGATGGCGCGGGCAAGGGCGATGCGCTGGCGCTGGCCGCCCGACAGTTTCACGCCGCGCTCGCCCAGGTGCGCGGCGTAGCCCTCGCGGCCCTTGTGGTCCCTGAGTGTCAGGATGAACTCATGCGCTTCGGCGCGTTTGGCGGCGGCGATCACCTCCTGTTCGGTGGCGTCGGGGCGACCGTAGCGGATGTTGTCCAGCGCCGAGCGGTTGAACATCGACGTCTCCTGCGTGACCATGCCGATCTGTTGGCGGAGGCTGTCCTGCGTCACGGTCGCGACGTTCTGGCCGTCGATCAGGACCGCGCCTTTCTCGGTGTCATAGAGACGCATCAGGAGGGCGACGAGGGTGGATTTCCCGGCGCCCGAGGCACCGACGATGGCCAGTTTTTCGCCGGGTTGAATGGTCAGGTCGACGCCGTGCAGGCCGCCGGCCTCGCCGCCATAGGTAAAGGTGACGTGGTCGAAATGGATCTGGCCTTGCGGCACGGTGAGCGTCCCGGCGTCGGGGCTGTCGGTCAGGTCGTGGGCGACGGAGAGCGTGTTCATGCCGTCCTCGACCTCGCCCAGGTGGCCCGAGATCACCATGATGGAGAAGCTGATCCACCCCGTCATCTGTGCCAGTCGCAGCGACGCCCCGCCGATGGCCGCGATGTCGCCCGCCGTGACGGTGCCGCGCAGGGCGACCGCCGCGCCGATCAGGCCGACGGGCAGCAGCCCCGCGATGCAGATCAGGCCAAGGCGGAAGGTGGTGGTGGCCTCGCCGAAGGTCAGCGCCTTGCCGCGCAGGTCGTCGAGCGCGCCGAGCGTCATGGCGTCCTCGCGCTGGCGCCCGGCAAACAGCTTCACCGTCTTGATGTTCGACAGGGTGTCCACCACTTGGCCGGAGACCATGGCCCGCGCCCCGGCGCGCGCGGCAGAGCGGGCGCGGATCGTCGGCAGGTGGCGTTTCAGGAACCACAGGTACAGCACGAACCACGCGGCGAGGATCAGCATCAGCCAGGCGTTGACCGCGCCCAGCAGAGCGGCGGTGCCGATGACGGTGGCGAGGCCGAGCGTCAGGGCATTGACGCTTTCGATCACGGTTTCGGTGAGGGAGTTCGCCGCCTGTACCTTCTTCTGCGCCAGGCGCCCGGCGAAGTCGTTGTCGAAGAAGGTCACCGACTGGTCGATGGTCCAGCGATAGAGCCGCGTCATCACGAGGTTGAAGACATTCGGCCCGATCATGACAGTCTGCGTCAGGGCAAGGCCGCCGAAGAGCGCCGGTCGGATGACCATCATCAGCACGATGGCCGACAGGAACAGCGGCCAATGCGCCATGATAGAGCCTGTTTCGCCCACCACGTCGACGATCAGCCCGAGGAGGTACATCGAGGCGACCTCTGTCAGGCCCGCCGACAGGGAAATCACCGCGCCCAGCGCGATGACCGGCCAGGCGCCGCGCAGCGCCCAGCGGATGAAGCGCGCGAGGGTGCGCGGCGGCGGGCCTTCGGCCGAGGCGCGGGTGTCGATCAGGGCCCCTGCCCTGCGGATGGTCTGCGCGATCATTGGTCCGTCTCTTTCTGGGCCTCTTCGTCGCCCTCGTCGATATCGAGGAACCCGCCCGACTGGCGCGCCCAGAACGAGGCATATAGCCCGCCTGCGGACAAAAGCGCGTCATGGGTGCCGTCTTCGACGATCTGGCCGCGATCCATCACGAGGATGCGATCCATCCGGGCGATGGTGGACAGGCGGTGCGCGATGGCGATCACCGTCTTGCCCTGCATCATGCCGTAGAGGGTGTCCTGAATGGCGGCCTCGACCTCAGAATCGAGCGCGCTGGTGGCCTCGTCCAGAAGCAGGATCGGCGCGTCCTTGAGGATCACGCGGGCGAGCGTCACGCGCTGGCGCTGGCCGCCCGACAGCTTCACGCCGCGTTCGCCGACATGGGCATCATAGCCGGTGCGCCCCTCGGGGTCGGTGAGGCCGAGGATGAAGTCATGCGCCTGCGCCTGTTTCGCGGCCTCGATCATCTGCGCCTCGGTCGCGTCGGGGCGACCATAGAGGATGTTGTCGCGGACGGAGCGGTGCAACAGGCTCGAATCCTGCTGAACCATGCCGATCGCGTGCCGCAGGCTGTCCTGCGTGACCTGCGTGATGTCCTGACCGTCGATGAGGATCTGGCCGGATTCCGGATCGTAGAACCGCAGGAGCAGCTTCACCAGCGTGGACTTCCCCGCGCCGGACCGCCCGATCAGGCCGACCTTCTGCCCCGCCGGAATGTCCAGCGTGATGCGGTCCAGCCCGCCCTGTTTCTGGCCGTAGTGGTGCGAGAGATTGCGCAGCTCGACGCGGCCCTCGGTCAGGCGCAGGGGCTGTGCGCCGGGCGCGTCGGTCAGGGCAATGGGCTGGGCGATGGTCTCCATCCCTTCGCGGATGACGCCCAGTTCGCGGAACAGGGAGGTCGTGGCCCACATGATCCAGCCGGTCATGGCGTTGAGCCGCAGCACCAAGGCAGAAGCCGCCGCCACCGCGCCCGCCGTGGCGCTGCCCTGCATCCACAGCCCCAGCGCGAGGCCGACAACCCCAACCACCAGCACGCCGTTCAGCGTGTTCAGCAGCAGATCCATGGTGGTATAGAGCCGCATTTCCCGCATGAAGGTCTGGCGCGCGTCCTCTATCGCCTCTTTCGCGTAGTCGAGTTCGGTGTCGTTGTGGGCGAACATCTTCACCGACTGGATGTTGGTGTAGCTGTCCACCACGCGGCCCGTGAACTGCGAGCGCGCCTCGGACGAGGCCTGCGAGGCGGGGGCGACGTTGCGCACGGTCCAGCGGATCAGCAGGCCATAGAGCACCACCCAGCCCACAAGCGGAATCATCAGGCGCGGGTCGGAATCGCCCAGCAGAACCAGCGCGCCGACGATATAGGCGATGGAAAAGGTCATGGCGTCGAAGATCTGGAACGCGACCTCGCCCGTGGCGGGGGGCGTCTGGACGATGCGGTTGGCGATGCGCCCGGCAAAGTCGTTCTCGAACCAGCCGACGGACTGGCGCAGCACGTGGCCGTGGGCGCGATACCGCACCAGCGTTCCGAGGTTCGGCATGACGGATTGGTTCAGCAACGCCACGTCGATGGCGCTAAGAAGCGGGCGCAGGAACAGCAGGAAGAGGCCCAGCGCGATCAAGGTGGCCCCGTGGGCCCCCCAGACCTGCGCGGGATCGCCTTCGAGGATGTCCACGACCCAGCCCATGGCGGCGAGCAGGCCGATCTCGATCGCGGCGGTCAGGATCGAGGTGAAGGTCGCGAGCAGAAAGACCGTGCGGAAGGGCCGGGTGAATTGCAGCAGAAACGGCACCAGCCGCGTGGGCGGCGTGTCGCTGGCGGTATAGGGCGTGTAGGGATCGACGAGGTTTTCAAAGAAACGGAACATTCGGGTCGCCTTTGTCTGGCGTGGATCGGGCAGGATGATGGGCGCGGGGGCTCGGATGTCGAGCAGGCCCGCGTTCGCTGGGTCACTCAGACAAAGCTGGGCAGGGACCTTACGATTTCCATCAAGGTGACTCCGAATGTGTTCAGGGAGGGTTTAGCGTGTATGCGTGCTGTTGTCACGCATTTAGAGCCGCGACAGGAGCGCGGATTTGTCGAGGGTGAAACCGGAGGCGATCCACTGCGTTTCAAGGCGCTTCAGCGCGGCGCCGATAGCGGGGCCGTGGAGGTCGGGCAGATCGCGGGCCTTTACCGGGAATTGCGCGGTGGCGGCGGTGCGCAGATGGGGCAGGGGGCTGGTGTCGAGAGGCGCGCCAAAGCTGGCAGCGCGCAGGGCGAGGGTGTCCTTTGCGATGGTTTCGCCATGGCGATAAGCGATTTCGCGGGGCGTCTGGGGGCCGGATATCAGGCTCTGATACAGCTCGAGTTGGCGTTGCTGCGCCTTGGACAGCCGGAGCGATGCGCCGTCGTGGAAGCCGATCACGGCGAGGCGGCGCAGCGGGTCGGGCGGCAGGCTCAGCGCGGTTTCGTGCATAAGAAGCGGGCCAAGCGGGGCCTCTGTCACGCCGGGCAGGACGTGGGTCAGGACACCGGTGCGGGCCATGACACAGGTGGCGGCATAGGGATCCGGCGCGGTGAGGAGTTTCACCAGCTCGTGACCGATCCGTTCGCGGGACAGTTGGTCAAGGCCGTCGAGGTTCGAAGCAATGGCGGACAGCGCGTCGGGGTCCATGCCCTGTTCGGGATCGCCGTACCACGCATAAAACCGGAAGAAGCGCAGGATGCGCAGGTAGTCCTCGCGGATGCGGGTGTCGGCGTCCTCGATGAACCGCAGGTGCCGGGCGCGCAGGTCGGGCAGGCCGTTCAGCGGGTCATGAACCCGGCCCCGGCGGTCGGCATAGAGCGCGTTCATGGTGAAATCGCGCCGCACCGCGTCGGCGTGCATGTCATCGGCGAAATGCACCACGGCGCGGCGGCCATCAGTCTCTATATCAGCGCGAAAGGTTGTGACCTCGAAGCCCTCGCCCTCGGCCACCACCGTCACGGTGCCGTGGTCGATGCCTGTCGGAACCGCCTTCAGCCCCGCGGCCTGCGCCAAGTCCATCACCCGCTGCGGGCGCGCGTCGGTGGAGATATCCACGTCGGCGACAGGCGCGCCGAGCAGGGCGTTGCGGACGCAGCCGCCGACGGCATAGGCCTGATGCCCGCCGTCCTCGAGCATCTTCATCACCGCCTGCGTCGCGGGGTTGTCCAGCCAGTCGCCGTGGATGTCCGTCATCCGTTTACCCGTTCTGCCAGTCCGCGCAGCATACGCGCGGTGGCGCCCCAGATGTAATAAGGCCCGTAAGGCACGGCGTAATAGAGCCTGCGTTGCCCGCGCCAGCGGCGGCCTTCGATGTTGAAACGGACCGGGTTGGTGACATGCGAGAAGGGGGTGAGGAAGACCTCGTCCACCTCGCCCGGCTCCGGCACGGGCTGGAACGGCGCGCGGATCAGTGCCAGCACCGGGGTTACGGTGAAGCCGGTCACGGTCTCATGGGCGGGCAGGGTGCCGAGGACCTGGACGTTTGCCGGGTCGAGGCCGACCTCTTCGTGCGCCTCGCGCAGGGCAGCGGCAACCTCATCGGCGTCACCGGGATCGACCTTGCCACCGGGAAAGGCGATCTGGCCGGGGTGGTGTTTCAAGTGGCTGGAGCGCTTGGTCAACAGCAGGTCCAGACCGTTCGGACCGGGCTGAAAGGCGACGAGAACCCCGGCGGGCCGCAGCTTGCGCCCCTCGGGGAGCGCGAAGGCCGGGTTCAGGTCGAAATCCGACGAAGGCCCGGCGGGCACATCAAGCGCCCGCCTCAACAGGTCGATCTGGCGGTCAGTTTCCATCCGTCTTGGTCTCTGCCCCGGGCTCCGCCGGTTTCTCGGCCTCGAAGCCGACCGTCTTGGGGTCGAGCACGTAGTGCGTGCCACAGAACTGGCAGTCGGCGGTCACGGTGCCCTCGTCCGTGGTCATGCGCGAAATGTCCTTGGCCGAGTAGATCGACAGGGACTGGCGCACGCGCTCTTCGGAGCAGGTACAGCCGAAACGCACCGGCTGGCTGTCGTAAACGCGCGGCTGTTCCTCGTGAAACAGGCGGACCAGCAGCTCGGTCGGGGGAACGCTGGGGCCGATCAGCTCCAGCTCTTCGACGGTCGCCAGATGCGCGTTGACGCGGTTCCAGTTCTCCTTGGTGTCGTCGTCCAGCAGGTCGTGTGCACGCAAGACGCCGTCGTCCTCGGAGGGCAGATCCTTGGCGAAGGGCGAGGCCTTTGGCATGTGCTGCAACATGATGCCACCCGCGCGCCAATGCTCCTCGCCGCCCGCCTCCGTCGATTTGCCGTAGGTCAGGGCGAAGGTGGTCGGCAACTGTTCCGACTGGGCAAAATACGCGGCGGCGCAATCCGACAAGCTGTTCCCGGCGATCGGAACAATCCCCTGATAGGGCTGCGTGCCCTCGCCCTGGTTGATGAGAATGGCGAAGTAGCCACTGCCCAACTGCTGGAACGGCGGTGCGTCGGTGATCCGGTCGCGGTCGAAACTGGCATAGGCACGGATGCGGGCCGGCTGACCTTCGGCCTCGGGGCCGTAGTAATCCGTCGCGATCATGCGCACGGGGCCATTGGTCTGCACCTGCAGCGACAACTTCCACCGCAGCTTGATCGTCTGGCCGATGAGGGCGGTCAGCAGGGCCATCTCGGCCACCAGCGCCTCGACCTGATCGGGGTAGTCGTGTTGTTTCAGCACGCCGGAAAGCACGCCATCGAGACGCGCGACGCGGCCCCGCATGTCGGAGCGGTCAAGCTGGAAGGGCAGGACGGTATCGTCCCAGGCGATCTTGTCACCGAAGCTCATATCGAGATCCTTGGGGGTTTTCTTGGGTGCCTTGGTCTGGCAGTCAGGCGTGCATATAAGGGCAATTGCCGCAAACGCAAAGGGGTGAGGCACATGCGCAGGTTCGGAGACAGTCCGGTCGCGGGTCAACGCTATACGTTTCGGCCCGGCGCCTACGTCATCCTGCCGCGCGGGGATGACCTGCTGCTGACGCATCAGTCGACCCCTTACCCGGAATTCCAGCTGCCCGGCGGCGGCATCGACCCGGGCGAAAACGCGGTGCGGGCGCTGCATCGCGAGGTCTTCGAGGAGACCGGCTGGAAGATCGCGAACCTGCGGCGTCTGGGGGCGTTCCGGCGGTTCACCTGGATGCCGGAGTATGAAATCTGGGCCGAGAAGCTGTGCATGATCTACCGCGCCGATCCGGTCTATCCGCTGGGCGAGCCGACCGAGCCGGGGCACACAGCGCTGTGGATGCCTGCGCGGCTCGCGGCGCACGAGCTGGGCAATCCCGGCGAGCGGTCGTTTGTGTCACGTCTGTTCGGCTGACGGTTTCAGCACATCGAATTCCAGAAGGGCGGCGGACACGTCGTCATGCAGGCTGTACTTGTCCCCCATCTGGCAGGTGAGTCGCCAGAACATGTCCTGCATCAGTTCAGGACCGCTGCCCGCAGCCGCGCTTTCGCGGAACAGCCGGATCAGCCCGTCGTCGCCGAGCATCTCGCCGTTTTCCATGACGGTTTCGGTGAAACCGTCCGAATAGAGCAGCAGCATGTCGCCGCTTTTCATGCGGAATTCGTGGGTGTCGTAGCTGACCTCGTCCACCAGCCCGACAGGCAGGCCGCCGTCGCCAATGAATTCCACATCGCCCCCGGCGCGCAGCAGCAGGGCGGGGGAATGGCCCGCCTGCACCATGCGCATCTTGCCGGTGGTCAGGTCGGCCGCGACATAGGCCATGGTCAGGTATTCCTCGACGCCGGGATCGGCGGCGAGCCGTTCGTTCAGCATGGTTGCTGTCACGGCCGGGTCGCGCATGGAGTAGAAGCCGCTGTAGCGCCGTTCCAGCGCAATGTTCTGTTCCGGGAAAGCGCTGGACAGGTAGCCCGCCACCCGCGCCGTCACCATGGCCGAAGTGATGCCGTGGCCGGACACGTCGATGCTGTAGAGACCCAGCCGGTCAAAGCCCGGGCGGAACATGCCGACGAGATCACCGCCGACATGGCCGCAGGGTTGCAGCAGCAGCGAGACGCGCGACGTCGCGATTTCGCAGACCCGTTCCGGAACGAGCGATTGCTGGATCTTGCGGGCCTGTCGCAGGTCATTGTCGATGGCGCGATGCGCCTCCTGCAACTCCTCTAGGGCGGAGGACAGGGCCCGATTTTTTTCCGACAATTGTAGCTGCATCGACAGAATGCGTTCGCCGGCGTTGATCCGGGCGCGCATTTCGTCGTTGTTCACCGGTTTCGACAGGAAATCGTCGGCCCCGGCATCCAGCCCCTTGGCGATATCGCCTTTCTCGTTCTTGGACGTGACGAGGATGAAGTAGCCGTAGGTCTCGCGGTCCATCTCGCGGAAGCGGCGGCAGAGTTCCAGGCCCGTCATGCCCGGCATCATCCAGTCGGACAGGACAAGGTCAGGGGGCGTCAGGGCGCAGATTTCCAAGGCTTCGGGACCGGATTCCGCTGTCAGCACCTCGAATCCCCAGCGGCGCAGGGTGCTGCCCACCAGCTTCAGCTGAAGCTGGCTGTCATCGACGAGCAGCACGCGCCGGATCGAGCCGCCGAGCGGTTCAGGCATATCTAGCTGGTCAGCACGCACCCGTGGTCCTTCGCCTATTGAAACGTCTTTGGGTATGGTGGTACGCTCGCTGGTTTAACAGCGTCTGAAAGTTAGAAATCGAGGCAATTTCCCAAGGATTGAAAGGTCGCGTTCATATTGGCGGAGTACCCAGAGATCCCGAGCAGGAGGTTATGGAAAATGATCGATTGGGCACGAGTGAACGAACTTGTGGACGAGATAGGGGCAGAGGACTTCGAGGAAGTGGTCGAGCTGTTCCTGCTGGAGGTCGAAGGCGCGATTTCGGCTTTGGCGCAGGCAGAAGGAAATCCCGTGGTGACGGAGGAACAGATGCATTTCCTGAAGGGTGCAGCGCTGAACCTTGGGTTCGAGGCACTGGCGCAGCTGTGCCTGAAGGGGGAAAAGGCCGCCTCGGTCGGGCGGCCTGATGTGGTGTCCGTTGCCGAAGTCCGGCAATGCTATGCGACGTCGCGGTCGCAATTCGAAAAGGACCTGCCGGACAGGTTGGCCGCCTGAGCGGTCAGATCACGAACTGTGCCAGGATCTCGTCGTCGGTGATGTCCTGGTAACTGAACCCATGCGCATCGAGCTGGCTGAAAAGCCGCTCGAAACTGGCCGGTGCATCGGTTTCGATGCCGATCAGAACCGATCCGAAGTTCCGCGCGGATTTTTTCAGGTACTCGAACCGGGCGATGTCGTCGTCCGGGCCGAGCAGGTTGAGGAAATCCTTCAACGCGCCGGGGCGCTGTGGCAGGCGCAGGATGAAGTACTTCTTGATCCCGGAATAGCGCTGGGCGCGTTCCTTGACCTCGGGCAGCCGTTCGAAATCGAAGTTCCCGCCCGAGGTGATGCAGACGACGGTGCGGCCAAGGATGCTTTGCCCGAGGTCCTTCAGCGCGTCGATGGACAGCGCACCGGCGGGTTCCAGCACGATGCCCTCGACGTTCAGCATCTCCATCATGGTGGTGCAGAGACGATCCTCGGGAATGGCCAGGGTGTTGGCGAGGCCAACGCCGGAGAGGCGGGCAAAGGTGCGTTCACCGATCTTGGCCACTGCGGCTCCGTCGGCGAAGGTGTTGACAGAAGGCAGGGCCACGGGCTTGCCCGCCGCCAGCGCGGCGCGAAGGCAGGCACCGCCCGCAGGCTCGACAAAGGTGTATTGCGTCTGGGTGCCCCAGTACGACAGCACGCCAGACCCGAGGCCGCCGCCACCCACCGGAATAACCACGTGATCGGGGATGCGGCCCAGCTGGCGCTCTATCTCCACGGCGACGGAGGCCTGCCCTTCGATCACGTCCTCGTCGTCGAAGGGCGACAGGAAATGCCCGCCGTTCTCGGCGCAGAAGGCCTGCGCGGCATGCAGGCAGTCGTCGAAATAGTCACCGATCAGGCGGATTTCGATGTTGTTCCCGCCGAACATGCGGGTCTTCTGGATCTTCTGCTGCGGCGTGGTCACCGGCATGAAGATCACGCCCTTCACCCCAAGATGACGGCACATGAAGGCGACGCCTTGCGCGTGGTTCCCCGCGCTCGCCGCCACGTACAGCGACACATCGGGCCGCTTGCGCATGGCGTTGAAGGCCCCGCGCAATTTGTAGCTGCGCACGGGAGAGAGGTCCTCGCGCTTCAGATATACCTCGGCGCCAAAGCGGGCCGAGAGGTGATCGTTGCGCAGCAGGGGCGTCGTCGGGAACACGTCGCGCATGGCCTCTTCGGCGGCGCGGGCGAGGTTTTGAAAATCGGTCATGCGCCTTCGTTCCACGGGAAACATGCGGCTGACAAGTGCCTTACTGCCGCAGATCGGCGCGCATCACTGTCTCGCGGTAGACCACGGTGATGGAGGTGGTGAAGACCAGCACCTGCACCCAGAACGCCGCGACGATGTAGAGCGGCTCGAAGGCGGTGATCTCGGACCCCTGCGGCGTCATCGGGAAGGCCAGCAGGGTGGAGATGGCCAGCGTCCCGGCGGACAGGCCGAGGATCGGCAGGTTGGCGCCACGGGTGGCGCGCCACGCCTCGCCGCGGGTCAGCGGTTCGCCAAGGGGCACGCTGGCCAAGGCCGGGCTGAGCCGGTGAAACAGCCAGCCGAGGAACAGGTAGAGGAGGATGTAGCGTATCCACTCGCCGGTGATGCCGAGGGTCCAGATGTTTCCGCTGATGACCTTCACGGCGCCACTGAACAGGGTAAGAACCGCAGCGATGGCAAAGAGGCGCAGCGCGTAACGTCGCCATGCGCGCGGGGGAAAGTTGCCGCCCAGCGCGGTCTGGGGCTCATTCAGCAGCAGCAGGCGATGCCAGCGGATCGCGAACCAAGCGTAACAGAAGCAGAGCGCCAGCAGTTCCATCAGGACAAAGCCGATGATTGCAGAGGCCGAGGTGCCGATTGTGCCGGAATAGAGCCTGCCCACCATCCAGATGCCCAACGCCGCCAGCACCGGCAGCACTGACAGGCGCAGGCCCGGAAAGATGCGGCGATTCAGGACGGCCAGCGTCGGCCAGATGAAGGCGAGGAACCTCACGGTGCGGTTTGTCCCATGGCGATGCGGTGCTTCGTAGAGAGGGGGTCGCGCGCGGCCGGTGTCAAGGCACGCCACCTTGCCCACGCGGTAAAAAACCGCTATCGCGCCTGCGATCCTCAGAAAGGAAATCCAAATGTCCGCGCCCAAGAAAGTCGTGCTGGCCTATTCCGGCGGCCTCGATACCTCGATCATCCTGAAATGGCTCCAGACGGAGTACGGCTGCGAGGTGGTGACCTTTACCGCCGATCTGGGCCAGGGCGAGGAACTGGAACCGGCCCGCAAGAAGGCGGAACTGCTGGGGATCAAGCCCGAGAACATCTACATCGAAGACGTGCGTGAAGAGTTCGTACGCGATTTCGTCTTCCCGATGTTCCGCGCCAATGCGGTCTACGAGGGGCTGTACCTGCTGGGCACGTCGATTGCCCGCCCGCTGATTTCGAAGCGTCTGGTCGAGATCGCCGAAGAGGTCGGTGCCGATGCGATTGCGCATGGCGCGACCGGCAAGGGCAACGACCAGGTGCGGTTCGAGCTGTCGGCGGCGGCGCTGAACCCGGACGTGAAGTGCATCGCGCCGTGGCGCGAGTGGGACCTGTCCTCGCGCACCAAGCTGCTGGAATTCGCCGAGCAGAACCAGATCCCGATCGCCAAGGACAAGCGCGGCGAGGCGCCGTTCTCTGTCGATGCGAACCTGCTGCACACCTCGTCCGAGGGCAAGGTGCTGGAGAACCCCGCCGAGCAGGCCCCCGATTACGTCTACCAGCGCACCGTCGCGCCCGAGGATGCGCCGAACGAGGCGGAGTACATCGAGGTGACCTTTGAGAAGGGTGACGCGGTGGCGATCAACGGCGAGGCGATGAGCCCGGCCACGATCCTGACCAAGCTGAACGAGTTGGGCGGCAAGCACGGCATCGGTCGTCTGGACTTTGTCGAGAACCGTTTCGTCGGCATGAAGTCGCGCGGCATCTACGAGACCCCCGGCGGCACCGTCCTGCTGGAAGCGCACCGCGGGATCGAGCAGATCACGCTGGATTCCGGCGCGGGCCACCTGAAGGACAGCCTGATGCCGCGCTATGCGGAACTGATCTACAACGGCTTCTGGTTCTCGCCCGAGCGCGAGATGCTGCAGGCGGCCATCGACAAGTCGCAGGAGCTGGTCAGCGGCACCGTGCGGCTGAAGCTGTACAAGGGTTCGGCGACCTGCGTCGGTCGCTGGTCGGACTCGTCGCTGTATTCCGAGGCGCATGTGACCTTCGAGGACGACGCCGGTGCGTACGACCAGAAGGACGCGGCGGGCTTCATCCAGCTGAACGCGCTGCGTCTGCGCCTGCTGGCCGCGCGGAAACGCCGCCTGGCCAAGTAACGCCGCAGCGTCACTGTTGAACCGATGTACGGGGCAGGCGAAGGCTTGCCCCGATGCGTTTGGGAGGCAGGACATGCTGGCAGAGATCGCGGCGAAGATGCAGCGCGGGTTGGACAAACGGCCCTTGGCCGAGGTCATCAAGTTCGACTGCGGCGCGGAGGGCGCGATCACGCTGGAAGGCGGGCAGGCGCTGCTGGAGGATCGGCCCGCGCAATGCACGATCCACATGACCGCCGAGAACCTGTCGCGCCTCATCGCGGGGAAGCTCAATCCCATGACCGCCTTTGCCATGGGCAAGCTCAAGGTTTCCGGTGACATGACGCTGGCGATGAAGCTGGGGCAGCTTCTGGGCTGAGCGTTTGCGGGTATCGGGCTGGAACGGAGCCTGCTACGCTTTGGCCATTGGGGGTACTTGATGGCTGATTTAGGTGATTTCGTCTCTGCACAGGCGCCATATTGGCCGCAGGTGCAGGCAGAGTTGCGCGCCGGGCGGAAGCTGACGCATTGGATCTGGTGGTTCTTTCCGCAACTCGAAGTGCTGGGGCGGTCGCAGCGGGCGCGTGAGTTCGGTCTGGCCGGTCTGGACGAGGCAGCGGCCTTTCTGGCGCATCCTGTGCTGGGGCCTCGGCTGGTGACGTGCTGCGGGATGCTGCTGGAGCATGGCGATGCGTCGCCCGAAGAGATGCTTGGCCCGGTGGATGCACTGAAGGTGCGGTCCTGTGCGACGCTCTTTGCCGCCGTGCCAGACGCGGACCCGGTGTTCGGCGAGGTGCTGAACAGGCTCTATTCCGGCACGAAATGCCCCGTTACACGTGAAACGCTGGGTTTGTGACAGGGTTTCACCATGTGGTGATACACGCGTTTGCGCGTTGTCGTGGAGGTCGCTGGCGGGGCAGGGTTGGCACAAAGAGGAGATCCCGAAATGTTCCGAAGCGCCCTGATTGCCACCTGTCTGTTCCTGTCCCATGCCGCCCAGGCTGACGAGTTGGTCGTCGCCGGAGGCTGCTTCTGGTGCGTCGAATCCGATTTCGAACGGGTGCCGGGGGTGTCCGAGGTGGTCTCGGGGTACACTGGTGGGTCGGTCGACAATCCGACCTACAAACAGGTCACGCGCGGTGGCACCGGGCATTACGAGGCCGCGCGGATCACCTATGACCCGGCAAAGGTCAGCGCGCGACAGCTGTATGACATGTTCTTCCGCTCGGTCGATCCGACGGACGCGGGCGGGCAGTTCTGTGATCGGGGCGACAGCTACCGAACCGCGATATTCGTCGCTGACCCTGCGGAAAAGCAGGCGGCGCAGGCGGCCAAGGCGGATGCGGAAAAGGCTCTGGGGCAGAAGATCGTGACGCCGATCCTGGACGCCAAGACCTTCTATCCGGCGGAAGACTACCATCAGGATTACTACAAGGGCGACAAGCGCGTGCTCACCCGCTTTGGTCCGATCAAGCAATCTGATGCCTACAAGCGCTATCGCGACGCCTGCGGGCGTGACCAGCGGGTCAAGGCGCTGTGGGGCAACGCCGCGCCCTTTACGCATTGAGGCGCAATAGAGCCCGTTTCAGGTCCGGAAGGCGTCCTGAACGTCCTTGAGATCCGGGATGACATCCGCCGTACCGTGGCGCGTGACCATGAGCGCACCGGCCTTTTGCGCCAGCGCGATGGCCTGTGCCATGGGCATGCCGCGATCCAGACCCGCCAGCAGATAGCCGGTGAAGGTGTCGCCTGCGCCGGTGGTATCGACGGGTGTAACCTTGAGCGCAGCGAAATCCTGTGCCTGTCCGTCGTGGAACCAGCGACAGCCCTTGGCCCCGAGGGTCATGACCACATCGGCCACGGGCAATTTGTCCGGGGACAGGCCTGTCGCCTGCTCCAGTTGCTGCGCCTCGACCTCGTTCAGGACCAGCATGTTCAGCAGCGGCAGAACCGCCTGCACGGCATCGGCGTCAAAGGGCGCGGCGGCATAGACCACGCGCATACCCTTCGACGCGGCGATCTCGGCCGCCTCGCGCTGGAGGTTGGTTTCGTTCTGGGTGAGGAAGGTGTCAGCGGCGGTGGCCTGTGCCAGTACGTCGGCAATATGCGTCTCTGACAAGGCACGATTCGCACCGGGGTACAGGACGATGGAGTTCTCGCCCGCTGCATCGACGAGGATCAGCGCGTGGCCCGTCGCCTCGGGCAGGGTGACGACGGGGCGGGTATCGACGCCATATTCGGTCAGGCGCTCGACCGCCCAAGCGCCATCGGGGCCCACTGCGCCGATATGTGCGCAACGCGCCCCGGCCCGCGCGGCCGCCACGGACATGTTGGCACCCTTGCCACCCAGTCCGCGCGAAAATGTCGTCGAGGCCAGCGTTTCACCGGGCAAGGGCAGGTGCGGCAGGCTGTAGAACAGGTCGGCGTTGATGGAGCCCAGATTGTAGATCGTCATGAGGTTCCCATGAAAAAGGGTGCGCAATGACTGCGCACCCTAAGCGGTGTTGGCGATAACGGGAAGGGCTTAGCCCACCTTGCAGGCGGCCAGCACCGCCATGTTCAGGATGTCGTTTGCCGTCATGGAGGTCGAACAGATCTGGATCGAGTGATCGACGCCCGCGAGGATCGGGCCGATCACGGTCGCGCCGGCCATTTCCTGCATCAGCTTGACCGAGATCGAGGCCGAGTGCCGCGCGGGCACGACGAGGATGTTCGCCGGGCCGGTGAGGCGCTGGAACGGATAGGCCTCGCGGGCCTTTTCGTTCAGGGCGACGTCGACGGTCATCTCGCCTTCGTACTCGAAGTTCACACCGCGACGATCGAGGACCTTGGGCGCGATGTGCATCTTCTCGGCACGCTCGGACAACGGGTAGCCGAAGGTCGAGAAGCTGACAAAGGCCACGCGCGGATCAAGGCCGAGGTGGCGCGCCACGTCGGCGGCGCGTTCGGCGATGGTGGCGAGGTCTTCTTCGTTCGGCCATTCATGCACCAGCGTGTCCGAGATCAGCACGACCTTGCCGTTGTGCAGGATCGCGGTGACGCCCGCAGCGCCGTGTTTGGCATCGGCGTCAAAGACGTGGTTCACCAGCTTCATCACGTGCGCCGACTTGCGGGTCGCACCGGTGACGAGACCATCACCATGCCCATGCGCCAGCATCAGCGCGCCAAAGACGTGGCGGTCGCGGGCGGCAAGGCGGTGGATGTCCTGACGGTCCATGCCCTTGCGTTGCAGGCGCTCGTAGAGGAAGTCCTTGTAGCTTTGCAGGTGACGGGTGTTGCCCGCGTTCACGACCTCGATCTCGCGCACGGCGTCGGCGAGACCTGCTTCTTCCAGCTTCTGTTTGACGTCGGACTCGCGGCCCACCACCAGCGCCTTGCCGAAGCCGGACCGCTGGTACATGACCGCGGCGCGCAGCACACGGGGATCGTCGCCCTCGGCAAAGATCATGCGGGCCTGCGCGGCGCGGGCACGGTTGTTGATCGAGCGCAGCATCGGCGTGGTCGGGTCCATGCGGCCCTTCAGGCGCTCGGTATAGGCATCCATGTCGATGATCGGACGGCGCGCGACACCGGTGGTCATGCCAGCCTTCGCCACGGCGGGCGGGATGCGCGAGATCAGGCGCGGATCGAAGGGCGTCGGGATGATGTAGTCGCGGCCAAAGGCCAGCGTCTTGCCATAGGCGAGGCCGACTTCGTCCGGCACATCCTCGCGCGCCAGTTCGGCGAGGGCCTTGGCGCAGGCGATCTTCATCTCGTCGTTGATGGCGCGGGCGTGAATGTCCAGCGCGCCGCGGAAGAGGTAGGGGAAGCCCAGGACGTTGTTGACCTGGTTGGGGTAGTCGGACCGCCCCGTGGCGACGATAGCGTCGGGCCGGACCTCGTGCGCCTCTTCCGGCGTGATTTCCGGATCGGGGTTGGCCATGGCGAAGATGACGGGGTTTTCCGCCATGTTCGTGACCATTTCCTGCGTCACGGCCCCCTTGGCCGACACGCCAAGGAAGACGTCGGCGCCGTGCATGGCTTCTTCGAGGGTGCGCAGGTCGGTGGCGACGGCATGGGCCGATTTCCACTGGTTCATGCCCTCGGTGCGGCCCTGGTAGATCACGCCCTTGGTGTCGCAGACGATGCAGTTGTCGTGCTTTGCCCCCATGGATTTCAGCAGCTCGATGCAGGCGATGCCCGCCGCACCCGCGCCGTTGAGGACGATTTTCACGTCTTCGATCTTCTTGCCGCTCAGGTGCAGCGCGTTCATCAGGCCCGCGGCGCAGATCACGGCGGTGCCGTGCTGGTCGTCATGGAAGACGGGAATGTCCATCTCTTCCTTGAGGCGCTGTTCGATGATGAAGCACTCGGGCGCCTTGATGTCCTCGAGGTTGATGCCGCCGAAGGTCGGGCCCATCAGTTTCACCGCGCGGCAGAATTCGTCGGGGTCCTCGGTGTCCAGTTCGATGTCGATGGAGTTCACATCGGCGAAACGCTTGAACAGCACCGCCTTGCCTTCCATCACGGGCTTGCCGCCCAGGGCGCCAAGGTTGCCGAGGCCCAGAACAGCGGTGCCGTTGGAGATCACCGCGACAAGGTTGCCCTTGTTGGTGTAGTCGTACGCCAGCTCGGGATTGGCGGCGATGTCCTCGCATGGGACGGCGACGCCGGGCGAATAGGCCAGCGACAGGTCGCGCTGCGTGGTCATGGGAACGGTCGCCTTGACCTCCCACTTGCCGGGGGTGGGTTCGAGGTGGAACTGGAGCGCTTCCTCGCGCGTGAATTTCACTTTGGACATTGTGTTTCCCTGCACCGGAAATCTGGTTTTACCCAATGGTCGGGAGCCTTATTGTCACGGCAAACCGGCAGGGGAAAGACACTGTGAGCGCTAACGCGGGAAATAAAACTACCGTCACGCCGATGATGGCGCAATATTTGGAAATTAAAGCGCAGTATCCCGACGCTTTGTTGTTCTATCGGATGGGTGATTTTTACGAATTGTTCTTTGACGATGCGGTGGCGGCCTCGGAGGCGCTGGATATTGCCCTGACGAAGCGCGGAAAGCACGAGGGCGAGGACATCCAGATGTGCGGCGTGCCGGTACACGCGGCCGAAGGATACCTGCTGACGTTGATCCGCAAGGGGTTCCGGGTCGCGGTCGGCGAACAGATGGAAACGCCCGAAGAGGCCAAGAAACGCGGCGGCTACAAGGCGGTGGTGCAGCGTGACGTGGTGCGACTGGTGACGCCCGGCACGCTGACCGAGGACACGCTGCTGGAGGCGCGGCGGCACAACTTTCTTTGCGCTTTGGGCAATGTTCGGGACGATTGGGCGCTGGCCTGGACGGATATTTCCACCGGTGCGTTTCACGTGATGCCCTTGGGGCAGGCACGGATCGGGGCGGAACTGGCGCGGCTGGCCCCGTCCGAGGTGCTGGTGTCGGATCGCACCGACGAGGTTTTGCGCGACGTTCTGGCCGACCTCGGGGTCGAGGCGACGGTGCTGGGCGCGGCGTCCTTCGATTCCGGGGCTGCCGAGGGGCGGCTGTGTTCCACGTTCAACGTGGCCACTTTGGCCGGGTTCGGGTCGTTTGGCCGCGCGGAACTGTCGGCCATGGGGGCTTTGGTCGATTATCTCGACATCACGCAGAAAGGGCGGTTGCCGCTGCTGTTGCCGCCAAAGCAGGAAGCCAGCGCGCGTTTGATGCAGATAGACGCGGCGACGCGGCGCAATCTGGAACTGACCTCGGCCATGTCGGGCGGGCGCGCCGGGTCGCTGCTGGCGACGATCGACCGGACGGTGACGGCGGGCGGCGCGCGGCTGCTGGAACGGCGGGTGTCGTCGCCTTCGCAGGATCTTGGCACGATTCACGAGCGGCTGGAGGCGGTGCGCTGGGGGGTCGAGGGATCGTGGTCGGATGCTCTGCGCGAGATGCTTCGGCGCGTGCCGGATGTGGAACGCGCCTTGTCCCGTCTCTCGCTGGATCGGGGCGGGCCGAGGGATCTGGCCGCCGTGCGCAATGCCCTGGCGCAGGCCGAGGGGCTGTCGGAGCGACTGGACGGCGTCGACCTGCCGGGGCTTTTGAGCCGGAGTAGAGACACTTTGACCGGGCATGGCGCGCTGTTGGACGGGCTGGAAGCCGCGCTGGTGGCTGAGCCTCCGCTGCGCGTGGCGGATGGCGGGTTTATTGCGCCGGGGTATGACGAAGGACTCGATCAGGCGCGGACCCTGCGCGACGAAGGGCGCGGCGTGATTGCCCGGATGCAGGGGGAATACGCGCAGGAGACTGGAATCGGGTCGCTGAAGATCAAGCATAACAACGTGTTGGGCTACTTCATTGAAGTGACCGCGACTCACGCTGACAAGATGCACGCACTGGCGCCGCGATTCATCCATCGTCAGACCACGGCGAACCAGGTGCGGTTTACCACGACCGAGCTGTCCGAGCTGGAAACCCGCATCCTGAACGCTGGGAACGAGGCGTCGGAGATTGAAAAGCGGCTCTATGACGCCTTGAGACGCGATATTCTGGACTGCGCCGGTGTGCTCGGGGAACTGGCCTTCGGGCTGGCGGAGTTCGATCTGGCGCTGGGGCTGGCAGAACTGGCACGGCAGCGCGATTGGTGTCTGCCCATTGTGGACGACAGCCGGGCCTTTGACATCGACGGTGGGCGGCATCCGGTTGTGGAAGCCGCTCTGCAAAAGGCGGGCGAGCCGTTCATTGCCAACGACTGCGACCTGTCGGCCGAGGGCGAGGCGGCCAGCGTTACGCTGCTGACCGGCCCGAACATGGCCGGTAAGTCGACCTATCTGCGGCAGAACGCCCTGATCGCGCTGCTGGCGCAGATCGGCAGCTATGTCCCGGCCCGCAAGGCGCATGTGGGCGTGGTGAGCCAGATCTTTTCCCGCGTCGGCGCGTCGGATGACCTGGCACGTGGGCGCTCGACCTTCATGGTCGAGATGGTTGAGACGGCGGCGATCCTCAATCAAGCGGACGGGCGCGCCCTGGTGATCCTCGACGAAATCGGGCGGGGGACGGCGACCTATGATGGTCTGTCCATCGCCTGGGCGACGCTGGAACATTTGCACGAGGTGAACCGGGTGCGCGGGCTGTTCGCCACGCATTACCACGAATTGACCGTGCTGGCCGGCAAGCTGGCGGGTGTGCGCAATGCGACGGTGGCGGTGAAGGAATGGGACGGCGAGGTGATTTTCCTGCACGAGGTGCGGGAAGGCGCGGCGGATCGGTCCTACGGCGTGCAGGTGGCGCAACTGGCCGGTCTGCCCAAGGCGGTCATCACACGGGCGCGGTCGGTTCTGGAGGCGCTGGAAAAGGGAGAGCGCGAGCGTGCCTCGCCCAAGGCACTGATCGACGATTTGCCGCTGTTCTCTGTCGCGGCCAAGGCGGCGGAAAAGCCCGTTTCACGGGAAACACCGTCGGAGGTGGAAGATCGGCTGAAGGCAATCAACCCAGATGACATGTCGCCGCGAGAGGCGTTGCAGGCACTGTATGAGTTGAAGGGAATGGTGGGTTAGAAACCCACCCTACGGCCCGCGTTAACCGTGAAACAGAAAAGCCGGGCATTGGCCCGGCTTTTTGCGTGGGATTTGGCGCAGTTTACTTGGCTGCGGGCATCGAAGACACGCCGACCTGCGCCGGGCGCAGAAGGCGGTCGTGCAGCATGAAGCCCTCGGCAGAGACCTGAATGATCTCACCGGCAACGGTGCCGGGGACGGGCGCTTCGAACATGGCCTCGTGCATCTTGGGATCGAAACGGTCGCCGATCTCGGGCGTGAGGCGGGTGACGCCGTGGCGATCGAAGACGGCCAGCAGTTCCTTGAGCGTCAGCTCGACGCCTTCGACCAGCGCATTGGACGCCGTGTCAGCGCTGTCCTTCGCCGCCAGAAGGGCGCGGTTCAGGTTGTCGTACACGGGCAGCAAGTCGCGGGCGATGCGGGTTCCGCCGTAAGCCTGCGCCTCCTGACGGTCCTTGGCGGCGCGCTTGCGAGCGTTGTCTGCCTCGGCCAGCGCGCGCATGTACTTGTCCTTGAACTCGTCACGCTCGGCCCGCAGGCTGTCCACTTCGATGGCCTCGTCGTCGATGTCCACATCCGCGTAATCGGCTTCGGCGCTTTCGACGTCGTCGAGGAACTGTTCTTCTTTCGGATCTGCCATTCTTTTTACCTCTGGCTCCGGTCGGTGATCAGCTTGCCGACCAGTTGCGCTGTATAGTCCACGATCGGAACGATCCGCCCATAGTTGAGGCGCGTGGGACCGATGACCCCGACCGCTCCGATGATCTTACGGTCAGCGTTCATATATGGAGACACCACCAGAGAGGAACCCGAAAGTGAGAAAAGTTTGTTCTCGGAGCCGATAAAAATGCGGACGCCTTCGCCGTCTTCGGCCAATTCGAGGAATTCGGCGATGTCACGCTTGCGTTCAAGGTCGTCGAACAGGCTGCGGATGCGGTCGAGTTCCTCCTCCGCGGCCTCGTCGATCAGATTCGCGCGGCCGCGCACGATGAGTCGTTCCGTGCGGGTGTCATGATCGCTCCAGACCGCGATGCCGGCGGCGATGAGGTCGGCGGCGAGCGTGTCGATTTCCTGTCGGCGGCGGGCGACTTCCTGCTCCATCACGCGGCGGAGGTCTGACAGGGTGCGGCCCTCTGCGAGCGCGTTGATGAAGTTCGCCGCCTCGCGCATGGCGGAGGGGGTCAACCCCGGCGGCGGGGTGAAAACGCGGTTTTCGACGTGGCCGTCAGCGAAGACGATCACCACCAGCGCGCGGTCCTGCGCGAGGGAGACGAAGTCGATGTGCTTCAGAGGGGCTTCGTGTTTCGGGGTCAGGACGAGGGAGGCGCCGCGCGTCACGCCCGACAGCGCAGAGCCGATGTCATCCAGAAGACCGCCCATATCGGGCGCGCTGCGTCCCACGGTGGCGTCAAGCTTTTCGCGGTCGTCGTTGTCCAGTTCGCGGACCTCAAGCAGACCGTCAACGAACATGCGCAGGCCAAGCTGCGTGGGAATCCGACCCGCCGAGACATGTGGGCTGTCCAGAAGGCCGAGGAATTCGAGGTCCTGCATCACGTTGCGGATGGTCGCGGCAGAGACCTTTTCCGTCAGGCTGCGGGTCAGAGTACGGGAGCCCACGGGTTCGCCGCTTTCGAGATAGCCCTCGACCACCCGGCGAAAGACTTCGCGGGAGCGGGCGTTCATCTGCGCGAGGAGATCGCTGGCCTGGCTCATACTTATCCCTTTGCCCGCCATTAAAGAGGACGCGCAGGCGGCGTCAATCGGGGTTGCGTTACGGGGTGTGGCCTGTCTATCCCGAAGGGGACATCGAAAAAGGACAGGCCATGCGACCGTCAGGACGAGATTTAAGCGAAATGCGCGCGGTTTCAATCGAAACCGGGGTGACGAAGCACGCCGAAGGGTCGTGCCTTATCAAGATGGGCGACACGCATGTGCTGTGCACGGCGTCGCTGGAAGACCGCTGCCCGCCGTTCCTGAAAGGATCGGGACAGGGCTGGGTGACGGCGGAATACGGGATGCTGCCGCGCTCGACCTCGTCGCGGATGCGTCGGGAGTCAACGCAGGGCAAGCAAGGCGGTCGCACGGTGGAAATCCAGCGGCTGATCGGTCGGGCGCTGCGTGCGGGCGTGGATCGCAACGCGCTGGGTGAACGTCAGATCACCGTGGACTGTGACGTGATCCAGGCGGATGGCGGCACGCGCTGTGCCTCGATCACTGGCGGTTGGGTGGCGCTGCGACTGGCAGTGAACAAGCTGCTGAAGTCCGGGGCGATCGTCAGCGATCCGCTGATTTCGCCGGTGGCAGCGGTGTCCTGCGGGATCTATGCCGGGCAGGCGGTGCTTGACCTCGATTATCCAGAGGACAGCGAGGCCGGTGTAGACGGCAACTTCATCCTGCGCGGTGACGGTGCGCTGATCGAGGTGCAGATGAGCGCCGAGGGGTCCGTGTTCACGCGCGCCCAGATGGACAGCCTGATGGGCCTCGCCGAGAAGGGTGTAGCAGAACTGGTGGCTGCACAGCTGGCGGCGGTGAAATGACGTCAGTTCGGGAACGCATCGGGTCGCGACTGCTGGTCGCGACCCACAACCAGGGCAAGCTGGAAGAGATCGCGGCGCTGCTGGAGCCCTATGGTGTCGAGGTGGTCGGCGGCAAGGAGATGGGACTGCCGGAACCGGAAGAGACGGGCACCACCTTCGTCGAGAATGCGCGGATCAAGGCCCATGCGGCAGCCAAGGCGACCGGACTGCCCGCACTGTCCGATGATAGCGGCATCGAAGTGGACGCGCTGGACAAGGCTCCGGGCGTCTATACCGCCGACTGGTCGGAAACGCCCAATGGCCGGGATTTCGTCATGGCGATGACCAAGACGCATGACCTGTTGGTGGAACGCGACGCACCGGAGCCTTGGAGCGCGCGCTTCTGCTGTACCTTGGTTCTGGCCTTCCCGGACGGGGAGGACATGGTGTTTCCGGGCGTGATGGAAGGCAGAGTGGTTTGGCCAATGCGTGGGGATCAAGGCCACGGGTATGACCCGATCTTTGTCCCGGAAGGGTTCGACGTGACCTTTGGCGAAATGGATCGCTGGAAGAAGAACGAGATCAGCCATCGTGCCGACGCGTTCAAGAAATTCGTAGACGGCTGCTTTGGCTGACGGGGCGCCGGAAAATTGGCAGGAAGGGGGCTTTGCGCTTTACGTCCATTGGCCGTTTTGCGAGGCAAAGTGCCCCTACTGCGATTTCAACAGCCACGTTGTCAGTGGGATAGATCAGCACAGGTGGGCGGAAGCGCTTGCCAGGGAGGTTCGCGCTTATGGTGCCGAAACGCCCGGGCGGGTCCTGTCCTCCATTTTCTTCGGGGGCGGGACACCGTCCCTGATGCTGCCCGAGACCGTGCGGACCGTCATTGACGCTGCTCGGGATTGCTGGACCTTCGGGAACAATATCGAGATCACGTTGGAGGCCAACCCACGATCCGTAGAAGCGTCTCGGTTCGAAGGATACGCTCTTGCCGGGGTGAACCGGGTGTCTCTGGGGGTCCAGTCGCTCCGTGAGGGCGATTTGCGGAAATTGGGGCGATTGCATGATGTCCGGGAGGCGCAGGCCGCGTTTGGCATCGCACGAGAGGTGTTCCAGCGCGTCAGTTTCGACCTGATCTATGCGCGACAGGGCCAGACATTACGCGATTGGGAGGAAGAGCTGGGCGAGGCGCTGGAGATGGCTGTGGACCATCTGTCCTTGTACCAATTGACCATCGAGCCGGGGACAGCCTTCTGGGATCGCGCGGCACGCGGAAAGCTTGCCGGATTGCCGTCAGAAGACCTTGGGGCGGATATGTACGAATTGACGCAAGAGGTCTGCGGCCGTGTCGGAATGAATGCTTATGAAGTTTCGAACCACGCGCGCACCGAAGCAGAATCGCGACATAATTTGGTGTACTGGCGCTACGGCGACTGGATAGGCGTTGGACCCGGCGCACACGGCCGCTTCAGCGTTGGCGGATCGCGTTATGAAACCGTGGCGCACAGGGCTCCGGGGGCTTGGATAAACGCGTCCGAGGAACGGTTCGGTGAGGTCTCTCGCGATCGGGTCGACATGGAGGACCAGGCGATCGAATACCTTATGATGGGTCTTCGCCTGACCGAAGGCGTCGATCTGGCGAGGCTTCACAAGATGTCGCCTCTCGTCGCTACCCAGCCACAGATTGAGCCACTTGTTGACTTGGGATTGGTAGAAGAAACGGCCACTCGGCTGCGTGCAACGCCGAATGGCCGTCTGGTCCTGAACGCCTTGATCGAGAAATTGACGCCTTAGCGGTATGTGCTCAGCAAGGCGCACAGAGAGTCGAGATGCTCCAGAGACTCGTAGGCGATGGTGATCTTTCCCTTCTCGGAACCGGGCTTGTGGTCGATGAAAACCTTCATGCCGAGCGCCGCTGAAAGATCGCCTTCCAACGCCTTTGTGTCGGCATCCTTGTCCGTCTTGAACGTGCCGTCTGTTGTCGGCTTCCGCGGCGCTTCCGGGTTTTGTCCAGCCTTCACAAGCTTTTCCGTTTCCCGAACAGACAAACCCTTTTCCGCGATGGTCTTGGCGAGTTGTTCCGGATTTGGAGCAGTTATCAGCGCCCGGGCATGGCCGGCACTGAGCGTGCCCTCGGTCACCATGTCCTGAACCGACTCCGGCAGGTTCAACAGACGCATGAGGTTCGCGATGTGGGAACGCGACTTGCCCAAAGCTTCGGCAAGCTTTTCCTGGGTATGTCCGAACTTGAACATCAACTGACGGTAGCCGGCTGCCTCTTCGATGGAGTTCAGATCGGCGCGCTGGATGTTCTCGATAATGGCGACTTCCAAGACTTCGGTATCGTTGAAATCGCGAATAAGCACCGGAACTTCGTGGAGCTGCGCCATCTGGGCCGCACGCCAACGGCGTTCACCAGCCACAATCTCGAACATCCCTTGAGCATTGGGATCCGGCCGCACGATGAGCGGCTGGATGACGCCCTTCGTCCGTATCGAATTCGCCAGATCGTCCAGATGTTCCTGCAGAAACGTGCGCCGTGGCTGGTCAGGATTGGGCCGGAGCGATTCGATGGGAAGGAGACGGTCCGGTCGCCGCGGAGCATCGGTGTCCGCGTTGGTTTGGGTCGGCGCGACATCTGCCATCAGTGCCGAAAGGCCGCGCCCAAGCCCGCGCCGTGCTTCTTTTTTCTCTGCCATGTGACCTCCTTCGGCGCCGTATCAGGCGGCGCGCTTTTCGTTTTTGCGGATGAGTTCTGCGGCCAGGTCTCGATACGCCTTCGCACCCTTTGAACCGCTATCATAAGACAAGACGGGCAGGGCGTAAGACGGCGCTTCACTGACGCGAACATTGCGCGGGATAACGGTGTCGAAAACAAGATCGCCGAGGTTGGCACGAGCGTCCGCTTCAACGTGTTGGGAAAGATTGTTCCGCGCGTCGTACATGGTCAGGACAACACCTTCGATCCGAAGGCTGGGATTGGCGGATTGGCGGACTTCCCGGATGGTCAGCATAAGCTGGGAAAGGCCTTCGAGAGCAAAGAATTCACTCTGAAGCGGGACCAGAACGGAGTGCGACGCCACCATTGCGTTCACCGTGAGAAGGTTCAGCGACGGCGGACAGTCAATCAGGATGACGTCGAAATTTTTGGCTGTCATGGCGGGCTGACGTAGCGCGTCATGCAAAAGGAAGCTGCGTTTTTCGTTGGCAATGAGTTCGATGTCTGCGGAACTCAGGTCCACGGTTGCGGGCACGAGGAAGAGATTATCAGTGCTGGTTTTCAGGATGACATCGTCAAGGCTGGCTTCATCCAGAAGCAGTTCATACGTCGTCAGCTCACGGTCCTCGGGCTCGATGCCCAAGCCGGTGGATGCGTTACCTTGGGGGTCCAGATCGACGACCAGTACCTTTTGCCCAAGTTCACACAGCGCGGCGCCCAGATTGATCGTTGTGGTTGTCTTGCCGACGCCGCCTTTTTGGTTCGCCACGGCAATTATCTTTGGCCCTGAGGCACGGAAAGGGTCAGTCATGCGAGAGGTCTCTCAGTTCCAGTACGACAGCAGTGGGATCTGTAATGCTTGTATGGGATACGCATTGGAAACTCCATTCCGCCTGAGCTTCCTCGACCTCTTTTCCCCAGTTTTTTCCTTTCGGAAAGAGCGCCACACCGCCAAGCGCCAGATGACGCTGGGCAAATCCACACAAGGATTTCAGTGGTGCCAAAGCTCTGGCCGTCAGAACATCGGCCGCCTGAGGATCAATGTCTTCGATCCGTTTCGCATGAACCTGTGCTTGGGTTCTTGTTTCGCGCAGAACCGTCCTGAGAAAACTGGCTTTTCTCTGGTCTGATTCCACCAAAGTCACACTGAGGTCTGGCAGCTGCTCCTTGGCCATGATCGCGATAACGATACCTGGGAACCCTCCGCCGGATCCAAGGTCGACCAAGTTTCGCGCCGTCTTGGGGATGAACGATGTGATTTGCGCTGAATCACATATGTGCCGAGTTTCGGCTTCGGCCAATGTGTTGGCAGAAACCAAGTTTATCTTGGGGTTCCACTTTCTCAAAAGTGCCAGATACGTTTCCAAGCTATCCATTGTTTCACGTGAAACATTGAACCCCGAGAGAGAAGGCGCGTTCATGACGCGGCTCGCCGCGCGGCTTGACGGATCCGGGCAAGAACCAGCATCAAAGCAGCCGGTGTCATACCTTCTATCTTCGCTGCCTTCGCTATCGTCTCAGGCTTGATCGTCTGGAGTTTCTGCCGAAGTTCGTTGGACAGGCTGCCCAACGCTTCATAATCGAAATCATCCGGTATTCGAAGAGCCTCATCCCTGCGCAGGACGTCGACGTCCTTTGCCTGTCGCTCCAGATAGTTCGCGTAAAGTGCTTCAATCGCAACCTGTTGGACCACCGCATCGTCAACGGACTTCAGGCCGGGAATGTCAGCCAGGAACATTGAAACATCGGCATCTTTCAGTGCAAGAAGTTGGTACGCGCTGCGTCGAGATCCATCTTTGCTGACATCGATCCCGAGTTCACGCGCTTCGTTGGCCGTGAAGGAGGTATTCGACAAAAGATCGCGTGCTTCGGAAAGCCGCTCCATCTTTTCCTCAAAAGCGCGTCTACGCTCTTCCGAGATCGCACCTAACGAGATCGCTTTCGGAGTCAGCCTCTGGTCTGCATTGTCCGCCCGCAGCGACAGACGAAACTCCGCGCGGCTGGTAAACATACGGTAGGGCTCTGTCACCGACCTTGATGTCAGATCGTCAATCATGACCCCTATATAACTGTCCGTTCGGCTGAAGGTCACTGGATCGCGGCCGAGTGCAGAAGCAGCCGCGTTCAATCCCGCAACAACACCCTGTGCAGCAGCTTCTTCGTAACCGGTGGTTCCGTTGATCTGTCCAGCAAGAAACAAGCCCTTCAGAGCTTTGACTTCCAGCGTCGTGGTGAGTGACCTCGGATCAACGAAGTCATATTCGATCGCATAGCCCGGCTGCTGAATGACCACATTCTCCAAACCTACGATACTTCTGACGTAATCCTCCTGAACGTCAGCAGGCAGAGATGTGGATATACCGTTTGGGTAAACGGTGGACGTATTAAGACCTTCAGGTTCCAAAAACACCTGATGCGATGTCTTCTCAGCGAACCGGACGACTTTATCCTCGATGGACGGGCAATAGCGCGGCCCGACACCATCTATATGGCCGCCGTACATCGCTGAACGCGCCAGGTTGTCCCGGATAATATCATGGGTCGTTTGATTTGTGTGTGTTATGCCACACGCGATTTGTCGGGCAACCGGAGCTTTTGAGAGGAACGAGAACATCACCGGATCGTCATCACCGGGCTGTTCGTCCAAGAGGTCCCAATTGATCGTTTTTCCATCCAGGCGAGGCGGCGTACCCGTCTTCAGTCGGCCCAAAGACAAGCCAAGATCTCGGATCTGATCAGCAAGACGATTTGAGGGGTCGTCCCCCATACGTCCACCGGGGTAGCTGTGGTCGCCGATATGGATCAAACCATGCAGGAAAGTGCCGCTGGTCAGGATCACCGAAGATGCCATCAGATCCGGGCCTGCTGCTGTCGTTACACCGATGACGCGTCCTGCCTTGAGCAAAAGGCCTGTGACTTCGGCTTCGACAATCTGGATGTTTGAAAAGTTATTGAGAACCATCGTCATGCACTCGGCATACCGTTCACGGTCCGCTTGGGCGCGAGGGCCTTGAACCGCTGGTCCTTTGCGTCGGTTCAGTAGCCTGAACTGAATTCCCGCGTAGTCGGCCACGCGACCCATGAGTCCGTCCAATGCGTCGATTTCACGAACGAGGTGTCCTTTCCCGAGCCCGCCTATCGCAGGATTGCAGGACATGATCCCCAAGTTCGACGCTTTAAGCGTGACCAAGGCGGTTCGAGCGCCCATCCTTGCGGATGCCGCGGCCGCGTCCGCACCCGCATGCCCAGCCCCGATCACGATGACGTCGAATGACGATTGTTTCACGTGAAACACTCCTCATTTACCTATGCAGAAAGAGGAAAAGATCTCGCCCAGCAGATGCTCAACGTCAACTTTTCCAACCATGGTTTCCAAGTACCGGATGGCAATCCGGATATCTTCGCTGATGAGATCAGCCTCTGAGTCAGAATATCCCATCGCGTCGAGGGCCGATAGCAAATGGACGCGGCCCCCGGAAAGATTTTCGCGATGCCGCTCATTCGACGCCAGGCCAGCCGAAGACATGCGTTCCGAGAAAATGCCGCGAATATGTTCGAGAAGCTGCGGGACGCCATGACCTGTAAGCCCAGAAACCCCATCAGATCCACCGCTATCTTGCTTGGCCTTCAGAACCAAGTCATCGCTTTTCACAGCAACGAGTGGACCTTCATCATTGACCAAAAGATGAACTCTCAAGTCAGCGGATTCTGCACGGTGTTTTGCACGTTCCACGCCGATCTTTTCGACAACATCATCGGTGTCTCGCAACCCAGCTGTATCCAGAAAGGTTACAGCGATTCCGAACACATCCATTTTTACTTCGATAATGTCTCGCGTCGTCCCGGCCAGTTCGGATGTGATCGCCGCTTCTCTGCCAGCCAGAAAGTTCAAAAGCGTGGACTTGCCCGCGTTTGGAGGACCTACGATTGCAACTTCGTAGCCGCTTCGAATGCGCTCCGCAGCATCCAGGCCTGACAATTCCGATTCCACGTCTTTCAGAACATCAGACAGAAGTTCGGTGACCTCGGGCGCCACGTCGACGGGTACGTCTTCATCAACGAAGTCTATGGTCGCTTCCAACAAAGCTGCGGACCGCACAAGCTTTTCGCGCCAGGCACCGACCTTTTTCGACAAGGCCCCTGTAAGGACAGTCAAGGCCTGCTTTCTTTGAGCCTCTGTCTCTGAATCGATCAGATCCGCCAGTGCTTCGACCTGGGTGAGGTCTAGACACCCGTTTTCCAAAGCCCGCCGCGTGAATTCCCCCGGCTCGGCTGTACGGCATTGAGGTAAATCACCGAGCAGACGCAGCACCGCTTTTACGACGGCCGTGCTTCCATGCAGATGGAATTCGGCCACCCGTTCGCCGGTGAAACTCGCGCCCTTTTCGAACGCAATGACGAGAACCTGGTCGATAAAATCACCGGCCGGATCTCTCAGTGTCTTCAAGCTGGCATAGCGCGGAGAAGTCACTGGTTGACCGGACAGTGCTTCTACCGCATCCCAAGATTTTGGTCCCGAGATCCGAACCACGGCGACACCGGCCTTTCCCGGTGCAGAGGCCAGTGCAAATACCGTATCCAAGATGGCCTCAGCTGTTCATCGAATCGAAGAATTCCGAATTTGTCTTCGTCTGTTTCAACTTCGAGATCAGGAACTCGACAGCATCCGTCGTTCCCATCGGGTTAAGGATGCGGCGCAATACGAAGGTCTTCTGGAGGTCAACCTTGTCGACCAGAAGGTCCTCTTTCCTGGTACCGGATTTGAGAATATCCAAGGCCGGGAAGACCCGCTTGTCTGCAACCTTGCGGTCCAGGACAATCTCGGAGTTGCCGGTACCTTTGAACTCTTCAAAGATGACTTCGTCCATGCGAGATCCGGTATCAATCAGGGCCGTCGCAATGATCGTCAGCGAGCCACCTTCTTCGATATTCCGCGCGGCACCGAAGAAGCGCTTGGGTCTTTGCAACGCGTTCGCATCGACACCACCGGTCAGGACTTTACCCGACGACGGCACAACGGTGTTGAAAGCTCGACCAAGTCTTGTGATAGAATCGAGAAGAATAACAACATCTCGTTTATGTTCGACGAGACGCTTGGCTTTCTCGATAACCATTTCGGAAACGGCCACGTGCCGTGCAGCCGGTTCGTCAAAGGTCGACGACACCACTTCACCCTTTACCGAGCGCTGCATGTCCGTGACTTCTTCGGGACGTTCGTCGATCAGCAGGACGATCAGATAACACTCAGGGTGGTTCTGCTCGATCGAGTGCGCGATGTTCTGCAGCAACACGGTCTTACCGGTGCGGGGCGGGGCAACGATCAGCGAGCGCTGTCCCTTGCCGATGGGGGCAACGAGGTCGATGATGCGAGCGGAACGATCCTTGATCGTCGGATCTTCGATCTCCATCTTGAGACGCTCGTCGGGATACAGCGGCGTCAGGTTGTCGAACGCGATCTTGTGGCGCGCTTTCTCCGGCTCTTCGAAGTTGATCAAGGAAACAGACACAAGCGCAAAATAGCGTTCTTCATTGTCGGGTGCGCGGATCTCACCTTCGATGGTGTCACCGGTGCGCAGGGAATATTTCCTGATCATATCAGGAGAAACGTAGATGTCGTCGGGACCTGGCAGGTAGTTGGCCTCGGTCGAGCGGAGAAAACCAAACCCGTCCTGAAGAACTTCGAGCACGCCATCGCCGAAGATCAACCATCCTTCATCCGCACGTTCGCGCAGGATCTGGAACATCATCTCGCCCTTGCGCATGGTCGAGGCGTTCTCGATCTCCAGCTCCTCCGCCATGGCGAGGAGGTCTTTCGGGCTTTTCGCCTTGAGGTCGGCCAGATTGAGTTTTTCTTCGCTCATACGCACCAGCACGGCATTCAGGTGCCACCGTGCTTCCTTCTTTGAATGGGAGAGTCTGATCCAGGACTGGACCACGGGTCTGTTAGTCCGAGAGACCCGGTCAAGTCAATGGGCACGCTCAGGGGGCCTTACTTTCAATAAGAAAATAAGAATGAAAGGTTTTTGTTGTTTTAAGGGGTACCCCGAGCTGTGGATTAGTTGATGCCACACAAAGTTACCAACACTGAGAAGACCTTGGGCAAGTCTTGGGGTTCTTGCGTTAGAAAGTCTGACATCTGGTTCATAAACATAATAAAAACAGTGATTTATCCATCATTAAGTGGGTTTGCTGTGTGCGTGGATAACTCTGTGTTCTGAGCCTGATCCGATGAGTTCCCCCAAATGTTAAAATTGTCCTAACGCACAGGGGTACAGATCCGCCGAAGGCCGGAACAGGTAGGCGAAAAACCCCCAACCTTGCATGAGGGCGGAAATTTCCGCAGAAACATCCAGAGCCAAACCCACGCCCTTATGCAAAGACTTACCCACATGTCAGCCGTCATGATCCTCGCTTCGAGCTCCCGCAGTCGGCAGGAAATGCTCTCTGCGGCAGGCCTTCAGGTTGAAATCGTCCCGGCCTCTATCGACGAAGACGCGATTCGAGAATCACTCCAGCTGGAAGAAGCGTCTCCCAGAGATATTGCTGATACGTTAGCAGAGGCGAAGGCACGTAAAATTTCCGCACGCTACCCGGGTATGCCGGTGCTCGGATGCGATCAGGTTCTTGCCATCGACAAGGACATCCTGTCGAAACCCGAAACCATCGAAGAGGCACGAGAACACCTGCGGCGTCTGCGAGGGACGACCCACCGCCTGCTTTCCGCTGCGGTACTTTACGAGGATCGCCAGCCTGTCTGGCGGCATGTCGGAACTGCCCGATTGACCATGCGTGACTTCTCTGATGCATACCTGAATGACTATCTGGAGCGGAACTGGCCTGAGGTCGGTGCTTCTGTGGGCGGCTACATGTTGGAAAAAGAAGGCGTCAGGCTGTTTGCCCGCGTCGAAGGCGACCACTTTACCATCCTCGGCTTGCCGTTGCTGGAACTGCTCAACTACCTGTCGATCAAGGGGACCATTCCCGCATGAGTCTTTTCCGTATTCCGCTTGCCGCCGTCATCGGGTCTCCCGTTGCGCATTCGCGGTCGCCGCGTCTGTTCAGCCACTGGCTGCGCAAACATGGCATCACCGGGCATTACGTGCCCATTGATGTACCTGAAGACAAGTTGATCGAAACGCTGAGGTTGCTGCCGCAACTTGGTTTTGTCGGGTTGAATGTCACCATTCCGTACAAGGAGAAGGTGCTGGAGATTGCCGACAAGGTCTCTGAAAGGGCGCAGCTGATCGGGGCGGCGAATACGCTTGTGTTTGGCGAGGATGGCAGGATCAGCGCGGACAACACTGATGGATATGGGTTCATAGAGAACCTGCGTCAGGGAGCGCCGGATTGGGATCCAAGCGCGGGACCCGCAACCGTGTTCGGGGCAGGGGGCGCGGCTCGGGCAGTTCTTGCGTCCCTGTTGGATGTCGGGGTCCCGGAAATTCGCCTGACCAACCGATCACGCGAGCGTGCAGAGCGTTTGCAGGCGGATTTCGGCGACCGGGTCGTCGTGCACGATTGGGTGCAGGCCGGAAACATCATCGAGGACTGCGCGACTGTGGTGAACACGACGTCACTTGGCATGATGGGAAAGCCCGATTTCCGTGTGCCACTGGATGCTTTGACGCCGGAAATGGTCGTCACCGACATCGTATATACGCCGTTGCAGACGAAGTTGCTGAAAGAGGCGACCGAGGCGGGCTGTACCGTGGTTGATGGTTTGGGCATGCTGTTGCACCAGGCGGTTCCCGGTTTCGAGCGCTGGTTCGGGACGCGTCCGGACGTTGATGATGCGCTGCGGGCTGCTGTTCTGAGATGAGGTTCAAGCTCGGGCTCACCGGCTCCATCGGGATGGGAAAATCCACCACGGCAAAGTTGTTCGCCGAAGCGGGCTGCGCGGTCTGGGACGCTGATGCCGCCGTGCATCGGCTGTATGCCCCGGGCGGTTTGGCTGTGGGACCGATGGCGAAACGGTTTCCGGATGCCGTTGAAAATGGCGAAGTCTCGCGTGCGGGCCTAAAGGCGGAGATTGCGCGTGACGCAACGGCTTTGGCCGCCATCGAGGCCATAGTCCACCCGTTGGTGCAGGCGGACAGGATGGCGTTCATCGCGGGGCATTTTGATGCCATCGGGGTTTTTGATATTCCCCTGTTGTTCGAGACCGGCGGTGACGCAGAGATGGATGCCACGGCCTGTGTCTTCGTTTCACGTGAAACTCAACGATTCCGGGTGCTTGAACGTGGAACGATGACGGAAGGTGATCTGGAGCGCATACTTGCGCGGCAAATGCCAAATGAGGAAAAATGCAGGCGTGCAACCTGGGTTATCGAAACCGATACACTGGAGCACGCGAAAGATCAGGTTTCGAAAATCGTGACCGAGATCGAAGGGAGACTGGCAGATGCGTGAGATCGTACTCGACACGGAAACCACCGGGTTTGATCCGTTCCAAGGGGATCGCATCGTGGAAATCGGTGCGGTGGAGCTTTTCAATCACGTGCCCACCGGTCGGACCTATCACCAGTACATCAACCCCGAGCGGGACATGCCAGACGAGGCGTTTGGTGTGCATGGGATCGGCCCGGATCTCCTTGCGTCGCCGCGTCCTCCTCAGGCTGGTGAGGTCACGCTGAAGGACAAGCCTGTCTTTGCGAAAATCGTGGACGAGTTTGTGGCCTTCGTGGGGAACGATGCCAAACTCGTGATTCACAATGCGAGCTTCGATATGAAGTTCCTGAATGCCGAACTGAAGTGGGTGAACCGTCCGCTGCTGCCGAACGACATCGCGATCGATACGCTGGCCATAGCGCGGCGCAAGTTTCCAGGATCACCCGCGACGCTCGATGCGTTGTGTCGACGTTTTGCCATAGACAACTCGTCCAGAACACTTCACGGGGCGTTGCTGGACTCCGAGATCCTGGCCGAGGTTTACCTGGAGCTGATCGGCGGCAAGCAGCCGGATTTCGGACTCTCCTCTTCGCCGGAACAGTCGACGAAAACCACTGAGGTCGAAACGAACTGGCGCCCGCGCCCGAGATCCGTTCCGCTGCCCTCACGCCTGTCGGAAAAAGAAAAGGCGGCTCACGCCGCCTTTGTCGAGAAGATGGGGGAAAACGCGCTCTGGTCGAAGATCTGAGCGCGGTCCCGTTTGTTCAGGCGTTGCCTGCGACCGGCTGTTCCGCAGCGGCACGGCGCTGCAGCTCGGCGCGGTACAAAGCCAGGAAGTCGATCGTTTCGAGGTTCAGCGGCGGGAAGCCACCGTCGCGGGTCACATCGGAAACGATGCGGCGCACGAAGGGGAACAGCATCCGCGGGCATTCGATCAGCAGGAAGGGATGCATCTGATCTTCGGGCACGTTCTCGATGTGGAACACGCCGACGTAGTCGAGCTCCATCAGGAACAGAACCTCTAAGTTGCTCTTGGACTTGGATTCAACCTTGAGCTTCATCAACACTTCGAACTGATGATCTGCGCTGCGCTTCTTGGCGTCGAGGTTCACCTGCACCTGAACGTCCGGCTGGACCTCGCCGGACACGCCTTTTTGAGCCAGAATGTTTTCGAACGACATGTCGCGGACGAATTGCGCCAGAACGTTCATTTTGGGCGGCTGAGGCGCTTCGACGCCACCGTTTGTATCTGCCATGGTATCTCTCCCATTGAAATCTTCGGAAGCGGCATAGCAGGCGCTTGGCCTGCGCTCAATGCCTCGTCCAGCCAGAACCCGGATGTGTGGGCTGCTTGCCCTGCGGCACTTCCTTGAATTCTCCGTCAATCACGTCTTCGGAGGCGCGAGCAGCGTTGGGGCGTCCGGGTTCCCGACGCATGTGCATGTCGCTTCCCATCTGAAAGCTTGTGACTTTCACCTTGTTCCGCGCCCATTTGAACACAGCGGAGCGGACGGTGGGGATCAACAGGGAAAAGCCCACTGCATCGGTGAAGAAGCCCGGGGTCAGCAAGAGAGCACCTGCAACGAGGATCATGGCACCATTGGCCAGAGGCTGGCTCGGGTCTTCGAGCTGAGAAAAGCTGCGGCGCAGGTCGTTCATGGCGCGCGCGCCCTCGGCCCGGACAAGGTAGGTGCCCAGCACCGCCGTCAGGACGACGATCAGAAGCGTGGGCCACAGGCCAATCAGCCCGCCGACCTGAATGAACAGGCCGATCTCGATCAGGGGCACCAGCAGGAAGGCCAGAAACAGCCACATGTGTAAAATCCTCCGTTTGCTGCGTCCAAACGCCTGCAGCACCAATCGGCGCGCTTGTGTGGACTTGTCCAGACGCAGCACCTACATAGGAACGCGAACCCGAAGTTTCCATCCGCAGCGCGTATGAGGCATTGATGAACAGTCCGCTCCTCCAGCTTCTTGTCCTGGCCGGAATTGCCATTTTCCTGGTCCTGCGCTTGCGCAGTGTCCTTGGGACACGCGAGGGGTTCGAGCGTCCGTCACAGCCGGCACCCGTTGCCGAACGGTCGTCGCGCCGTGATTTCGATGTCATCGAAGGCGGGCCGGACCACGATATTATCGACCATGTCGCCGAAGGTAGCGAGTCCGCCTTGGCACTTGCCGAGATGAAACGGGTTGAACCCTCCTTCAACGTCACCGAATTCCTGTCTGGGGCACGCGGCGCCTACGAGATGATCCTTATGGGCTTTGAGCGCGGTGACATCGAGGGTCTGAAGCCGTTCCTGGCCGATGATGTCTACGAGACATTTGCCGAGGTGGTACAGCAGCGCGAGGCACAGGGCCTGAAGATCGAAGCCGAGTTTGTCGGCGTGCGGGAACTGTCCCTGTCAAATGCCACGTTCGATGCGTCGACCAACCAGGCCGAGATCACCGTGCGCTACGTCGGCGAACTGACCTCGGTGGTGAAGAACACCGAAGGCGAAGTTCTCGAAGGCTCGCCCACCTCGGTCAAGCGTCAGAAGGACATTTGGACCTACGCCCGCATCATGGGCAGCTCTGACCCGAACTGGCAGTTGGTCGCCACCGACGAATGATCCGACTTGCTCTCGCTCTCTGTTTTCTGGTGTTTCCTGTAATGGTCTCGGCAGAGGGCGAGGCCGAAACCAGCTACGCGATCCTTGGGTTCGAGGACCTGGAGGGCTGGGCGGACGACAATCATCAAAGCGCGCTGGATGTTTTTCGCGCGACATGCGGTGATATGAGTGATCCCGAATGGGTGCCCCTTTGCAAGGTCGCGACAGAAGCTCAGGATGCTCGTGCGTTCTTTGAACTGTTCTTTCGGCCGGTTCTCATCAGCGACGGCAGCGAGACGGCGCTGTTTACCGGTTATTACGAGCCTGAACTGAACGGCGCGCCGTATCCTTCGGCGCGATTTCGTTATCCGATCTACGCAATGCCGCCCGAGGCGCGTCTCAGCCGCCCGTGGCTGACACGGCGGGACATCCTGACCTCTGGCATCATGGACAACCGCGGGTTGGAGATCGCCTGGGTCGATGATCCTGTTGAGCTATTTTTCCTTCAAATTCAAGGGTCTGGTAGGGTTCGTTTTCCCGATGGCCGGACTATTCGTGTTGGCTACGGTGGTTCCAACGGGCACAACTATCGTTCTATCGGGCAGGAGTTGGTTCGACGCGGCACCTACGACGCGCACCAAGTGTCGGCACAGGTCATAAAAAGCTGGGTTCGGCGCAATCCCGGACCGGGCGAAGAGTTGCTGTTTCACAATGACGGCTATGTTTTCTTCCGCGAAGTCAGCGAGGTGCCCGCGGACAAGGGTCCGCTGGGAGCGATGAACCGTTCGATCACGGCGATGCGGTCGATCGCGGTCGATCCGAAGTTCACGCCGCTTGGTGCTCCCGTCTGGATCGAAAAGCAGGGTAAAGGGCCGTTGAACCGTCTGATGATCGCGCAAGACACGGGCTCTGCCATCAAGGGTGCCCAGCGCGCGGATATCTTTATCGGAACCGGAGAAGACGCCGGGCAGATTGCGGGCCGGATCAAGGACCCGGGCAGAATGATCGTGCTGATGCCGATCCAGCGTGCCTATGCGCTGTTGCCGGAATGGTTGCAATGAGCCGGCGGCGTTTGCGCCCGGAAGAGCTGGACCTTTGGAACCAGGTCGCCCGGTCGACAAAACCCCTGCCGGATAAATTGAAGGCGCATCCAAAGCCAGCCGTGGACCCGGCGATGCGCAAGGCCGACCCGGTCGCGCGAAATGCAACGATCTCTCCGTTCGAGCTGGGCGCCAAGGCCTATCACACCGAGACGCATGTCTTTCCGCAGACCACGAGTGATCGCCTGCACAACGCTCCGGTGCGGATGGACAACAAGGCCTTTCAAAAGCTCAAGCGTGGCAAGCTGAAACCTGATGCGCGGATTGATCTGCATGGAATGACACTGGCCCAGGCGCATCCAGCGTTGATCCGTTTCATCATCGGATCACAGGCCAAGGGACACAGGTTGGTGCTGGTGATCACCGGAAAAGGAGCGATGCAGGATCCCTATGATCCCTCTCCGCGTCCGAGAGGGGTTCTGAAGCAGCAGGTGCCCTTGTGGATGACGATGGCACCACTGGCAGGGGCGATCTTGCAGGTAACAGAGGCGCACCTGCGTCACGGCGGCAGCGGTGCCTACTACGTCTATCTTAGAAAAGATCGTTAGATCAAATGTTTGGCACGGTTCACGCCGATGACCATGCAGGCCGTCGCGACGATGAAATAGACCGCTACTCCGACGTATTGGAGCTGCAAGCCGATTCCGAGGTCGATGAGACCTCCGGTCAGGCCCGGTCCCAAGGCGGACCCCAGAACCATGACGGAAACGGCCATGGCCTTGATGGCACCAAGATTGCGGGTGCCGTAGAACTCTGCCCAGAAGGCATTTGGAAGCGTCGCGTTGGCGCCTGACGTCAAGGCGACGAAGGCGAGCCCGATCAGCGTGGACGTGAGGCTCTGGCCCAGTCCGAACAGGGCGAACCCTGCCACCATTGGCAATTGATACCACGGGATCATGCGCGCAGTACCAAAGCGGTCCAACAGAATGCCGGACAACGCCATCGCCGTGATGGCCGTGCCGGAATAGAACGGGAAGAGGGCGACGAGTTCGAGGTGCGACCAGCCCTTGACGTCTGCGAAGTGCACTTGATGGAAGAAGAATGCCGTATTGAAGGCAGCCGGTCCCAGAAGAGCTGGCACCATGAACCAGAACAGCCAGTGCCGCAGCATCTCGGGCCGGCGCCAGTGCCGTCCCTCCATACCGGTCGAATGGTCCTGCTCGGCATGGCTTTGCGGCGTCCGCTCCTGACGCAGGAGAAGGACAAGCAGCGGAATGGCCGCGAGGCAGACGCCCGCGACGCCCATCCAGAGATGCCGCCAGCTGACCGTGATCATCAACGACACCATGGTCAGAGGCAGCAGTGCTTCGCCAAGAGTCACACCGAGGGTCGCGACGGACAGTGCGCGGCCCCGTGTGGCGATGAACCAGCGGGACATGGACACCACGGCGATATGACTGGTCATGCCCTGGCCCGAAAATCGCAAGGCAAAGACCACGAGCGGAAGAAGCAGGGCCATCGTGTTCAGAGCCATGAACAGCGCCCCTGCCGATAGCATCAGAAGGACGACCGCTCCCAGGACACGGGTGCGAAACCTGTCGCTCAGTCCGCCAGCCCAGATCATCAACGCTGCCGAAGCGCCTGTGCCGATCGTATAATACAGGCCCCATTGGCCATGACTGAGCCCGAAGGTCTCGCGGATTTCACCTGCGAAGATCGAGATGAAAAATGTCTGGCCAAAGCTGGACAGCAAGGTCAGCAGAAAGCCTGCAGCCAGCCATTGCGCATTTTCGAAAAGGAAGCGGAGGAAACCCATAAGCGCATGCATGATGTTTTTCACCGGCCGACTGCAAGCGCTAACATGAATTCCGGTGTGATGATCTTTTCTTGACCTCTTTTTCGGTAGCAAGGGGCTGCGCCTAGGCATCCACTGCCGAAAACTTAGCAAAATTTTTACTCTGTTTACTGCAGGTTTGGGGGCATCTCGCGAACATGGGAAGGATGTGGTGGCGGATTCTGATGGCGTGCTGTTGCTTGGAGCAAGCGGTAGGCTTGGACGCATGGTTCGGGCGGCCTGGACGGGCCCCGCCTTGTTTCCCGTGTATCGCGACGACATCAAGCGGATACAGGCGGAGGAAGATCTGCCCGGCTTGGGAAAGATCGGTCAGATCCGCACCGTGGCAGCCCTTTGGGGATCACCCGACCGCCCCCAAGAGCATGCAACGCTCGCCGTGATGGCCCTGCATTTGGCGCGTTTTTTAGGTGCTCAACGTGTGATTCACTGCTCGAGCGCCGCAGTCTACGCTGCAGGGAATGACGATCATCGAGAAAGTGACCCTCTCTCTGTGCGGAGCTCATATGCGTCGGGGAAAGTGGACATGGAGAGGGCGATCAGGGACTGGACCCATGACAATCCTGAAGGTCCAAAATCGGTAGTATTGAGGATTGGCAATGTTGCCGGAGCGGACAGCTTGTTCGCAAATTTACGACCGGGACAAAGCATTACTCTTGATCGGTTTTCCGACGGCCGGGGACCGTGCCGCAGTTACCTTACGGGGAAGGGTTTCACGGAAGTTGTCGTCGCTATACTGGCGGACCGGCAGATTGTCGGCACCTATAATGTGGCGGCCCATGATCCCTTGGAGATGGCAGACATTGCCCTTGAAGCTGGAGCGCAAGTTTACTGGCGCGACGCCCCGGAGACCGCCGTTCAAAGGGTTGGTCTGGATGTTTCGAAGCTGTTGATGGCTCTTCCGGAGATAGATTTGTCGGAAGATGTCAAAGGCTTGGTCAAAGAAGCACGCATCGGAGGCATCTGGCCGTGAAAGGGGTGACGCGGTTCTTGGATCTGATCTATGCCTTGGTGTTGTCGGCGCTTCTCTTGCCGGTGCTTTTTTGGATTGCCTGGACGGTCTGGCGCAAGGACGGCTGGCCGATCTTCTACAGATCGGAGCGGATGAAAGGCGTGGAGAACCCGTTTTTCCTTATCAAATTCAGGACAATGCGGATTGTCGACCATGATGCCGGAGTCTCGGGCGGTGACAAGGCGGGCAGGATAACCGCGACTGGCGCTTGGTTGCGGCAGACACGGCTCGATGAATTGCCTCAACTCTGGAATATTCTGCGCGGGGATGTCGGGTTCGTCGGACCCCGACCGCCGCTCAGGCGATACGTGGAGATGTTTCCGGAGATCTACTCAAAGGTGCTGGCGGAACGTCCCGGGGTCACTGGTCTGGCAAGTCTGGCGTTTCACCGGCACGAGGAAAACCTGTTGAGGGACACCGGAACGCCAGAAGAGACCGAGCAGATTTACTGCAGCCGATGCATCCCTCGCAAAGCGCGCCTTGACCTGCTTTATGCCCGACATCGCACGCCATGCTCGGACCTGCGGCTGATGTTTGCGACCGTGTTCCGATCGATTTCGATGCATCGACGTCGTGGCTAGCCGCCTCCTTCCATCCTGCTTTTAACGGCACATTTTTATTCATTAAGCCGGTGGTAATGCGCCTCACTCTACAACCGTCCACGGTGGGAGAAAGGTGGGAAAGGATGGCTGGCGACAATGAACTTGCGCCGATCATCATCAAGCGCAAGAAGGTGTCCGGTGGTGAGGGACACCATGGCGGCGCATGGAAGGTGGCTTATGCGGACTTCGTGACCGCTATGATGGCATTCTTCCTTTTGATGTGGCTTTTGAACGCGACGACGGAGAAGCAGCGAAAAGGCATCGCTGATTACTTTACGCCGACGATCGCTATTGCTCGGGTGTCTGGCGGCGGCGATGGTCCGCTTGGCGGGGATTCCGTGTTTGCAGAGAACACGTTGCCACGCATGGGGTCTGGATCCACCAGTCTGCGGCCTGCTTCGGCCAATGGTGAAACGGGCACTTTTACGCAAGGTGAGACCGGGGACGACGCTGCCGAGCAGGAGGAGCAGTTCAAGGAAGTCGAAGACATGCTTATGGGCCGTGGCGGCGAGAGCATGGTTGCAGACGAGCTGCTCGAGCACATCGTGACGAAGGTCACGGACGAGGGGCTGGTCATCGAATTCTTTGATACCCCGAACGCACCCTTGTTCGACGGTGACGCGACCCCTACGCCGCTGTTGGAGGATTTGGCCCTCGTTCTCGCCCGTGCGTCGGAAGTGGTCACGAACCCGATAGCGGTCGAGGGGCACACTTCGGCGTTTCCTTTGGTACTTGCACGCGATCCGGCTTGGGATGTCTCTGGAATGCGTGCGTCGGCGTTTCGGGAACTGCTGACGACAGAGGGGGTAGAAAAGAAACGGATTCAGAGGGTTACCTCATATGCAGATCGCGAGCCGGTCCACGAAAACCCGATGAATGTGCGCAACAATCGGATAGAGGTGGTTTTCTTGAGATCCATCTAAAATCGAAGGAGATTTGATCGGATTTTAGCTGTTAGTCGGGCAGTAACCGGTTGGCCTTATCAGTTGTCGAGAAATTTGAGCGAGACAGCAGAAAGGCGTGTCATGACGATCTCATCTTCTCTCAACGCGGGTGTTGCGGGGCTGGCGGCGAATGCCACGCGCCTTGCCACCATTTCCGATAACATCGCGAATTCTGCCACGCAGGGATACAAACGGGTCGAGACAGAGTTCTCTGCCATGGTGACCGGAGCGAATTCCGGAACGTACACGGCTGGAGGTGTCCGTACCACGACCAACCGGCTGGTATCCGAACATGGCGCATTGGTGACGACCAACAATGCCACCGACCTCGCGGTAAGGGGGACCGGCTTCCTGCCGGTGGCCCAGGCAACAGAAGTGTTGGCTGGTAACGGCAACCCCCAGATGTACATGACGACGACAGCGTCATTCCGCATTGATGCTGAAGGCTACCTGCGTACAGAATCCGGTCTGATGCTCATGGGTTGGGAAGCGAATGCTGATGGTTCAATTCCGAACTACGCTCGCGATACATCGGCCAGCCTGGAACCGGTGCAAATCGCGCTGAACCAGTATCTGTCCGAACCCACAACGGCAATCACCATGGGCGTCAACCTGCCAGCGACGGAGACAACCGCTGGTGCAAGTGGTGACCCGCTGGAACTGCCGATCGAGTATTTCGACAACCTCGGCCGTTCGGAGACGCTGAACGTCACCTTTACGCCCACGGTTCCCGGGACGGGATCATCGAATGAGTGGACCATTTCCATTGCCGATTCCGCCAGTGGCGGCGCGGTGATCGGCGATTACACCATCACCTTTGACAACACGCCCTCGGCGGGTGGCACAATCGCCACTGTCAGCGCGCCACTGACGGCAGGCGGCGCCTACGATCCGGTCACCGGCTCGGTGATCGTCAATGCGGCTGGCGGCCCGATCGAATTGACCATTGGTCAACTCTTCTCGAACGGCGGTCTGACACAGCGTTCCGACAGTTTTGCTCCGTTGAACATCGCCAAGGACGGCTCCCCGGCTGGCAACATGACGTCTGTCGAGGTTGACGAGGCCGGGCTGGTCTACGCGTTCTTTGATACAGGCATCACCTCGGTGATCTTCCAGATCCCGCTGGTCGATGTGCCGAACCCGAATGGCATGATCGCGCTGAACAACCAGGTTTTCCAACCCTCCGCTGAAAGCGGCAGCTTCTTCCTCTGGGACGCCGGTGACGGCCCGACGGGAGAGATCGTGCCCTATGCCCGCGAAGAATCCACGACCGATGTGGCAGCTGAGCTGACCGACATGATCCAGACGCAGCGGGCATACTCGTCGAACGCCAAGGTTATCCAGACGGTCGACGAGATGTTGCAGGAAACCACCAACATCAAGCGCTGACGCCACCCGGTCAGTAAAACAAGGAGGGCGCTAGATGTCATTGTCGAGTGCTTTGAACACGGCCTTTACAGGGCTGAAGGCGAATGTCCGTGCCGCGAATGTCGTGTCCACGAACATCTCGAATGCGACGAACGAGGCCTATGGACGCCGCGAAATCGGACTGAGTGCACTGGGCTTTGGTTCGCGCGGTGTCATGGTGACAGGGGTCATCCGTCAATCGGATCCTGTGCTTTTGGCCGACCGCATGGTGTCAGACGCACGCCTTGCTCACAGCAACGATATGTACACTTTTGCCCGACGGCTCGAAGACATGGTGGGGGAAAGCGGCACAGCCGGTTCCCTCACCGACCGGGTGACCGCGTTCGAGAACGCGCTATTGTCAGCTGCGTCGAACCCCGCCTCTACACAGCGGTTGGAGCTGGTTTCAACGACGGCCAGAGACCTTGCCACGTCGATCAACCAACTCTCGACGCAGGTGCAGGAAGCCCGCCAAATGGCCGATGACAACATCGCCGGCCAAGTCGAAAGACTGAACGCCGCCGTGGGCCGATTGCGCGATATCAACGATGTCATGGTCAAGGCCGGGGCGACCGGGACGGAGACGGCGTCCATCCTCGATGAACGTCAGGCGTTGCTGAACGAAATCTCGGCCATCGTTCCCCTGCGCGTGGTTGAACGCGAGCAGGGTGACATTGCGCTTTTCACACGAAGTGGCGCAGTTCTGATGGATGGTTTGGTTTTTGAAGTCGGATTCACGCCGACCGGCTCCATAGACGCCAACGCCACTTTGGCGGGCGGGCAGCTTTCCGGTTTGACCTTGAACGGCAAACCGGTGTCCGCATCGGAAAGCGGAATGTTCGCTGGAGGCAGCCTTGCAGCGCAATTCCAGATCCGAGACGTCGAAGCTGTGAGCCGTCAGTCCGAATTGGACGGCATTGCGCGGGACCTGATCGAGCGCTTGGGACCGGGCGGCCCCGACGCCACCCTTGGTCCGACGGATGCAGGTCTTTTCACCGACAATGGCGTGGCATTCGTCGCTGCAAATGAAACGGGCCTGTCTGGCCGGCTTCAGTTGAACGCGTTGGTCGCACCTGGCGCGGGTGGATCCTGGCGTTTGCGGGACGGTCTTGGTGCCGTGACGCAGGGCGAGGTTGGTGACAGCGCGCTGATCCGGGGAATCTCGGAGGCGTTGAGTACGATGACAACTCCCAGTTCCACCTCACTGCCAAGCCTTTCCCGAAGTTTCATGGATCAGGCGTCGCAATTTGCGTCAGCCGCAGCGGGGGATCGCGTCCGGACGGAGAACACCTTCTTCTTCCAGAAAGCGCAGAACACCGCGCTGAAGGAACTTGAGATGTCGAAGGGCGTGGATACGGACCAGGAGCTTCAGAAACTCATGCAGGTCGAGCAACACTACACAGCAAACGCCAAGGTGATCTCTACAGTCGATGGGCTGTTTGAACGCCTGTTGTCGATTTAAGGAGGCTAGGGAATGGACGTCGTCGGGGATATGGCACGGGCACTGGTTCTACGCACGAACCAGGTACGTCTTCGTGAAGAAATGGACCAGCTTGCAGTCGAAATTTCGACAGGTTACGTCAAGGATCCGGCCCGGCATCTTGATGGTGATCTGACCGGTTTGCAGGCGATCGACCGATCCTTGGCGCGTCTGGACGCGTTCCGCGTTGCAACGACCGAAGCAACCTTTCTGACAAGCTCGATGCAAACCACGCTGGACGAAATCCAGTCACGTTCCGAAACGGTCTCACAAACGCTTATCGCGGCGGAACTGACCCCGAACGGCCCGCTCTTGGCAACAATGTCAGAAGACGCAGAAAATGCGCTAGGACAGATCCTGAATGGCCTGAATCGCAATGTCGCGGGACGGTTCCTGTTTTCGGGGACGGCGACGGATCGTCGGGCGGTTCAAGGGGTCGACCTTGTGCTGAACGACGCACGGGCGGCTCTGGCCGGAGCCACCACCCTCACTGATGTGGAGACAGTCCTCGACACGTTTTTTGGTGCCGGAGGCGCGTATGAGACCGTGACATATGAGGGCTCAAACACCGGTCTGGCGCCGATGCAATTGAGCGATACGGAAACCGCAAATGTCGACATCCGCGCGACCGATCCGGTGTTCCGTGAGGTTTTGAAACCCTTGGTCATGGCCACACTGGCGACAGATTCCACGTTGGGGTTCTCGCAGGACGTTCAAGTCGAGATGTTGGCGAAGGCCGGCCGGGATCTTCTGGGGGCACAGCAAAACGTTGTGGAGCTCCGTGCCAGCCTTGGCGCGCTGGAGGCGCGGGTCGAAGAGACCAACACGCGCAACGCAGCAGAACGGACAGCGACCGGTATGGCGCGCCTGGATCTGGTCGGTACGGACCAATACGAAGCGGCTTCACGCTATGAAAGTATCCGGGGCCAACTCGAAAGCCTTTATGCAATCACGGTCCGTTCGCAACGGCTGTCCCTGGCGGAGTTCCTGTGATGACGCGACTTCTGGCATTTCTGCTATGCGCCTTGATCGGGCTTTCACTGCCAGTGCAGGCGCAATCCGTTCGGATCAAGGACCTCGTCGAGGTGGATGGTGTGCGCTCCAACGATCTGGTGGGATACGGGCTGGTTGTCGGTTTGAATGGCAGCGGGGATGGTCTGCGCAATTCGCCGTTCACCGAGGAAATCATGCAGAACATCCTGGAACGTCTGGGCGTGAACGTTACCGGCGAACAGTTTCGCCCGCGCAACGTGGCGGCTGTTATCGTTACGGGGCGGTTGCCTGCTTTTGCCAGAACCGGTGGACAAATCGACGTAACCGTTTCGGCGATCGGGGATGCCAAAAGCCTGTTGGGTGGTACTCTGATCATGACGCCGCTGAACGCTGCCGACGGGCAGATTTACGCTGTTGCACAGGGAACGGTCATCGCGGGCGGAGCAGAAGCGCAAGGCGATGCTGCTCGTGTCGTTCAGGGCGTGCCGACTGCGGGCGTCATTCCATCCGGGGCGCGTGTCGAGCGAGAGGTGCCTTTTGATTTCAGCAACCTTTCCACTCTGCGACTGGCGCTTCGCGAGCCCGATTTCACGACGGCAGCAAGAATCGAGGATGTCATAAATCGCGCGCTGGGACGACGCGCGGCGACGATGATGGATGCGGGGACGATTTCGCTGGATTTACAGCGCGCTGGCGCAGGTTCCCCGGCGCGTGCAATCGTCGCGATCGAGAATCTGGCTATCGAACCACAGCGGCGTGCTCGGGTGGTGGTCGATCAGCGATCTGGCACGATCGTAATGGGTTCCGATGTTCGCATCTCGCGTGTGGCGGTCTCTCAGGGTGGTCTGACCCTGAGGATCGAGGAAGCGCCTATTGCGATTCAGCCAAACCCTTTTGCGGAAGGTGAGACCGTTGTCGTCCCGCGCACAGGCGCGGCAATCCAGGAGAACCCCGGGATTGGACTGGCGGAAGTACCGACCGGGACCAACCTTTCCGAAGTTATCGCAGGCCTGAACGCGCTGGGTGTCAGTCCGCGGGACATGATCGATATCCTCAAGAGCATCAAGGCCGCGGGGGCTCTTCACGCTGATTTCGTCGTGATGTGAAGACGCCGAACAGTCTTTCTTAACGGCTGGCTGTCAGTCTGGCACCGGGTTTGAATCGGGAGAGCGAGTATGCTCGGAATCATCGGAATCGTCGTGCTGTTTGCCATGGTTTTTGGCGGCTACTTGGCCGCAGGTGGCAAGATGGCAATCATCATCAAATCGCTTCCGTTCGAATTCATGATGATCGGGGGTGCTGCTGCAGGCGCTTTCATGATCAGCAATGATGGTGGCACCGTGAAGCATGCGCTCAAGGATATCAGCAAGGTATTCAAAGGGGCGAAGTGGAAACACGATGACTACCGGGACCTCCTTTGCCTCCTGTTTGAGCTGATACGTTTGGCGCGACAAAATCCCGTCGCGATTGAAGAGCATATCGAAACACCTTCGGAATCTTCGATTTTCGGAAAATATCCAAAGATTCTTGGCGACAAATATGCCTTGGAATTAATCTGTGATACCATGCGCTCTGTGTCGATGAATTATGACGATCCGCATCAAGTCGAGGAAGTCCTCGACAAGAGGCTGGAAGGGATGGCCCATCACGCGCAGCACTCCAGCCACGCCCTTCAATCCATGGCGGACGCATTGCCGGCGCTGGGCATCGTTGCTGCCGTGCTCGGGGTTATCAAGACGATGGCTTCTATCGACCAACCGCCCGAAGTTTTGGGAAAATTGATTGGTGGTGCGCTGGTAGGTACGTTCCTCGGTGTTTTTCTGGCGTACGGTCTTGTCGGTCCTTTTGCAACCAAGGTGAAGTCGGTCGCCGAGGAGGATATGCACTTTTATCATCTGATCCGGGAAGTACTTGTGGCCAATCTGCACAACCACGCGACGAACATCTGCATTGAAGTTGGTCGCCAGAACACTCCCGGACACTTCCGTCCAAGTTTCGAGGATTTGGAAGAGGCGTTGAAATCGGTAAAGCAGGAAGCGGCATGATCAGGGGGTTGATATTTCTGCTATTCCTTTTCCCAAATAACCTATCTGCACAAACCGTTCAGGTTCGCAGCGGGGAGCATGGTGAATTCACACGGATGGTCCTATCTGTTCCAGAGGGTGTGGATTGGAATGTGGATGCGAATAGAAAAGAAAAAAATATATTGATTGATTTAGGAAGTGCTCAGGTTTCTTATGACCTGACGAATATTTTCAGGCGCATAGATCGCTCTCGGATAGCCGATGTCGAGCAAATCGGAGATGGAAAACTTTCTGTTTCGCTCGCGTGCGATTGTCTGCCTGACGCTTTTTTACTTGGCAAGAATATGCTCGTGGTGGATATACGCGAAAAGACCGAAGCCGAGATTGGTAATACGGTCGTAGCTGAAAAATCGAAAGAAGAGCTTGAACCCGCTCTCGTACAGTCGACGGCGACCAATCCTTTAATTTCTGAGCTGGCACGCGTAAGGATAGAGGGCGGTCCTGGAATAGGCCCAAGAAAGGTTGCCGACCCCTTGTTGCCTAGGCTCCCGAACCGGCAAGCAGCAGCGGTGAACCCACCACTTGATGAATCGAGTGATCGGCAAGAACCCATGGATAGCGCTCCCGCACTGGGTGACCGCCTGGCCGAAGATCTTGCCGCAGCGGCAACAGCGGGACTGCTTGATCCGGCAGTCAGACCGCAGGTTTTTTCAACACCGCTCGCGCGTGACGCTGGAGAAATACAGTCCGAATTGAACCAAAGTTATGTCCCTGACGCAGGACGTGCCGCCCAGGAACTGGTCTCGGCCATCTCTTCCGCAGAACATGGTGGAGTGAAAGGCGGGCGGGTGTCAGTGGGCGGCGATGGTTGCGTTCGGTCGTCGAAATTGGATTTGGCAGGGTGGAACGATTCAGAGTTGGATGCAAACGCATTTCTTGCTAGCCAAAGAGCTAATATTTTCGGGGAGTTTGACGCGATCAACTCCGAAGCCGTAGACAATTATGCAAAAGCTCTGCTGCATTTCGGGTTCGGTGCCGAGGCGCGCGCGTTGTTGCACATGCAGTCCGATCGACCCGATCCCGTCTTGATCGCGCTCTCCTTTTTGGTCGATGGCGAATCCGACCCTACGCAGCGCTTTCGTGGTCAGAAGGGATGCGAGACGCCTGCTGCTCTGTGGTCTGTTCTCTCCGGCTCTGCAGTTCCGGACTCTGAGAGTGTGGATCACAATTCCGTCCTGCGCGCATTTGAAAAACTACCTAGAGAGCTGAAAGGACATCTGGGGCCAATCCTTTCCGAGAAACTTATGCAGGCGGGATACACGAACACTGCGCGCGATATTCTGCGCCGGCTGGAGCGCACACAGGGGAAAGAGTCTCCGAGTGTGGCTTTGCTTCGTGCGCAGTTTGATTTGGCGGAAGGTAATCTCGCTGAAGCAGAGCACAGATTGAAACCCCTGTCTGAAGAAGGGTCACCGGAAACGCCGGAAGCCATCATTGCACGTATCGAGTTAGCAATCGCTAAGAATGAAGCTGTGCCACAACGAGTGGTTGATTTGGCGACTTCATATTCTAAAGAATTGAAAGACAGTGAGATGGGTCACGACCTTTGGGTGGCGTATGTTAGGTCACTCATTCTCAATGGAGCATTTGAGCAAGCAATTGATGATATCGATAAAGCGGAGGGGGTGCCAAATGAAATCGTTGATAGTTTAACAATTGAGGCACTCACGCGTGTTGCGGAAAACGCCGAAAATCTTACATTCTTGAGGTTGACTGTGCCGGTTCGCCAGATAGAGAAGAAAAACTCCGAAAATAACAAATTGATCCTAGATATATCGGAAAGATTGGTCGATTTGAAAATACCTGATGCAGCACTGTCATATCTAGACCAGAACAGTGATATTGAAGAATCGGATCGTGCAAAGATTATAAAAGGCAAAGCTTTGATTGACCTTATGCGCCCTGAGGAGGCTGAAATAAGTATTATAGGTTTGAAGGGAGAGGAAGCTATCACATTGCGTGCTGAAGCTCGGCGACAAATGGGCGACTTTTCCTTAGCAGAGGAAATATATTCACAAATCGGACAGACAGAAAATGCGTCGACTTCAGCTTGGTTGTCTGGAAATTGGGCAGGGGTGGCATCCGGGTCTGACGGTGCTCTGTCCGATGCGGCTCGGTTGATCCAAAGTGACCAAGTTGATTTCGATTTATCTGATCCAAAGTTGCAGGATGCTCAACAGCTTGTGGATCAAAGTATGACCTCCGCCCAAACACTTCGCGCTCTCTTGGACAAGACCAGGATAGAAGGGGAGAACTGAAGGGGTCCCATGTGCCAGATAGTTTTGCGGGCTCCGTTACCCAAATCGGCTGAAGTCCGAGGTTCCCCTTCCCGGGACGGACTTGTCCCATAGCGTTCGTGACGGGTATTCATAGGGCGGAGAAGCCGTTCCGGACGGCGATGCGGATCTGGTGTTCGGCATCCTGGCGGTCGAAGTCCCGCGTCATGAGCCGCTTGCCCAGCAGTTTGACACAATGTATCCGCCGACCGTCCGGGTATTTCCGAATGAAATATCCCGAGATGTTTCGTTTCGACGCGGCTTTGCAGTTGTTATCCGCTCCATGCCCTTCCCGACAGGAGTCGCCGCAGGGCACGGTCGAGGTATTTTGTTGCGCGCAGGGCCCCGTATCTGGCGACCGCGCCGGCAGTGTCGGTCTTCCGCGGCTTGGCTTTCTTGCGGGGCGGAATAATGGCTGGGGCACAGCGGGCAGCGATGCGGGATCATGTTCGGTCGGCTGAAGTACTGGCGATGTTTCGCAACACGCGGCGACAGGAACCCCGCAATCTTTCTCTTGGCCGTCGCCTTGACCGCCGTCTTCATCTTCTGGCTATGAACGGAAATGAGATGCCATAAAGAGTCGGACGCAGCTCGACAGTTGTTGCTTGCCAGCCTCCGCGAACGCAGTTGTCCTTTCCCGTTTCGAATCCTCACGGATGATGACCGGATGAACTTAGTTGTTGGGCTGGATGTATCGTTCGCGAAACGGTGTGTTGCGTAATCACCGAGCATGGCGGGATCGTCGGGGAGGCGCATATGGCCAGCGAAAGCGAATCGGAGCCGCTGATCGCGCTGCTCAGGGACGTGGACGGCACGGTCGAGGCGATTGGGTTCGAAGCGGGCCTGTTGTCGCAATGGCTGCACCGGGCGATGACCGTTGCGGACTTTCCCACTGTCAGGCGACACGGCAAACTGACGCCTTGTCTACATGAGGAACTGAACCGCGCCGCGTTTACCGGAGAGTTTGTGGTTCAATGATTCGGCTGCTTTTTCGGCAGCGTTCAAGGGTGCGCAGAATGCCATCTCTGCTTCGTGCGGCGTGATGTAGCCGATGGCGCTGTGCAGGCGGGTGTTGTTGTACCAGTCGACCCATTTCAGCGTTTCCCACTCAACCTGTCCGGTAGACTTCCGTGGGCCGACGTAATTGACGACCTTGGTTTTGAAGAGGCCGATGATGCTCTCGGCGAGGGCGTTGTCACAGGAATCTCCGACACTGCCGACTGAAGTGTCGATGCGGGCCTCTGCGAGCCGCTCGGTGTATCGGATCGACAGGTATTGGCTGCTGCGCGCTGAAGCGCCTATGGTGGATCAGCCTGTCAGCCTCGGATGGGGCCCACTGGCAGATGGCCGGGTTCAGAGCATCCCTTGCGCGACATAGCATCGCGGAACGCGTTGTCACGAAAGGGAGGACGAATCCAGTCGTCATGGAGGTCGAAACCCTCCAGCCAACAATCTTGCGGTCGAGCTCCGCCGCCGCGAAATATGCACTCGCTTTCTTCAGGATCTGATTAGCCGTCCGCAACGCGCGAACCTCACGCTCCAATTGTCGGGACTTCGATCCACTGGATCGAAGTCATGCCTTCCTCACCTTGATCCGATCCTTCGCAGCACTGGTCGGACCAGCCCGCTTGCCTACGCCGCGTTCAGCCTACTGGCACCAACCACGCAGGCTGTCAGGCGAGCAGCCCAGCTTGGGCGCGATTGCCCGATATGCCGCACTGTCGCTGGTGTAATCAGCGCGGTTGTCTCGACACAGCGGAACACCGCGTTCGCGTGGCTCAGCCGGATAGGCATAGGTGAATCGTCTCTTCGTCATAGGGATCATCCTTTGAGTGTTTTACTCTCCGGTAAACCAGGGGCGGTTCAAGGCACAGGTTTCTGCACTAATCCTTACGATTTTTCAATAAGTTCTCCTTATATCTCGGACAACTTCGCTATGATTTGGGAGATCACTACATGGAGAGATGCGCTGGCCCGAAGCGGAAGCCTTTCTTCGGACACCGTTGTGTTGTGAGAAATGCATTCTCTTTCTGCGTCGCGAGGAAAAGAGAAAGTGGTGATTCAGAATGAACTTGCAGGCCTCCCAGATCTTCAGGCCCACCGTTCTTCTGGCCCTCGCTTTGATGGCGATCATCGTTATGATGATCCTTCCAATGCCTTCTTGGGTATTGGATATCGGTTTGGCAGTCTCGTTTGGTATGGCAATCCTGATATTTACTGTAACACTATTTATTGAAAGGCCTTTGGATTTTTCGGCATTCCCAACAATTCTTTTGACATCACTTATGTTGAGATTATCGCTCAATGTCAGCTCGACCAAGCTTATTATTGGTCAGGGTCATACCGGTACTCACGCCGCAGGCGAAGTTATTCAAGGCTTCGCAAACTTCGTAATGGGCGGGAGCGTTTTTCTTGGGCTTGTGGTATTTGGCGTTCTCATGATTGTCAACTTCGCGGTTATTACGAAGGGTTCCGCTCGAATGGCAGAGGTATCTGCCCGATTTGCTCTCGATGGAATGCCTGGCAAACAACTCGCCATTGATGCCGATATGTCCGCGGGGGCGATTGATCACGCGGAAGCGAAGCGACGTCGTGAAACCGAGCAACAGGAGACGACTTTTTTCGGGTCTCTTGATGGCGCGTCCAAATTCGTGAAGGGCGATGCCGTTGCCGGGTTGTTGATCACCTTGCTTAATTTGGTCATGGGTATGGTAATGGGCGTTGCGGTGCACGGAATGCCTCTTGGCGATGCCTTGGAAACCTACGCAATCCTGACCGTCGGTGACGGTCTCGTCTCGCAGATACCGGCGGTAATCATCTCGATTGCGGCCGGCTTGTTATTGGCGCGTGGTGGGGCCACTGGATCAACTGATATGGCAATGGTTGCCCAATTGGGGCGTCATCCAGCGGCATTGGCGACCGTCGGTATACTTATGGCGTTGTTCGCGCTCGTTCCAGGGTTGCCTTTCATACCTTTCATCATTGGTGCAGCGATCTTGGGCTACATGGCATGGCGGCAGGCCACACGTAAGCCAGAGGCAGAAGTTGCGGATAAAGAAAATGACGAAGAACAAGCCCTGCCAACCTCGCAGCGCATGGGCGATGTCTTGGACCTCGACGATATCCACGTCGAGTTTTCACCAGACCTTGTGAACATGGTTTTAGATCCCGGTACTGGCTTAGATGTGCGGATTTCGAATATGCGAACTCACATAGCGTCAAATTATGGATTGATTTTGCCGGAGATTCGATTGACCGACGCTCCTTCCTTGCCGACGGGAACGTATGTTGTGCGTATTCACGGCGTCGAGATGGCCCGGGGCGAGCTGAATCCAGACCTGGTTCTTGCTCTGCTACCCGATAATAATGATGCCCTGCCTAGCGGTCGCGATGTAACCGAACCTGTTTACGGAGCGCCTGCGCGATGGATTCGTCCGGAGGATCAAGACAGGGCGGCCATAACAGGAGCGACAATTGTCACCCCGACCGAGGTTTTGGCAACGCACTTGCTCGAAGTCATCCGTCGTAACTTTGGTCGATTGTTGTCGCTCAAGACCCTGAGGCGTGTGTTGGACGAAATGGTGACGCTGACAAACACCGCCCGCGCGGAGGCGAACCGTCGCCTTCTCGATGAGCTAATTCCGGATAAAGTGCAGATCGATACGCTGTTGCAGGTTTTGAGACTCCTTCTGGACGAGCAAGTTTCGATCAGGAATCTGCCTTTGATACTCGAAACAATCGCCGAAATGCGTGGTCAACAAACTCAGCCAGAGGCTGTCTGTGAACATGTTCGTCAACGCCTTGGCTTTCAGCTGGTTGCCAATATGCGCCGTGATGATGGAACCATTCCTTTGGTGCAACTGGCACCGGAATGGGAGGAAACTTTCCTGTCTTATCAAGTTGAAAGCAATCATGGCGCGCTTGATGTGGCCTTGCCGCCGGATCGTTTCGAATCATTGACCAAGGGGCTTGCGTCCACGATCGGTGACGTGGGAACGCGGGGCATTTTCCCGGCGGTTGTGACTTCAGCCAGGCGCCGGAGGTTCCTGCGCACTGTCATGGTCGCGAAAGGCTTGACCAATCCTGTACTTTCGTTCGAGGAAATTGGTCTCGAGGCGCGCCCGGCACTTGTCGGGGTGGTGGCGGCATGATCGGTCAATTTCCGCTACAGGATCTCGCCGTCGGCCCGATCTGGATTGCCGTGGCAGTTTTCCTCAGAATTGCTGCTGCCTGTTCTGTTTTGCCGGTCTTTGGCGAGCAGATCCTCTCAGTTCGGATCAAGCTGGCAATTGCGATCCTCCTCACTGTTGCCCTGACACCTGCGGTGCTGCCTATGGTCGAAGCTCCGGTGCCAAGTCTCGGCAGCTTTGCCCGGATGCTTTTGACCGAGACACTTTCTGGTTTGTTTCTCGGTCTGATGCTTCGAATGTTTGTCTTTGCCATTCAGACCGCCGGTGCAATTTCGGCACAGTCCACGTCACTCTCGCAAATCCTAGGTCAAGCCGGGCTCGACCCTTTGCCGGCAATTGGCCACATCCTGACCATGGCCGCTTTGGCGTTGCTCATGGCGACCGGCTATCATGTGAAAGCAGCGGCCTTCCTGACGCTTTCCTATGAAATTCTGCCGATGTTCGAGTTTCCCAGCCCAGCCGCAATCGCCGACGCCGGGCGTGCGCAAGTCGGACGCAGTTTCGCATTGGCCTTCACTTTGGCCGCCCCTTTCATCATTTTGTCAGTGATCTACAACTTGACTCTTGGGGCCATCAACAAGGCGATGCCGCAGCTGATGGTCGCATTCGTCGGGGCACCGGTCATCACCTTCGGGGCTGTTGCGACATTGCTTGTCGCCTCACCTTTCATGTTGACGGTGTGGATCACTGCTGTCGAGGGGTTCCTCGCGAACCCTTTCCGGTAGCATGTGATGGCGGAAGACGACGAAAGTGGCGAAAAGAGCCATGAACCATCCCAGCGAAAACTGGACGAGGCTCGCAAGAAAGGTGAGATTCCGCGTGCTGGTGATCTGAACACCGCCATGGCTTATCTTGGCCTTCTGATTTGTGGTGCGGCGATCGGTGGATCGAGTCTCGTGCACTTTGCAGAAACCGTGTTGCCTCTGTTGGAACAACCTGATCGCCTGACGGACCTGTTCTTCCGCGATGGCGCTGTCTCCATTGCCGGGACCCTCATGACGTCTGCGCTACTATCGGTGGCGCCACTTCTTATTGTGCCTGGGGTACTCGTCCTACTGACCCTTTTTGCCACCCGCGGATTTGCCTTCAGCGGCAGCAAACTACAGCCCAAGCTCTCTCGAATAAGCCCCATTGAAAATGCCAAGAACAAATTTGGTCGACGTGGGCTGTTCGAGTTTTTCAAGAGCTTCGTGAAGCTTTGCGTTTATTCCATTCTGTTGGCTTTTTTCCTTCGTAACCAGCTGGATGCGATCACCGGGGTAATCTTTGGCAGCGCTGGAGAGGTTGTCTTGCTTATGAATGACCTCATCCTGCGATTTCTGTTTGTCGTCGTTCTGATCGCGATGGTGATCGGCGGGATCGATGCGTTTTGGCAGCGGGCCGAGCACATGCGCAAAAATCGCATGTCACAAAAGGAACTGCGCGACGAAATGAAAGAATCCGAAGGCGACCCTCATGTAAAAGGGCAACGCCGGATGCGTGCGCAGGAACTGGCGTTGAACCAGATGATTTCGGATGTCCCCGATGCCGACGTCGTCATCGTGAACCCGACTCACTATGCGGTTGCGTTGAAATGGAGCCGGATGCCAGGGACGGCTCCAACGTGCGTCGCCAAGGGTACGGACCACATTGCCCTGCGGATTCGTGAAGTGGCCACAGAGGCTGGAGTGCCGATCCACTCGGATCCTCCGACTGCGCGCGCCCTCTTCGCCACCACGGATATCGGCAAGGAGATCTCGACAGATCACTATCGTCCCGTAGCCGCTGCAATTCGTTTTGCTGACAGCATGCGGGTGAAGGCACGTCGGAAAGGTGCTTGATGACGAAATTTGATGAACTGGCTGATGTCACCCGCATCCTTCTGGAGCGTGAAATGGATAAGCATCGGCAAAGCCTTGAGCAAAGTCGGCGCATCGCTGCGGAGTTGGCGCAGATCGACGGCATGCGCGAAGCGGCGCAGGCCGATGTTGGCGCCATCACGGCCCGACAGCTTTTGGGAGCCGATACTCTATGGCAAGGTTGGATGGCGCGAAAGCGTGCCGAAATCCAACGGCGCGCAGCTCTTGCGCGCGCGCAAGAAGGCGAAACGCTCAGTCGCGCAAGGTTGGCGTTTTCCCGAACCCAAGCGGCCGAAGCCCTGGTGAAAAAAGCGCGAGACGAATCCCTTCGAAAGCGCGCGCTCTCGGAAGCGGATCGGATCGACGCGTTGGGACAACTGCGGCGCGCTTTAGACCAACAAGAAGATCTGCCTTAGGCGCAGGAGAAGAGGCAAGCATCCGGCGTAGGCCGACGAAGAGCCAGGACTTGCTTCCCCGAACGACCCCGCGCAGTGCTCGTGCGGCTGCATCGTTGGTCTGGCAGATGCGCCCGTATTTCAGGAAGAGCGTGAAGGCGTCCACGGTTCACTCTTGAACATCTAAGCGATTGCCTTTGCGACGGAGGTTTTGCTTTAACCCTCGGACCTCACCCCGATGCGGCGAGGCTTCTTGTATCTCGTGGCGATCATTAATGGGCATAGCCGGCAGGTGCACCGCTGGCGGCTGTCAAACTGCATGGATGTTTGGTTCTGCGTAGAAGCCTCGAAAGAGGCCGTGGACCGCTACGGCCTGCCCGAGATTTTTACCTCTGATCGTGGCAGGCAATTCACTGGCATTGACTTCACGCAGGTACTGCTCGAAGCCGAAGTGAAGAGATCTCCATGGACGGTCTTGGTCGCTGGATTGGCAAGCGCGTGAGTGAGGCCGTCTACCTGGCGGAAGCCTCGCTCAGGAGCTTGAGAAGATCAGGTATCTTGCCGCGCAATTTCCGTTATCAATACGTCGCTTACATCAGATCCCAGCACGGATCGCGCGGCGTCTAGCAACGGACGACGCAGGCTGTCCATTCGGTCGGCATTGGTAAACGATCCTTCAAAGCCGCCGATGTTTGCATGGTCGAACATGACTTGGAGAAAGACATCTCTCAGTTTCGGTTCTTTTGCGTAGACCTTTTCAGTCCCGCCGGGTTTGATCTCGATGCTCAATGACGCAACGATGAGAGCCTGCACGCGCTCCGGTCCCATGATCGGTATGATGAATTGATTGTTCAGTTTCACGTATTCCAGTTGCGCAGGCGCGTCCTCGCTGGTCTCTCCTTCAGCTGGCGCATGTCCGTCAGCTGTCTCGTGAGCGACGTCACCTGCCGGTGCTACGCATTCGACGGCGGCATGATCCTCCGGCGCGGGTGCGGGTTTCAGCATCAGGCCCGCACCGACACCTGCACCGGTGCCGATAACCGCGAGAAGGATGGGAAGGAGCTTCTTGATCATGGGGACTCCTCAGAAAGGCAGGACAACGTCTAGGATCTGTTGACCGATCCGCGGCTGCTGCACGTCGGTGATATGTCCGCGTCCGCCGTAGGAAATCCGGGCCGAGGCGATCTTGTCGTAGGTAATTTCATTCTGGCGCGAGATGTCTTCGGGTCGCACGTAGCCTGACACCAAAAGCTCACGAAGTTCGAAGTTCACCCGGACTTCCTGGCTGCCTTCGATGGCAAGAATACCGTTTGGAAGGACGTCCACGACAGTTGCCGCGACACGCAGGGTCAGGTTTTCGGAGCGACGGACAGAACCCGTACCATTCGAAGACGACGACCCATTCAGCTGCACGGCACTGTCGAGGCTTGCGCCGTCGGTGATGCCCTGGTTTACCCGTTCAGGAATTCCGAAAAGGTCGTTGATCGCCAGAGATTCCGATCCGTCGCGCGAGCGCGCAGTGGTATTCTTGATTTCCGCCTTGTCGGCGATGGAAATCACGACGGTCATGATATCCCCACGCTTCATGGCACGCCGATCACCCAGCAGTGACGTCTGCCCGCCGCTCCAAAGCGAAGCCTGATCGGTTTGGCGTCCCGGCGGAGAGACCTGAGGAATCCCCGAGGCGATCATGGCCACGCGTTCCTGACTTTCTGTCTGAGGCGTGAAGTCGGGTTCCTTGCCGATATGCTTGACGCGCTCGCAGGCTGTGACGCTCAGAAGCGCAGCGATCAGGCAGATGGTTCGAAGCATGTATGTCCTCATTTCGCCACCAGGATCGTTCCGTCCGGTGAAATTGTTCCGAACAGTGACGTCCGGGAGCTGATGTTCATCACCCGTATCCGATCCCCGGCGGCGCCGCGGTCCAGCGCGCGCCCCTCGGTGACGATACGCAGGCCGCCGTACTCGTAGATGAGTTCGACGACCTGATTTCTTTCAATCAATGCGGGTTCTCCAACGGCTCCAATCATGAGTGCACGACCGGGATACAGCGCGTATTGCGCTTCCTGGCCAACCACCTGGTGCAGCGCGGTATACGCTCCGGCGACCGTGGACGGATCGAGCTTCACGGCATCCGAGGTGATGATCTGCTGCGGACGTATGGTCTGTGTCGCGACAACTGTATCGGCCTGCGCTGTAGATGCCGCGACGCCCAGGAGAACTGCCAAAAGTCGCATCAGCGAACCTGCGTGGTTGCGCCAAGCATCTGGTCTGCCGCCGAAATGACCTTGGAATTCAGCTCATAGCCTCGCTGTGCCTCGATCAGATCCGTGATCTCCTTGACCGCGTCGACAGAGCTGTCTTCCAGATACCCTTGCCGCAGCGTCCCAAGGCCGTCCTGTCCGGGCGTCGACTGGATCGCCGGGCCAGAGGCCTCGGTTTCCACGAAGTTGTTCGAACCGATCGCCTCCAGACCCTTGGCGTTCGCAAAAGTGGAAAGGGTGAATTGACCCAGCAACTGCGCCTGGGCATTCCCGGCGAAATAGGCATAGACCTCGCCATCCGCGTTAATGGAAACACGTTGGGCATCGACTGGAATGGTGATCTCGGGCGAGACCGGAAAACCGTCCGATGTCACGATGAGCCCCTCGCCAGTCCGCTTCAGACCGCCGTCTCGTGTGTAGGCGACCTGTCCCGAAGGCAGCGTGATCTCAAGGTAGCCGTTCCCTTCGATGGCCACATCAAGGTCGCCGCCGGTGGCGGAAATTGCGCCTTGTGACAGCATCACGGTTACAGAGGCGGGCCGGACGCCTAGTCCCAGTTGCACGCCCGTCGGCAGAACGGTGCCGTTGGACGCGTTCACCGTTCCGGCGCGAGCGACCTGCTGGTAATGCAGATCGGCAAATTCGGCGCGGCGGGCGTTGTAGCCGGTGGTCGACATGTTGGCGAGGTTGTTCGAGATGACCTCGACCCGCATCTGCTGGGCGCTCATGCCTGTCGCGGCAATTTTCAATGCGCGCATTGTATCGCTCCTATTTCATGAATGCCTTCATGGCATCTCTGATGCGTTGGTCTTCACGTTCTGCAAAGCTTTGGCCCAGTTCGTAGGCGCGCTGGACCTCCACCATTCGTGCCATCTGCAGGATGGGATCGACGTTCGACGCTTCGGTAAAGCCTTGCATGACCTTCGGATTTTCCACTGGCTCGTAACCGGCGGTGGCTTCGAACAGCTGACTGCCCTCGCGCACCATGGCCAGCTTGTCCGTAGGCTGCACGACACCGACTTGACCAATGGGACGTCCGGCCGTGCTGATCGTGCCGTCCTGCGAGATCGCAAGATCCGTGGCATCCGGCGGCACAAAGATTGGCGCGCCGCCAGCGTCCAGCACGGCATAGCCGTCCGAGGTCACCAGCGTCCCCTGAGCGCTGGGCGAAAAGGCGCCGGCTCGGGTCAGGCGTTCGCCATTCGGAGTGCCGATCAGGAAGAACCCCTCGCCTTCGATGGCAAGGTCATACATGCCGCCGGTGATCTCGAGTTCGCCCTGAGCATATGAGGTGTTGTGCACCCGCCCCAGAGACATCGACACCGATGACACGTCATCGCCTTCGGTGATGTACTCGGAGAAGATCACGCCCTCCTGCCGAAAGCCGGTCGTATTGGCGTTTGCGATGTTGTTGGCGATCACCTGCATCTCGCGCAGCAGGCTGGATTGACGCGAAATGGCTGCGTAGCCGGCGGTTTCCATGTCAGCCTCCGGTGATGATGGGTATGATGTGGTCCTGGAAAAACCCGACCAGCGTGTTGGTCATGAAGCTCATCGAGATCCAGAAAACGGCGAGGATCGCCAGCAGCTTTGGCACGAAGGTCAGGGTCATTTCCTGGATCGAGGTCAGAGCCTGAAAAAGCCCGACCCCGACCCCCATGACCAGCGCCGCGGTGAGGATGGGGACCGACGTTACGGCGGCCACCCACAGCCCCATGCGGAGCGTGTCAAAAAAGATGGTTTCGGTCAGCATGGCGTCAGACCGGCATCCTCAGGATTTCCTGGTAGGCTTCGACCACCTTGTCGCGCATGGCGACGACGGCTTCGACTGCCAGTTCCGACTGCGCCAAAGCCTCGACGAGGGCGTGCGGATCCGCGTCGCCGGTCATTGCGTCTGCCGATGCCTGCTCGGCCGAATTCAGCTGGCCGACGAAGTCCTGCGTGACGCGAGCGAACTCGGCTTCCAGCGTGCTGGCCTGGGTGGGATCCGGCTGCATGGCCGGTTTTGATGCCGCATATTTCTGAGCGGCATAAAGCGAACGGACGTCCATTCTGGTCTCCTTTCACTGGTTGGGTTTGGGGGTGGATCAGCGACGCAGCAGGTCCAGCAAGGCGGTGGACATTTGCCGCGTCTGGTCAAACATCTTGAGGTTTGCCTCGTATGACCGCTGCGCCTCTCGAGCATCAGAAATTTCGATCATCAGATCGACGTTGGTGCCTTCGTAGTTGCCGGTCGCATCGGCCAGCGGATTGCCGGGGTCGTAAATCTGTTCCAGCGGTTGCTGGCTCAGGTTCACATCGCCGGGTGCAACGGTGGTCAGACCGTTTTCACCGCGTGTCGCGTCAAAGGCCATCATCTTCCGGCGATATCCGGGGGTATCGACGTTGGCGATGTTTTCCGAGGTGACGCGAAGGCGCGCAGCCTGGCTGCGAAGACCGCTCGTCGTGACATTCAGGGCATCTGAAAAGGCACTCATTCTGCTCTCCTTTTATCTGCGGCCAATGCTGGTGCGCAGGATGTTGAGATTGCTCCGGTAAATCGCCAGCGCGCGGTCGTGTTGCCGCTTCGCGTTGACGGCAAAGACCATCTCTTCTTCCAGCGAGACCGAGTTTCCATTGGGATCGACGGCATCATCGCGCTCAAAGGCCTCCACCTGTCGGCCAACCGTGCCGTTCAGATGTTCGGCGCGTGTCGCGCGCTGACCCATCATCGACTGCCTTAGCGTCGACGTGAACTCCGGCAGCGCCTTGGCGCGGTAACCGGGTGTATCTGCATTCGCGATATTCTGCGCGCTGTAGGCCTGTTGCAGACCTGCATGTCGCGCCATCGCCATCGCCGTTCTGAAGACGTCCAGGTTTTGGAACATCGGGGATTCTCCCTCGATTAGCTTCAATCAAGGCTTAACCGTGATTCCTTTAGAAACGGTTTGCGGACAATGAATGGAGCGTACGATGGAAGACGAGATCACCGGCCTGCGAGCTCGGATTTCGCAGATGCAGCCCGTGCGCGACGTCGGTCGCGTACAGGCCGTGGATGGCATGACCATCTGGGTCAGCGGATTGGCGGAAGCTGCCAGTATCGGTGATCGTCTGCGTTTGTTTCATGGGCCAAACGTACTTGGCGGAGAGGTCCTGCGCATCCGTGACGATCTGGTCGCCATGCTGCCGGACGAGGTGGCCGAAGGCGTCTCCAAGGGGGATCGGGTCGCCGTTCTTGGTGCCCCGACCTTGGCGCCTTGCGATTCGTGGATCGGGCGCGTCATTGATGCATACGGCCGTCCGCTCGACGGCGCGCCTTTGGGGCCGGGCCTGAAACGCCGCCCGTTCCGGGCCAGTCCGCCTCCCGCAGCGGCCCGTCGTCGCCTCGGACCGCGCCTTTCGACAGGTCTGGCGGTCTTCGATACGCTTTTGCCCATCGCACAGGGACAACGGATCGGCCTGTTCGCAGGCTCGGGTGTCGGAAAGTCCCGTCTTCTGGCGCAACTTGCCCAAGGTATGGCCGCTGACGTCGTAGTACTCGCGCTCGTGGGAGAACGCGGTCGCGAAGTGCTGGATTTCGTTAGGGAGGTGCTTGGACCAGAAGGTATGGCCCGGAGTGTCGTTGTGGCTGCCACCTCCGACCGCTCTCCACTGGAGCGCAGACGCTGTCCCCTGGCGGCGATGACGATTGCCGAACATTTCCGGGATCAAGGCAAGCATGTCTTGTTCATGGCCGATTCGATCACGCGATTTGCCGAAGCACACCGAGAAGTCGCCATTGCATCCGGTGAACTTCCCGCCCTTCGCGGCCATCCACCCTCGGTCGCCCACCAGATCATGCGACTGGCCGAACGGGCAGGGTGCGGCGTCGAAGGCACCGGCGACATAACGGCCGTTTTCAGTGTTCTGGTTGCAGGGTCGGACATGGACGAACCGGTTGCGGACATTCTGCGCGGCGTTCTTGACGGGCATGTCGTTCTGGATCGCCAAATCGCGGAGCGGGGACGTTTTCCTGCCATCGATTTGCTAAGATCGGTTTCTCGCAGCTTGCCCGAAGCAGCCAACGACCAAGAAAACGAAATCATACAGCGTGTGCGGCAACTGTTGGGTGCCTACGCGCGATCCGAGACCATGGTTCGGGCGGGACTTTACCGAGAAGGAGAAGACGCGGTTCTGGATCAGGCAATGCGGATCTGGGCGGAGCTCGACGCATTTCTGGCAGACCCTTCACCACTGGGGCCGGAGCATGCGTTTCAAAAACTCGAACTGCTCTTGCGCCGGGCCAACACGGCTCCGTCCCGACGGCCCGTACAAGCCCAAAGGCGCCCGGGATTACAGATGCGCTAAAGCGTGACGCACGACAGATTTCTCAGGGTTTCATTTCTCGCTGGCGGAAAGCAAAGTTGGCAAACTCTGCCTCCCCTCTTGTCATGTTGTAACCGCAACAAACGTCACAAGATGGGAGCCGTCACGCGACCAGTGCAAATCGCATCTTGGCCATGTCATAAGGGTTTTCTTGGCTTGTAGTATCAGGCCAAGGCATCAGTGGCGACAAGCCTGGACCCAATTCTCTCGCATATTCTGGTCGCGCTGCTTTAAGTCTGAACGCCAACGTTTCCCTTTTCCTGCGGAACATTCCTGATCCATCTGGAGATGCTCTCGCTTCTTTTCGGGCGATTCCCGCTTGCGTCTAACAGGCTGCTGAAAAACTCCGGCCTCGACGCGCATTGCGGAACATGATTCATCGCCACGAAGGCATGGACGGAGGTGGGGATGCGCGGATCGGACGAGGTGACGGGATCACTGTTCAGCTACGTCGATCTCGAGGAGCGTATTCCTACTCGCCACCCGCTGCGCAAGATCAGGGCGGTCGTCAACGATGCGTTGCGCTCCCTGGATGCCGACTTCGATCGGCTCTACGCCAGTGAGGGTCGGCCCTCCATCGCGCCGGAACGTTTGATCCGGGCCAGCCTGCTGCAGATCCTCTACTCGATCCGATCCGAGCGTCAGCTGATGGAACAGATGGATTACAACCTGCTGTTCCGCTGGTTCGTGGGCCTCGGGATCGACGACGCGGTGTGGGTCCCGACGGTGTTCACGAAGAACCGCGACCGGCTGCTGACCACGGATATGTCCCGCAAGATCATGGCCGCCATTCTGGCGCATCACGAGGTGGCCCCGCTGCTGTCCGATGACCACTTCTCGGTGGACGGCACGCTGGTGAAGGCCTGGGCATCAATGAAGAGCTTCCAGCCGAGGGACAACGATCCGGGCGATCCGCCCGATGGCGGTGCATCACCAGCATCCTCCCCTGACCAATCCTCCACCAAGCCCGACCCGATGACCCGTCCCACACGCCGCAACCGCAACGCCGAAGTCGACTTCCGTGGTGAACGACGCTCGAACGCGACTCACGCGTCGCAGACCGATCCGGAGGCCCGGTTGTTCAAGAAGTCACCCGGCACTGGCGCGGTGCTGTGCTTCATGGGGCATAGCCTGATGGAGAACCGTTCCGGCCTGATCGTGCAGGCCGACCTGACGCAGGCGGATGGCCACGCCGAACGCCGCGCCGCCATCGACATGCTTCATCGCCATTCGCCCGGATCGACGCGGCGTCTCACGTTGGCTGCAGATCGCGGCTACGACAGTGCCGACTTCGTCGCCGAGCTGCGCCGGATGGTAGTGACGCCGCATGTCGCCCAGAAGTCCCGCCATTCAGCCATCGACGGTCGGACGACCAGGCACCCCGGCTACGCCAAATCCCAGCGGTGCAGGAAGAAAATCGAAGAGCCTTTCGGGTGGGCCAAGACCGTCGGTGGCATGGCACAGACCCTGTATCGCGGCATCGAGCGGGTGCGGGCCCGGTTCACGCTGACAATGGCGGCCTGCAACCTGGCGAGGCTGCCAAAACTGCTGGCGGCCTGACGACGAAAGGCTGCGCCAGGACTGCCTGTCCATGATCCGGCTACCCAACCAGAATCCGCGCACAGCGGGAAACCGTTCTTAACAGCAGACTTTTTCAGCAGCCTGCTAAATGCGGCGCTTGTCGGTAAACGCCAAAGCATTTGGCACTGTACCAATGCGAGGGACCCACTTGCGTTGACATTTGCGGGCTGCGTGGCCAAGGGTCTGCTTAATACACAGGCTTTTTGGAGCAGTGACTATGAAGATTGCGATGATCGGGACCGGGTACGTGGGTCTGGTGTCCGGAGTATGTTTCTCGGACTTCGGGCACGAGGTTGTCTGCGTCGATAAGGACCCGCGCAAGATCGAGATGCTCGAGGCGGGAAAAGTTCCGATCTATGAACCTGGTCTGGACGCTCTGATGGCCAAGAACGTCGACGCGGGGCGATTGTCTTTTACCATGGATTTGGAGAAGGCGATCAACGGTGCGGAAGCGGTGTTCATCGCCGTGGGCACCCCGACGCGCCGCGGTGATGGGCACGCTGACCTGACCTACGTCATGGCCGCAGCCGAGGAAATCGCAAAGACAGCGAAGGATTACGTTGTCGTTGTCACCAAATCCACCGTGCCGGTTGGGACGAACGCCGCCGTGCGCAAAGTGGTGGCGGAGGCAAACCCCGAGCTGGACTTCGACGTGGCCTCTAACCCGGAATTCCTGCGCGAGGGCGCGGCGATCGATGATTTCATGAAGCCTGACCGTGTGGTCGTGGGAGTCGAGACCGAGCGCGCAGCCAAGGTCATGGCGGACATCTACCGCCCGCTGTACCTGCGCGATTTCCCCATCGTGACGACGGACCTCGAGTCCGCCGAGATGATTAAATACGCTGCGAACGCCTTTCTTGCGACGAAGATCACCTTCATCAATGAAATCGCTGCTCTGTGCGAGAAGGTCGGCGCGGATGTGAAGGCCGTGTCCAAGGGAATGGGCATGGACGGCCGCATCGGTAACAAGTTCCTGCACGCGGGCCCCGGCTATGGCGGGTCGTGTTTCCCCAAGGATACCAAGGCGCTGGCGCGGATCGGGCAGGACCACGCCTCGCCGATCAGCATCGTCGAGACGGTTATCAAGGTGAACGAGGATGTAAAGCGCCGCATGATCGACAAGCTCGTCGACCTTTGCGGTGGTTCGTTCAACGGAAAATCCGTTGCGGTGCTCGGGGTTACCTTCAAGCCGAACACCGACGACATGCGCGACGCCCCCTCGCTGACCATCGTCCCGGCGCTGGTGGGGGGTGGGGCCAAGGTCACCGTGGTCGACCCGCAAGGTCGACGCGAAGGCGAACACATGCTGCCCGGTGTGGCATGGGCGGATGACCCCTACGCGGCGGCGCAAGGGGCCGACCTGCTGGTGATCCTGACAGAGTGGAACGAGTTCCGCGCGCTAGACCTTTCCCGGCTTGCGAAAGGCATGGCCTCTGCCAAGCTTGCTGACTTGCGCAACATCTATTCTGCGGATGCAGCCCAAGAAGCGGGGTTCATCGCTTATGACAGTATTGGTCGCGCCGCGGTCGCCAGCTGACCGTGCGTCACTTCATGCGGGGGCAAACCCGCAACATTGCAGGAAAAACCACCACGCCGCCCTTTTCCGGGCGGCGTTTGTCGTGTTAGGCATGGCGCGCCCGGGGGGGCACGAAGACCGAGGACCGTGATGATCCGTCGTTATGCCGTGGCGCTGGGCGCCATGCTTGCGCTTGCTCCCCAGGTGGCTTCCAACGCGCTTGCCCAGACCGCTGACTACTCAGAAGACTACCTGTCTTCTGACTACGCAGGCTCGGACTATTCGGGCGATTATGCGGCAGCCGATTACACACTGCCCAGCGAAGGGCGGGTCGTGCTGGGTCATGGTCGGTTGACGACCAACGACCTGATTGGCGACGGGAACGACCGCTGGCAGACCGGATCGGTGATATCATCTCGCGTTGTGGGGCGTGGTGGCTGGATCGGGGCCCTGCCGGATCGGCCTTTCGACATTCTCGAATATCGTCTGGGCGGGCAGGTGATGGCCCCGGATGACATGCGCAATCCGTCGGTTGGAGATCGCCCATGGGCGGGCGCTCTGTCGTTTGGTGTGCACACGCATTTCATGCGCGGCCCGGTAGAGGTCGCAATGGGCGGGGATCTGGTGGTCACGGGCAAGCAGAATGGTCTGAGCGCGTTCCAGACGGCTGTTCACGACCTGATTGGAGTGCAGCCCGCGTCGAAATCCGTTCTGGACAATCAGGTGTCGAATGGTGTGCATCCGACGCTGGTACTGGAAGCGGGCAACACGATGGCGCTGGGAAGCGGTGGCGTGTTGCGGCCCTTCGCCGAAGCACGAGCGGGTGCTGAGACGCTTGTCCGCGCCGGTGCTGATCTGACGTTCGGTTCGGTTGGGCAGGGCGAGTTGATGGTGCGGGACCCGGTGACCGGTCAGCGTTACCGCGCCGTGTCCAATCCGCTGGCGGGCTTTTCCTACGTGATGGGAGGGGACCTGTCCTACGTGAACGACTCGGTCTATCTGCCAGCTTCGTCCGGTGTGGACATGAAGAACACCCGTAGCCGCCTGCGTGCGGGCCTTCATTGGCAGGGCGAGCGCAACGCCGCATTTTACGGTCTGACCTGGATGTCGAAGGAATTCGAAGCCCAGGACAGCGGTCAGTTGGTCGGATCGATGCGTGTTGACATCAAGTTCTGAAACTCATTCGCGGCAGAGGGTGACGCTGGTTGAATACAGCTGATAGTTGAGTGGTATAGGGGGGTTCTCGAAAGTATAGTTACACTTTTCAGGTGAAATTTCCTCGGTTAACCTTTCCTTAATAAAATAAGAAACGGCAGTACTTAGGCAGGAAATACAGGCATGGGAACGGGCTATCGAGGCACGTTCGTCATCTCCTGGTCGCAGACGGAAATAGACGGTCTTCAGGCCGCACCCCCGTCCGCATTGACCGTCGGGGCCGCATGGTCCTGGCGCGGCGAACCAGTTCGGGTCGATGGTCCGAGCTCGGTTCTGCGTCTTGACCAGGCGGACGGCGACGCAGATCTGCGAAAACGGGCGGCACGCATGGTGCGTCGTCTGGTTGGCGCAGCAGTGACATACAAGACACGCGTGGACGACATCGAGGTGGAGCATCCGCTGACGGATTCCAGCTTTGTCGTCACCGATGGATCGTGCAGCTACACGGTGACTTTGATCGAGGTGGGCCAAGGTGCCCGTCCACTCTTGATGTTCATCGACGAGATCCCGCCCGCCGGACGGGACCTGTGGATTGTCCACCATACGCTGGACCCTGAGGGCAATCATGCCTCGGGCGAGCAGGCGTCGGGCGTTATCTGTTTCACGCCGGGCACGCGCATCCTGACGCCGGATGGTCCGCGTCTTGTCGAAGAGCTGCGCGAAGGCGACCGGGTGCAGACCAAGGACAGCGGCGCACAGGAGATACAGTGGATTGGGTCGCGGCGGATGACCGGCGCGCGGCTGTTCGCCATGCCGCGCCTGCGCCCCATCCGCATTCGGCCCGGCGCCTTTGGCATCGGTGAGCCGGACGAAGAGATCCTTGTCTCGCCGGAGCACCGTATGGTGGTCAAAGGTGTCGTGGCGCGCGCGCTCTTCAACACGCCCGAGGTGCTGGTGGCGGCGCGGGATTTGGTGAACGGGTCCTCTGTGCGGTTGGATACCTCGGTGCGAGAGGTGACCTACGTGCACCTGCTGCTGCCACGCCACGAGGTGCTGTATGCCAACGGCGTGGAGACCGAGAGCTTCCATCCGGCCAATACGGCGCTGTCGACGATCTCCGAGTCGGACCGTGCGCGGCTTTTGTTGCGTTTGCCGACGGTTGCGGAGAACCCGCATACCTACGGTTCCTACGCGCGACGCAACTTGTCGAGTTCCGAAGCGGCGATCCTTCTGCACGAAGCAGCCTGAGGGACCGGGGGTTGCTCCCGGACCCCGCCTCAGAGCGTACGAGGGCAGCGGGAGCTCTGCCCTCCGGCCTGAAGTCTGTCCCGGAATTGCCCAGACCAAGAACCGGACCAAGAAGATGCGCAAGACCGCTCATGTTGTGGTCGGCGGGGGTTGATTCACCGAATCTTAGTGTGAGAATGTCGGAGTAAGAGCAGCATTCCGACACGACAGGCACGCCCATGCCCCGCGACATCACCTCTGCCGAGGTGCTTCTGAAGGATATCTTTGGCTATGACGCATTTCGCCCCGGTCAGGGCGAGATCGTGGAAGCCGTGGCCCACGGGCAGAACGTACTGGCGATCATGCCGACGGGCGGCGGGAAATCTTTGTGTTTCCAATTGCCTGCACTGATGCGGGAGGGGGTGACCGTTGTCATCTCTCCGCTGATTGCGTTGATGCGGGACCAAGTGCGCGGCCTGCGCGAGGCCGGCGTGGCGGCGGGGGCACTGACATCCGGCAATACGCAGGAGGAAACCGATGCGGTCTGGGACATGCTGCATTCGGGTCAACTGAAGCTTTTGTATCTTGCGCCCGAGCGGTTGGCTTCGGGCGGCACACAAAGGATGTTGCACCAGGCGGGTGTGTCCTTGATTGCCGTGGACGAAGCGCATTGTGTCAGCCAGTGGGGGCACGATTTCCGGCCTGATTACCTGCGCATCGGAGAGTTGCGGCGGGCGTTGAGTGTGCCTCTGGCAGCGTTTACCGCTACGGCGGATGAGGAAACCCGCGTCGAGATGGTCAATCGGCTGTTTGATGGCGTGCAGCCGACCACATTTCTGCGTGGTTTCGACCGACCCAACATCCATCTGGCGTTTCAACCCAAGGACGGGCCGCGACAGCAGATCCTTGGCTTTGCGGCGGCACGGCGGGGCCAATCCGGGATCGTCTATTGCGGCACGCGAGCCAAGACCGAAGGGATTGCGAAGGCGTTGCGCGACGAGGGGCACGCGGCCTGTCATTACCACGGCGGGATGGAGGCGGATGACCGTCGTCATGTCGAGGAACGCTTTGCCACCGAGGACGGGCTGATCGTCTGCGCCACGGTGGCCTTTGGGATGGGCGTGGACAAGCCGGACATTCGCTGGGTGGCGCATGCCGATCTGCCCAAGTCGATCGAGGCCTATTATCAGGAGATCGGACGAGCCGGGCGCGATGGCGCTCCTGCCGAAACGATGACCCTGTATGGGCCGGAAGACATCCGGTTGCGGCGTGCCCAGATTGATGAAGGCATGGCACCGCCAGAGCGCCGGCAGGCGGATCACGGGCGTCTGAACGCGCTTCTGGGCCTGGCGGAGGCGCTGGGTTGCCGGCGGCAGGCCTTGCTCGCCTATTTCGGCGAGGCGGCTGAACCTTGTGGAAATTGCGATTTATGCGACCGTCCGCCAGATCTGTTCGATGCCACTGACGCGGTGCGCAAGGCGCTTTCGGCGGCGTTGCGCACGGGCGAAAGCTTTGGGGCGGGGCACCTGATCGACATACTTTTGGGTCGGGACACCGACAAGGTGCAGCAGCGTGGGCACGACAGCCTGCCCACATTCGGAGTGGGCAAGGATCTGGGTCGCGGGCAATGGCAGGCGGTGTTCCGGCAGATGATGGGGCGGGACCTGATGCGGCCGGACGCAGAACGCCACGGAGCGTTGGTGATGACCGAACGCGCCCGCCCGATCCTGCGCGGCGAAGAGGCTATCCAGTTGCGCAAGGACGTTTTGAGCAAGGCAGCAGAGAAACGTCCGGCAGTGAAGGCGCTGGTGAGCGAAGAGCACGCCCCGATGTTCTCGGCGTTGAAAGCGTTGCGCACACGGTTCGCCCAAGAGGCGCAACTGCCGCCCTACATGATCTTCAACGACAAGACGCTGATCGAGATGGCCGAACGTCGGCCTGCCTCGCTGGATGACATGGCGCGGGTCGGGGGCGTCGGTGCGAAGAAGCTGGAAAGCTACGGACGCGCGTTTCTGGAGGTCATCAATGGCACGGCGCAGGAGGTACACCCGGTGCGGCGCAAGCTGGCGGCGCGCGGCACCGGATCCCTGTACGATGCCTTGCTGGAGGTGCAGGCGGCATTGATGCGCGGCGCGGACGGGACGGAGAAGCCGCTGTCCTGCACGGCGTCCGCGCTGGCCAAGGTGGCGGAGGTGAAGCCTGACAGCCTGGATCGGCTGGAACGCATCATCGGCGACAAGCGGACGGAACGTTTCGGGGCGGCCTTTCTGGACGTCCTGCGCGACGCGGGCTAAGTCACGCCCCGGAACGAAAGGGGTGACGCGATGCTCGTGGTGATTTCTCCGGCGAAGAAGCTGGATTGGGACGAGAAGCCCGTCGACATGACGGCGCCGGTGTTCGAAACAGAGGCCCAGAGCCTTGCGCGGACGGCACGGAACCTGTCGCTGGCGGACCTGAAGAGCCTGATGCATCTGTCCGACGATCTGGCGAAGCTTAACCGCGACCGGTTCAAGGCCTTCAGCGATACGCCCGGACCCGGGGATTTGCGTCCCGCAGCGCTGGCCTTTGCGGGGGACACCTACCAAGGGCTCGAAGCGGGGTCTCTGGATGCGGACGAGATGCGCTTTGCCGACGATCATCTGCGCATTCTGTCTGGGTTGTACGGCGTCTTGAAACCGCGTGACGGCATTCAGGCCTATCGGCTCGAGATGGGGTCGCGACTGAAAACGCGGCGCGGCAAGACCCTGTACGATTACTGGGGTGACCGCATTGCCGATCAGCTGAAGGCCGAGGCGCAGGCGCTGGGCACCGACACGCTGGTCAACTGTGCCAGCCAAGAGTATTTCGGTGCGGTGCCACCGAAGGCGCTGGGGCTGCGGATCGTCACGCCTCAGTTCATGGAGGACAAGCATGGCGGTCCGAAGATCGTGTCCTTCTATGCCAAGCGGGCGCGTGGGTCGATGGCGCGCTTCATCATCCAGCGCCGCCTGACGGACCCGGCGGGAATCGTGGACTTCGATCTGGGCGGGTATGCTTACCGGCCCGAGATGTCGGAGCCTGACAGGCCTGTGTTTGTGCGCCCCGCTGAGGCGTGACGCACGGGCCTGTTTTTGCGCCTAGCCTAGGCTGACCCCCGATCACTCCGCCGCCCGCGCGCGGCCAAGGATCTGCGCCGCGTAGAGGTCGATCTTGGCCGACAGTTCCGCCTTGCGCAGGGGTTTCGTGAGGTAGTCGGTCAGCCCTGCCTCGAGGATGCTTTCGCGGTCGCCGGTCATGGCGTGGGCCGTTACGGCGATGATCGGGACCTGCGGGCCGTCGCCCTCCAGCCGCCGGATTTCGCGGGTGGCCTGTTTGCCGTCCATACGCGGCATGGAAATGTCCATGAAGATCAGGTCCGGGCGATGTTCGCGGAAGGCTTCGACCGCCTCGATGCCATTGTTGGCAAAGCGCAGGGCCACGGGCATGCCCTTGACCATCTTGGACAGGACCAGCTGGTTGGTCTTGTTGTCCTCGGCCACCAGAACGTCCATCAGATGCGCCTGTTGTTCCGCAGGGGGCGGGGTCATGGCGGTGGGCAGGCCGGGGACGGTGGCAACCTCGTGCACCTTTTCCAGCGCGTTGAACAACACGCGGCGCGGGACGGGCTTTTGCAGGACCGCCAGCACGTCCTGCCCCGCCTGTTCGGCGATCTTGCCGGGGTTGTCGGCAAAGAGGATCACCGGCACATCGAGCCGGGCGCGACGCAGCTGCTGGGCCAGTTCCAGCCCGCTCATGTCGGGCAGTTCGATTTCCACCATCAGAAGGTCCGTGCCCGCCTGCACGTGGTCGATCGCCTCCGACCCGGTGGTGCAATACGAGATCTCGAGCCCCAGCAGCGCCAGCTGTTTCGACAGGATCGAGCGGTTGGGGCTGTGGTCGTCCACCACCAGAACGCGTTTCAGATGCGCGGGCAATTGCGCGGTCTCGAAGGCCTGGTTCTCGCCGGGATCGAGCGGCAGGCGCAGGCCGAAACAGCTGCCCTTGCCAAGTTCGGATTCGGCCCAGACCTCGCCGCCCATCAGTTCCACCAGCCTCCGGGTGATGGTCAGGCCCAGCCCGGTGCCCTCGAATTTGCGATTCCGCTCGTCCTCGACCTGGTTAAATTCGCCAAATACGTGGTCAATCTTGTCCGCCGGGATGCCGATGCCGGTGTCCTCGACCGTGATGTGCACCGCCGTTTGGCCGATCGGATCGGGCACACCCACGACGCGCACCAGCACATGTCCCTGAACGGTGAATTTGACCGCGTTGCCCAGCAGGTTGGTCAGGATCTGCCGGATGCGGCCCGGGTCGCCGACAAAGCTGGTGGGCAGGAACATGTCGTAATCCACCAGCAGCGAGATGTCCTTGTCCCGCGCGGTGGGCTGCAGCAACATCACCACCTCGTGGATGGCGCGTTCCAGATCGAACGTCTCAAGATGCAGTTCCAGTTTCTCGGCTTCGATCTTTGAATAATCGAGAATGTCGTTGATGATGACCAGAAGCGCCTCGCCCGACGAGCGGATCGTCTCGGAGTACAGTTGTTGTTCGTCGTTCAGTTCCGTGTCCAGCAAGAGGTCGGCCATGCCGACGACACCGTTCATCGGCGTGCGGATTTCGTGGGACATGTTGGCGAGGAAGGCAGATTTAGCGCGGTTCGCCGCTTCGGCGCGAATGGTGGCCTCCTTCAGGCGTTGCTGGTCTTCCTTGATCTGGGTGATGTCGACGCGCAGGCCGACACGGCCGCCGTCGGTGGTTTCACGTTCGTAGATGCGCAGCCACCGGCCATCGTCCAGCTGCTGTTCGTGCTCGATCTCGCTGGCGCGGTGCTTGATGAGCCGTTCTTCGAGCCATTCTTCCTCGCGGCCTGCCGCATCTGCATATTGGCCATGAACCAGACCGTAGCGGAGGATTTCCTCGAACGTGGTGCCGCGCACCATGGCCGGGGCGCTTTGGCGGTAGTAGTCTTTGTAGGGCTGGTTGCACATCAGCAGCCGGTCCTCGGCATCGTAGATGACGAAGCCGTCGGGAAGTTCCTCGACCGCGGACCACATGCGCATGAGATCGGTGATATCGACGGACAGGGACACGACGCCGCCGTCAGGCAGATGGCGGTCCCGGACCTTCACGAAGCGGCCGTTCCACAGGCGGATCGTGACGTTGGGGATGGGGTCCTGTTCCCAGCGCGCCAGCATCCGAAGTTGCCAGCCCTTCGGGTCCTCGCCTTGGAGGTCGACGATGCCTTCCTCGGCCAGAGCGCCGAGGATATCGGCGTAGGTGGTGCCGGGCGCGATGCTTTCCAGACCTTCGAAGGCCGACAGATAAGCGGGGTTAGCCAGTTCCAACCTGTTGTTCTCGTCGAACATGGCAAAGCCGTCGCGGATGGTTTCCAGCGCGGACCACAGCTGTTCGGTGACGACCTCGATCTTTTGCGTGGCCTGCCCGAGTTCCTGCACGACCTTCTGGTGCTGGGTGCGGACCTGCGCCACCTCTGACCGGGTTTCACGGATTTCATGCGACAGCTTCAGCGCATGGTCGCCCAGGCGCTTGTTCGCCTCGAACAGCTCCTTCTGTTTCAGTTCCAGCAATCGCTCGGCGGCAAGACGCGCGCGCCGTTCCTCGGCCAGACGGTCGGCCAGATCCATGCAGGTCCCTCCTGCTTCCTGTGCGAAGCTTTGCCCGAGGGGGGTGAAAATCTGCTTAAGCGCGAAACAGCCAGATGGGCGGGTTTTGCCGCGCAGAAGTAGGGGTTTCCCCACCCGGCGAATCCTTGCCCGGCGGGGGGTAGGCATGCCAGTGTGAATGTATTGACCCGAAAGGAGCTTTTGATGCGTCGCTTTGCAATCGCCCTGTTCATGGGTGTGCTCGCCATGTCCGCGGTTTCGGCACAGGAGGCCGTGCCCGAGAAGCGATTTGTCATCACGCGGGACACGGATTTTGCCGGGTCGGACCTGCAAGCGCTCTTTGATACGACGCTGGATGCCTGCCAGCGGACCTGCCTGAACGATCCGCAATGCCGGGCGTTTACGTTCAATTCGCGCAATAACAGCTGTTTCCCGAAGACGGGCGTGACGGACAAGACGCCTTATGACGGCGCGGTGTCAGGCACGTTGGTCGCTGCGGACCCGGCTGTGCTGGCGCGGGCCGGGGAGCGGTTTGGCGACCTGACCTTCCTCAGCCCGGCGGATTTCGCGCAGGCCCGGAACGAGGCCGAGGCGCTGGGCACTCGCCACGGCGGCGGCGAGTGGACAGTCGAGGCGCTGCTTGATGCGGCGCGGGAGGCGCGCGCCTCGGGCAACATGGCGGACGCGATCCACTGGACGGGTGCTGCGGTGGCGCAAAGCGACGACGCCGCGCATTGGTTGCAATATGCCGAGTGGTCGGCGGACTACGCGGCAAAGCTGAATGCGTCGGACCAGCGCAAGTACCGCAGCCGCGCGTGGCTGGCGGCAATCAACGGCTACCTGCGCAGCGAGGATGCGGCGCAGCAGGCGACGGCCTTGGTCGATCTGGCACGAGCGCTGGAGGAGGTCGGGCGCGGCCGCGACACCATCCCCGCGCTGCGCAAGGCCGAGACGCTGGTCGCCCGCGCCGACATCACCGAGGCGCTGGACAAGGCCATCGGAAAATACGGGTTCCGCATCGTCGAACATACGGTCGAAAGCGACAGCGCCGACCCGCGCATCTGTGCCGAGTTCAACGATCCGCTGATCCGGGTCGGGCAGAATTACACCCCTTACGTCAAACTGTCGGACCCCCGTCTGGCGGTGACCAGCGACGATTACCGCATCTGCGTGTCGGGCGTCGAACATGGCTCGCGTCACACGATCACCTTCCGCGCGGGGCTGCCGTCGAAGGATGGCGAGCAGCTGGTGCGCGACGTGCCGATCACTGCCTACGTACGGGACCGCTCGCCGCAGGTGACGTTCCCGGGCCGCGCCTACGTGCTGCCGCGCGCAGCGGATGCGGGCCTGCCGATCCAGACGGTGAATACCTCCGAGGTCGACCTGACCCTGCGTCGCGTGTCGGACCGCAACCTGATCCGCGCGATTCAGAATGACTATTTTGGGCGTCCCTTAGGCATGTATGACGAGGATTACTTTGCCTCGGAACTGGCCGAGGAAATCTGGACCGGCAAAGGCGAGGTGCAGAACGAGATCAACGCCGACATGACCACGCGCCTGCCCATGGGCGATGTGGTGGGCGACCTGCCCGCAGGCATCTACGCGCTGACGGCGCAGGCGGCGAATGATCTGAACGGCGAGGCGCGGGCGACGCAGTGGTTCCTGCTGTCCGACATCGGCTTGACGACGATGCAGGGGACGGACGGGCTGACGGTCTTTGCCCGCGACCTGTCGTCGGCGCAGCCCATCGCCGGGCTGGAAGTCACGCTACTGGCCCGAGCCAACCGCCCGCTGGAGGTGGCGACCACCGATGCCGAGGGCGTGGCGCGCTTTGCGCCCGGTCTGCTGCGCGGCAAGGACGGGGCGTCTCCGGCGTTGTTGATGGCAAAGCAGGGCGAGGCCGACCTTGCCTTTCTGTCACTGACCGATCCGGCGTTCGACCTGTCGGATCGTGGTGTCGAGGGACGCGCCCCCGCCGGGCCGATCGACGCCTTTCTGGCCACTGATCGCGGCGCCTATCGCGCGGGCGAGAACATCCATCTGACGGCGTTGTTGCGTGACCCGCAGGCCATGGCGCTGAACGATGTGCCGCTGACCGCCGTGCTGTCGCGCCCCGATGGGGTGGAATATTCGCGCCATGTCTCGGATGGCGGGATGCAGGGTGGCCATGTCTTTACCCTGCCGCTGGCCCCTGCGGTGCCGCGCGGGACGTGGCGCGTGGCGGTCTATGCCGATCCGAAGGGGGAGGCGCTGACCTCGACCTCGGTCCTGGTGGAGGATTTCGTGCCGGAGCGGATCGATTTCACGCTCGACCTGCCCGAAGCGCCGATCAACCCGCTGTCGCCGCCGCAACTGGGAGTCGAGGCGCGCTACCTGTTCGGGGCCAAGGGTGCGGACCTGCCCATCGAGGGCGAATTGCGGCTGACCACGCGGACCACGCTCGACGCCTTCCCCGGCTACCGCTTTGGCCGTCATGATGACGAGGCGGATTACCGGACAGAAAGCTTTGCCGCCGACCTGCGCACCGATGCCGAGGGCCGCGCGGCGCTGGACCTGCCGATGCCCGACATGGACCCGCTGGGCCGCCCGATGCAGGCGCGCGTGACCTTGCGCCTGTCCGAGATGTCCGGACGTCCGGTGGAACGGCAGCTGACGCGCGACGTCGCGCCGCCGACGCCGATGATCGGGATCAAGCCCGCCGCCGAGACCTTTGCCGAGGAGTCCACCGCTTCCTTCCAGGTGATCGCGCTGGGGCCGGACCTGACGCCCACGGCGATGGACGTTGTCTGGACGGTGAACCGGGTGAACACTCGGTACCAGTGGTATCAGAACTACGGCTCCTGGTACTGGGAGCCGATCACGACGCGCACCACCGTGGCGCGTGGCGAAGGGTCCGTTGGCGACCAGCCCCTGACGGTGGAGGCGCCGCTGGACTGGGGCCGCTACGAGATCGTGGTGGAGCGCAAGGATGGCGCCTACCTTGCCGCGTCGATGGATTTCGCGGCGGGCTGGTATGCGCCCGTCACGGCGGACGAGACGCCGGACATGCTGGAACTGTCGCTGGACAAGGAGGCCTATACGCAGGGCGAAACCGCGACGCTGCGCATGGTGCCGCGTTACGCGGGCAAGGCACTGGTGACGGTGCTGGCGGATCGGGTGATCTCGATGCAGGCCGTCGAGGTGAGCGAAGGCGAGAACGTGCTGTCCCTGCCCGTCACCGATGATTGGGGCGCAGGGGTTTACGTCACGGCGCAGGTGATCCGGCCCATGGACGTGGCCGCCGGGCAGAACCCGGCGCGCGCGCTGGGCCTGACACATGCCGCCGTCGATCCCGGCGACCGCAAGCTGGCGGTGTCCATCGACACGCCGGACGAGAGCCAGCCGCGCAGCCCGCTGACCGCGACGGTGGACATTGCCAACCTCGCGGATGGCGAGACGGCTTATGTCACGGTGGCGGCCGTCGATCTGGGCATCCTAAACCTGACGGGCTTCGATACGCCGCACCCGGCAGGGTATTACTTTGGCCAGCGTCGGCTGGGCGTGGAAATCCGCGATATCTACGGGCGGCTCATCAACGGGATGGACGGGGCCATGGGTGCGGTGCGCTCTGGCGGTGACGGGGCCGCAGGCATGGATATGTCCGGCCCAGCCCCGACCGAGGAGCTGGTGGCCTTCTTCTCGGGTCCCGTACAGGTGCAGGGGGGTAAGGCGACCGTGGCCTTTGACATCCCGGATTTCAACGGGACGGTGCGGCTGATGTCCGTGGCCTGGTCGCCCAAGGGCGTGGGTGCGGCGGAAAAGGACGTAATCGTCGCCGACCCGGTGGTGATCTCGGCGGCGGTGCCGCGGTTCATGGCGCCGGGGGATGACTCGCGGCTGCTGCTGGAACTGACCCATGCCAAGGGCGCGGCGGGCACGATGGAGATGGAGATTACGGCGGATGCGGGCCTGTTGATGGGGCCATACGTGTCGGGCTTCGACATTGCCGAGGGCGCGAAGGTCGAGACGACGACCGCGCTCAGCGCGCTGACGGTGGGGGATCACAAGATCAACATCGCCCTGACCACGCCCGACGGCCAGCGCCTGACCAAGGAGCTGACCATCGGCGTGCGGGCCAATGACCCGGCGGTGGGCAACACGCGGCGGTTCCAGCTGGCGGCGGGGCAGACCTTTACGCTGGATCGCGAGATATTTGCCAACCTGCGGCCCGAGACCGCCTCGGCGTTGATTTCCGCCGGGCCGCTGGCGCGGTTCGATGCGCCGGGGCTGCTGGCCTCGCTGGATCAGTACCCCTACGGCTGCACCGAGCAGGTGACGTCCAAGGCGCTGCCGCTGCTCTACATGTCCTCGATCACCGAGCCGCTGGGGCTGGGGTCGAAGGACCGAATCGACCAGCGGATCAACGAATCAATCACCAAGGTTCTGACGCGGCAGTCCTCCAACGGCGGCTTTGGCCTGTGGGGCGCGTATTCAGGTGACAACTGGCTGGACGCCTATGTCACCGACTTCCTGTCCCGCGCCCGCGCGGCGGGCTATGCAGTGCCGGATCGGGCGTTCCAGTCGGCCTTGGACAACCTGAAGAACCAGATCGCCTATGCCGCCGACTTTGACGAGGGGGGCGAGGATATCGCCTATGCGCTGATGGTGCTGGCCCGCGAAGGCGCAGCGTCAATGGGTGATCTGCGCTACTATGCCGACGAGCGGGCCGAGGCCTTTGGCACGCCGCTGGCGCAGGCGCAGCTGGGGATGGCGCTGGCCAGCTACGGCGACCAGCCGCGCGCCGATGCCATGCTGTTCCGCGCTGCTGCTCGTATTGCGGGGCAGCCCGTAGACCTGGAACGCCGCTACCGCGACGACTATGGCACGGGTCTGCGCGATGCGGCGGGGGTGCTGTCGTTGGCGGTGGAAGCGCGGTCAGAGCGTGTGGATCGCGGGATGCTGACACAGCGGATCGCCAACTATGACCGCCCGCTGTCGACTCAGGAACAGGCGTGGTCGCTGCTGGCGGCGCACGCCATGGTGCAGGACCCGACCGTGTCGGGCCTCGCGTTGGGCGGCGAGCCGCTGGCCGGGCCGTTTGTCCGCCGCTTGCAAGCGCTGACGCTGGAGCCGACGACATTGACGAACACGTCCGACAACGCGACGGATATCACGCTGACGACCTTTGGCGTGCCGGATGGACCGACCGAGGCGGGGGGCTATGGCTACGCTTTGGAGCGCGCCTATTACACGCTCGACGGGTCGCCTGTGACGGATATCAAGACCGGCGACCGGCTGGTGGTAGTGCTGACGGTGAAGCCCTCGGACAAGACCCGCGCGCGGCTGATGATCGACGATCCGCTTCCGGCGGGGCTGGAGATAGACAACCCCTCTCTGATCCGCTCCGGCGATATCTCGGGCCTCGACTGGCTGGAGACCACGGATACCGAGTTCTCGGAGTTCCGCACAGATCGTTTCCTTGCCGCGGTGAACCAGCGCGACGACAAGCCGATCCGCCTGGCGTATATCCTGCGCGCCGTGTCGCCAGGGACGTTCCACCACCCCGCTGCGTTGGTTGAGGACATGTATCGCCCCGACTACCGTGCCAACACGGACTCCGGGACGGTTACGGTAAGCGAATGACGGAAACCGTCGCCACGGCTCACTGGCGCGCGCTCGACCGGGAGGGTGAGGACAAGTCCCGCCTCGCCCGTGCGGACGGCGGGTATATCCTGATCGGACACGCGCGGTTTCGCGACGGGGCCGGACGGGCGGCGCTGGACTACGTGGTGCGCTGCGGGCCAGACTGGCGGACGACCTCGGCGGATATCACCGGGGACTATGCCGAGGAACAGATTGCGTGGAAGTTCACCCGCACGCGCGGCGACTGGACCTTCAACGGCTCCCCGGCGCCGGAATTGCAGGACGCCGAGGACATCGACCTGGCCTTTACCCCCGCGACGAACCTGATGCCGCTGCGTCGCCTGCCGCAGGTCGGGCGGCTGGAGACGACATCTGCCTGGGTGCGCCTGCCGGGACCGACCTTTTCGATACTGACGCAAAGCTACACGCGGGAACGCGGCAACTACGTGCGCTACACGGCGCTGGAGTCCGACTACGAGACGCACCTGGCAGTGAACGAAGACGGCTTTGTCACGCGCTACCCGGGGCTTTGGGATTGGGTGGATGCGTAGGCTTCTGGCACTGGTCTGCGTGCTCTGGGTCTTGGCCTACGCGAATGATCGGCTGAACGCATGGATCGAGGCCACCGACCTGCCGGTGCTGGTCCATGCCACCGCCCCGGAGGTGCGTGACCGCAACGGTGAGTTGCTGCGCGCCTATGTCATCGAGGACGGGTTGTGGCGCATGGCGGTGACCTCGGACCAAGTGGACCCGCTATTCTACCGGATGCTCATCGCCTACGAGGATAAAAGATTTTACGACCACGCCGGGATCGACCCCATCGCCACCCTGCGCGCGGGGGCGCAGGGGGTGCGTCATGGGCGCATCGTCTCGGGCGCGTCCACGTTGACCATGCAGGTGGCGCGCCTGCTGGAACGTGGCACCACGGGGCAATGGCAGGGCAAGTTGCGGCAGATGCGGCTTGCTCTGGCGCTGGAACGCCGCTTGTCGAAGGGGGAGATACTGGCGCTTTACAGCCTGCTCGCGCCCTATGGCGGCAATGTAGAAGGCGTCCGCGCGGCGTCCTTGATCTGGCTGGGCAAGGAGCCGCGCCGCCTGACCCCCGCCGAAGCCGCCCTGCTGGTCGCCCTGCCACAAGCCCCTGAAAGCCGCCGCCCCGACCGCAACCCAGAGGCCGCGCGGGAGGCCCGCAACCGTGTCATGCTGCGCATGGCTGAGGCTGGGGTCATCCCGCTGGCCGCCGCGCAGTCCGACGCGCTGGACCCTTCGCCTGAGGGCAGGCACCCGATGCCGCAGCTTGCGCAGCACATGGCCGACCGCGCCGTGGCGCTTGGGCCCGGAAACAGCTCGGGGCGGCACGACCTGACGCTGGATGCGACGCTGCAACGCTCGCTGGAACAGCTCGCCCGCACCCATGCCGCGCGGCTGGATCCGCGCCTGTCGTTGGCGATCACGCTGGCGGATCATCAGAGTGGGGAGATCCTCGCTTCTGTAGGATCGCCCAACTATTCCAGCACTGAAAATCAAGGCTTCGTGGACATGACACAAGCCAAGCGCTCTCCCGGATCGACGCTGAAACCGCTGGTTTACGGCCTCGCTTTCGACCGCGGCCTGGCGCATCCAGAGACATTAATCCTCGATACTCCGGTGTACTTCGGATCCTATGCGCCCAAAAACTTTGATGGTGAATACCGGGGGGAACTGACTGTACGCCGCGCGCTTCAATTGTCGCTGAACGTTCCAGTCGTCCGCCTGACCGAAGCGCTGGGGCCCGCACACCTCATGGCTGCTCTGCGTTCTGCCAATTTAAAGCCGGAGCTTCAGGGCGGGACGCCCGGTTTGGCGCTGGCCTTGGGCGGGGTTGGCCTGACACTTGAGGAAATGACCCAACTGTATGCAGGACTCGCCAACGAGGGCATCTCGCGCCCGCTGCATTGGCTGAAATCGTCGTCCTCTACCGAAAACCTGCAACAAACTTTGATCTCCCGCGCTTCCGCCTGGCAGATCGGCCACATCCTTGCCGATATTACCCCTCCGCCTGCGGCCGGACCTGCCGGACATATCGCATGGAAGACCGGAACCTCTTATGGGCATCGCGATGCGTGGGCTTTGGGCTGGGATGGGCAATTTGTGATTGGCGTCTGGATAGGCCGCCCCGATGGTACGCCCGTGCCGGGCGCGTTTGGCGCCGGACTTGCCGCGCCAGTCCTGTTCGAAGCGCTTGGCCGCGCCCGGTCCAGGCCAGAGCCCCTGCGGCCACCACCACCCGAGACACTCATCTCGACAAACGCCAAGTTGCCCGCCAATCTGCAACGTTTCGGCCCGCGTCCGCAAACATCCACATTTCAACTGACCTTCCCGCCAGACGGCGCAACCTTGTCGGCAATGCCCTCCGGCGTTCCTTTGAAGCTGAGGGGCGGTACACCCCCTTACACGCTGCTCGCAGACGGTGCGGTGGTCGCAAGCGGGCTCTATCGGCCACAGATCCTCGCCCCGGTCGTGGGTCCCGGTTTTACGACTCTCAGTGTCATTGATGCCGCGGGCAATTCCGAACGCATCACTATCGAGTTGCGTTAACCTCGGACGACCGCGTTCTTCGAAAGGGGAAAGAACGCCTCTTTAGATTTCGGAGATCAGGCGTGCAGGGACACCAGCAAACGTTGCACCCGAAGGGACGTCCCGCGTCACCACTGCATTTGCACCGATCACCGCGTGATCTCCCACGGTCAGTGGGCCGATCAGTTTTGCTCCCGCACCAATGTCGACATGTCCGCCCAAAATGACCGGCCCGGCAAGGGTCACCTGGTGAAAGATCATGCAGTTCGGGCCGATCCGTGCCTCGGGGTGAACAATGATGCCCGTGGGATGGGTCAGGCGCAGGCCGCCGCCGATCTCGGTCGTCAGGTGCAGTTCGGACTGGGTCATAAGGGACCAGAACCAGTGGTTCAGAACCCAGTATTTCGACACCACCCGCCCCAGCGGCCCGCGTCCGCGCCAGTGCTGGTAGCGGCGGATGGCGCGGAGCAGCTTTTTCCCTGGGTCCCAGAAGTGGGTAATGCGCTCCCGCGACCAGTCCGGGATACTGGCCGAAATGCCGCTTTTTTCATCAATGTCCGCCATGGCCCCTCGATACGCCATATTCCTGCCCCGAAATGCGGTATTCTTCACGCCAAGGCAACCGGTCCGGGTGTTTCTGAAGGAAACGCATCGGGCCACACGCGACCGGAGAATCCGGAAGGCATGACAAGGCAGGCATGACACAGCAGGGCCACCCTCTGGCCTACAGGGGCGACATAGACGGGCTGCGGGCGATCGCGGTGCTGTCCGTTGTCCTGTACCACTTCGGCATTCCGCTGCGCGGCGGGTTCACAGGCGTGGACGTTTTCTTTGTCATCTCTGGGTTTCTGATCGGGGGCATCCTTTGGCGTGAATACACCGAGTGGGGCAGCATTCGGCTGGGTGCCTTCTACGTGCGGCGCTTCCGACGCCTTGCGCCTGCATTCTTTGCCATGCTGGCGGTCACCGGCGCGCTGGGCTGGGTGCTGCTGCTGCCCTTCGAATTCCGCGAGTTTGGCAAAAGTGCGATCGCTGCCACGGTCTACCTGTCCAACGTGCTGTTCTGGAAGCAGACCGGCTATTTCGACGTGGCCGCCCATGACAAGCCGCTGCTGCACACCTGGTCGCTGGCGGTCGAGGAACAGTTCTACATCTTCTTGCCGCTGCTGATCGTCGCGCTTTCGCGGTCCCGCCGCGCGGTGATCTGGGCGCTGGTACTGACCTGGGCCGCCTCGCTGGCAGCCTGCGTCTGGTTCACGCCGACACACCCGTCAAGCACCTTTTACCTGTTCCCCTTCCGCGCGTGGGAGTTGTTGACCGGCGTGCTGCTGGCAATCTGGGGGCTGTCGCGTGGCACGGACTGGCGCGGTTGGAAACCGCTCACATGGCTCGGCCTCGGGCTCGTGCTGGCCTCTGTGCTGGCGATCCCGGCGGGGCCGCTGTTTCCGGGCCTGCTGGCCATCATTCCGGTGCTGGGCACGGCGCTGCTTCTGGCCAATGCCAACAACACCGGAACGGTGAACCGCCTGCTGACCCTGCCCGCGATGCGGTTCTTCGGGCTGATTTCCTACTCGCTCTACCTCTGGCACTGGCCGGTTTACACGCTGTCCACCTACCTGCGCGACGGCTACGCCTATCCGGCCGAGGCTGTCGTGTGGATGGCCCTGTCGGTGGGTCTGGCCTATCTGTCATGGCGTTTTGTCGAGCAGCCGGTGCGGCGGGCGCGCCTGCCGGGCTGGGCCGTGGTGCTGGGGACCTTTGCCGCCTCGAGCGCGGCGCTGGCGGGGGGTGCGTACCTGTATGTGAACAACGGCGTGGCGCAGCGGTTCGGGCCGGAGGCACGGGTCCACATCGACGCCTCGGCGGATTTCCTGCAGGATTTCAGCCGCTGCTACATCGCCGACACCCTGCCGCTGGACGGGCTGGAGGTCTGTCCTATCGGGCCCGAAGGCGCGCCGCGCGTGCTGGTCTGGGGGGACAGCCACGTCCGCGCCTTCAAGGAGGGGCTGGACATGGCCGCGCACGAGGCCGGGGTGCCGGGGATCATCCTCTGGCGGGCGGGCTGTGCGCCGCTGTTTGACCTGCGCAAGGTCGAAAGCGCCGCGACTCCTGCGCAGGACAACGACTGCCGGCAGGCGAATGTCCAGATCAAGCAGAGCTTTGGCAGGCTCACCAGCATCGACACGGTGCTCTTGATTGGCCGCTGGGGGTATTACGCCGAGGGGCGTGGGACCGGGCTGGACGAGGGCAACACCATCAAGCTGTTCCCCACTGCCCGCCCGGAAAAGGTGGGCGAACCCCAGGTCGAGGTGATGACCGAGGCGGCAGAGGCGACGGTTGCCCAATTTGAACGCTACTTCGCCAACATCTACGTGTTGCGCCAGCCGCCCGAGGTGCCGCTGTACGACAGCCGCCGCGCGGCCCGCGAGGCGGCGCATCGCGGGTTGCCGCTGGCCGCGCGGGCGACCATCGAACCGGAGGTGACGCGCAACGCCCTCATAAGCCGTGCGGCGCGGTCCGAGGCGCCGTGGCGCGACCTTGTGCAGGCGGGCCGCGTGCGCTGGCTGGACCCCTGGCCGTATTTCTGCGGACGAGAGGACTGTGGCGCAGTGCATGACGGCGTGGGGCAGTATTTCGACAACAACCACGTGACGAACCGCGCGGCCCTGCGGGTGCGCGAGGTCTTTGCCCCGGTGTTCGGAGCCGTGCCGGAGGCCACGCAGACCGGTGCGTCGGACGGATGACCATCGCGGACGTCGAATGGGACGCCATCGTCATCGGCACGGGCATCGGCGGCGGCACGCTGGGGCGGTGGCTGGCCGAGGCGGGGCAGCGGGTCTTGTTCCTGGAAAAGGGGTTGGCGGACGCGCGGAGTGCCGAGAACGGCCTGTCCGAGACCTTCGTCCCCGAGGCGCGCGCCGTGCGTGGGCTGTGGCCCGATCCCCTGACCGTCGAGGTCGACGGGGTGCGCCAGTCCTTCTACCCGCCCTTGGGGGCAGGTCCGGGGGGCAGTTCGGTGTTCTACGCGGCTACGCTGGAACGGCCCGAGCGGCATGATCTGGACGACGTCCCGGGCCGCCCGCATCCCACGGGCGGCTGGGCGCTGGGGTTCGATGCTTTCGCGCCTTACTATGCCGAGGCCGCGCGGCGCTTCCGTGTCTATGGCACGCCTGATCCGCTGTCCGCCGAGGCGCCCTTGCCCCTGCGCGATCCGCCCGCGCTGACGGAGGTCGAGGCGGCGCTGATGGCCCGCTTCCGCGCGGCGGGGCTGCATCCCTACCACGCGCATACCGGGGTGGAGCGGGTCGCGGGCTGCGGCATGTGCCTTGGGCGCAAGTGCCCCAAGGCCTGTAAGATGGACGGGCGATCTGCCGGGGTGGAACCGGCCTTGGTGACGGGTCGGGCGGAGCTACTCACCGGGGCCGAGGTCACGCGGCTGGTCATGGACGGCGCGCGGGTCGCCGCGGTCGAGGTGCGGGTCGGCGGCTTGGTCCGGGTATTCCGGGCGAAGCGTTACGTGCTGGCTGCGGGGGCGCTGGGGTCGCCTCGGGTGCTGCTGCGCTCGGCCTGCGAGGGCTGGGCGGATGGGGTGGCCAATGGCTCGGGTCTGGTGGGGCGGAACCTGATGTTTCATGTGAACGAGATGTTCGCGCTCTGGCCCGGTGTCGATGGTCCGGCGACCAAGGCGATTTCGCTGCGCGACCTCTACCACCGCGACGGCGCGCGGCTGGGGACCGTGCAGGCCATGGGCATCCGCGCGTCTTACGGAGAGATCGTGTTCTACCTTAACCGGATGCTGGCGGGGCGTGGGCTGTCGCGGCTGGCGCCCCTGACGCGGCTGCCGGCGGCCATGGCGGCGCGGATATTAGGATCGGCGCAGATCTTCGTGGGCCTCATGGAGGACCTGCCCTATGCCGAGAACCGCGTCGGCGCGGACGGCGTGGTGCATTACACCCTGCATGACGAGCTGAAGGCGCGGCGCAGGGCCTTTCGCCGGGCGATAAGGCGCGCGATGCCGGGGCGGCGGATGTTCCTGGGAGTCGTGCCCGAGCTGAACTGGGGGCATCCCTGCGGGACGTTGCGCTTCGGGGATGATACGGCGCGGTCGGTGCTGCGCCCCGACGGGCGGGCGCATGGGGTGGAGAATCTTTGGGTGGCGGATGCGTCCTTCATGCCGACGTCGATGGGGGTGAACCCCAGCCTGACCATCGCCGCCTGGGCGCTGCGGGTTGCGGAGGGGATGGCATGAGGGTTTCACCGTCGGATGGCGTGGTCGTCGTGACCGGAGCGGGGTCCGGTTTGGGCCGGGCCCTGGCGCGGGTCATCACGCGGGAGGGCTTCACGGTGGTGGGGCTTGGGCGGCGTCTGGGCGCCTTGCAGGAGACGGGCGTGGGGCTGGCTGGGTTCGTGCCGATGGTGGTGGACGTGGCGGATTGGGCCGCTGTGCAGGCCTGTTTCGCCGAGGTCCGCGCGGCGCATGGTCCGGTGGCGGTGCTGGTGAACAACGCCGCCGTCTACTCGCATCGCGACATCCTGTCAGAGACGGGGGAGAGTTTCGCGCAGACCGTCGGGGTGAACCTTGGCGGCGTGGTGAACTGCACGCGGGCGGCGCTGGATGACATGGTGGCGGCGGGGCGTGGGCGGGTTTTGAACGTCGCGACCTTTGCCGATATCGCGCCCTTGCCGACGGCGTCGGCCTATTCCGTGTCCAAAGGCGCTGCGCGGGTGTTCACGCGCGCGCTGTTGGCGGATTTGGGCGACAGATTTCCGGGGATCGTGGTTTCGGACTGGATGCCGGGAATGCTGGCGACAGGGATGGGCATCGCCGACGGCCTCGCGCCGGAAGTCGCGGCGGAGTGGGGCGCGCGGCTGGCGCTGTCTCGGGACGTGTCGCTGAGCGGTTCGGTGTTCGAGATGGACCGCGAGGTGCTGCCCGAGCCTGGGCTGAAAGGGCGTCTGAAGGACTTGATCTTGCTGCGTCGCAGGCGGGCGCGAGGGGTGGCGGAGCTATAGGTTTCGCCTTTGCTTTGCTCAGGCGACCGATGCGAGGGGCTCTGCCCCTCGCGCTCCCCGAGGGTATTTGTGAAACCAAAGAAGCAGGGGCGGTGTTCCCGCTTCAGGCGAAGAGGTCGGGTTTCGGCTGTGGGCTGCCGGAGAGGACCCAGTCGTAGGTGCGGGCGACCTGCACTGCCTTGCGTGACCACAGGAAGTGGGACTGGGCCTTGGCGGAGGCGTTTTCTGCGAGGGGGGCCAGTTGCGACGGGTCGGCGGCGAGGCGGGTGAGTTCGCGGGTGAAGTCGCGGGTGATTTGCTCGCGCGGTCCGATGGGGGTCGTTATGCCTGTCGTTTCGTCCACCAGTTCGCCCGGCCCGGCGTAATCGACGATGAGGGGCGGCACGCCGAGAGCCATGGCCTCGAGCACCACTCCGCCGCCGAATTCGCGGATCGAGGGGAAGGCGAAGAGGTGCGCCCTGCACAGGATGTCCTGCACCGCCTCGTGCGGTTTCCACCCGTGGAAGGTGACTCCCGGCAGGGTTTCGGCCTGCGCGCGCAGGGCGGGCATCATCGGGCCGTCGCCGATTAGGTCGAGCGTCATACGGCCATCGCGCAGCAGGGGCGCTGCGGCGTCGAGCAGGACGTCCGGCCCCTTGTAGGGCACGAGTCGCCCGACGAAGGCGGCGCGCAGTGGGCCGGGGGCCGGTGTGGCGCGGCGGTTGAAGCGGGCGGGGTCGATGCCGTTTTCCGGCAGCCAGAGGGTTTTGTGCTGGAAGCGGTCGGGGATTTCCGAGGCGGTGTAGCGGCTGCCCGCGAGGATGGCGGAGGCGTGGCGCAGGGTGGCGGTGCGCCCCGGCAGGAGCTTGTAGGCCGATCGCAGCGGGGCGAGGAATTCCTTTTCGGCGCGGCGGATGGCGTCGTAGCCTTCGGGCCAGGGGACGCCGCCGTTCAGCGGGCCGAGGATGAAGGGCACGCCCGCCCGCGTACATTTCGCGGCGATGGAGGAGGCCGACGTGGGTGAAAGCGGCGTGATGCGGTGCACGATGTCGTAGTCGCCGCGTTCGATGGCTGCGCCGAAGCGCTGCCAGACGAGGCGTTCGAAATACGGGTAGCTGAGCGCATTCACGGCTTGGACGATTGTCCAGCCCTTGCCCTCGCCCATGCGCAGTGCCTCGGCCAGCTTCCACATGGGTTTGGCGAAGGCCTCGGAATCGATGGCGGTGAAGTCGCGGCCTTCCACCAGACCCGCGCGCAGGATGGCGTCGCGGTTGCGGATCTGTGTGACGATGTGGACATCGGCCACCTCGCGCAGGGCACTGGCCAGCGACCAGCCGACGAGGGGGACGGAGACCCACTCCGGGTTGGCGGCCTCGGCTATGGCCAGGATGCGCGGGCGGGCAGTCATCGGATGATCGGGGTCCAGTTCGAGGCGTTCTTGCGTTGGCGCGGTTTGGCCTTCAGGCGGGCGGCGCGGAGCTGCTCGGCGTAGCCCATAAGCGCGCCGCAGATCAGCCAGGTCAGGGGCGTGAGCGTGGCGTTGGGCACCATGTCGGCGAGGTTCACCGCCAGCAGCAGCGCCAGCGGGCCGACAAGCGGAGAGACGTCGCGCGCCAAGCGGACCTCGCGCGCTATCAGGATCAGCGGCAGGACGATCAGGCCGAATTCGGCGGCGAAACCCACCCAGCCGTAGACGCCGATGGTGATGATCCAGCGTCCGTCGGTGACGGTCAGGATGAAGCCCGTCACCGGGTCGAGGATGTGGTTGCGCCCCCAGCTGCCCCAGCCGAACAGCGGTTTCAGGTAGGCGCGGTCCAGCAAGGTGTTCTCGTTCATGAAACGGAAGCGCAGCGAGGCGGCGCGGTCGGGGTCGATGGCGGCGGCCTTGGCCAGCAGGGTCTCTTCGGGGATCAGGGTCGCGCCCTTGAGGATCGGGTAGGTCAGGGCAATCAGGCCGATGGCGATGGCGATCCGCACCTGCCAGCGGACCGGCAGCACGACGACGGCGGGCACGGCGACCATGAGGAAGATAAGCGAGCCCAGCGATTTCGCCAGCACCAGCACGGCGGTCAGCCAGAAGGCGGCCAGCAGCAAGCGGGCCGGATGCTTGCCCGGGGACAGGCGCCACAGACCCCAGGCGGCGGTGGCAGCCATCAGGCAGTAAAACGCCACCCACAGTCCGTGGTACAGGAACACCACCGGGCGATAGCCGCCGAAACGGATGCTTTGGCCAAAGAAGTGCTGGTAGTAGCCGTAGATCCAGAGGTTCAGCTGGGGCGAGAGGCGGATCTCGATCAGCATGAGGATCGAGTAGGCGAGGCCGCCGAGCATCAGCGCCTTCAGCAGCTCGCGCTGGCTGTTGCCCGAGGCGAGGAACTGGCGCGCCAAGAGGAAGGGCAGCAGCAGCAGGAATTGCTGTACCGTCAGGGCGATGATATCCTTCAGCCCGAGGCCGGGCAGGCCGATTTCGCCCCAGAAGACCGGCTCGCCATTGGTCAGGACGGTCAGCGCTGGCGAGAAGACGAAGGTCAGGACCAGCAGTTTGCCCAGCAGGGACTGCGGCAACAGGCTGGCCGTCAGCTTGTGGCGATACAGCACGATCAGGAAGGCCATCAGCGCCGGGATGTTGTGTTTCGTCAGTGGCGGTGCGGCGGGCAGGTCGAAGACGGCGGGGGGTTCGGGCAGGAAGAGATAGCCGATCAGCACCGACCAGATCAGCGCGCGGTCCAGCGGCAGCCGTCCGAAAAGCGCCATCACCACCAGCGGAAAGCTGGCAAGGGCGAGGAAGGCAATGGGATTGGGCATACGCGCGGGGCCTGCAAACCGGTTTACGGCGGTTTAACAGCGCAGACGGGCAAAGTCGCGTCAGCTTTGCGGTGATAGCATGGAAATGGCGGTGATCCAGCGTGTTTCGTGCCTTTGGCGCAAGGCGGGAAACGGATTTCTCGGGACGCCATGATCTTGCCAGATTTGGCGGGCATGGCGGAGGGGTGTTTGACCTAATCGCCTTGCCATTGACCATGAAGGGGACGTCATGGCCCGCCTGCGCATTGCTTACCTGTGTGACATGTCTCCGCTGGATCGGAACCTGTATTCCGGTGGCAATGCGCGGTTGTTCGATGCCCTTTCCGACCATGCCGACCTGACGATCCTGCCGCGGGACTGGGGTACGGTGGACGTGGCGCGCAAGGCGATCCTCGCCATGCCCGAGCACCTGAACCTGCGCCTGCGCTGGCGCGCGCATTACGCGCTGCGCCGGGTGATCGCGCGGCGGATCGAGGCGGCGCTGCCCGGCCATGACGTGCTGTTCGGGGCCTATGCGCTGTGGTCGCTGGCGGGGGTGCGGGTACCCGACGGCATGGTTACTGCCTTCACCTCGGACGCGGTGCAAACGGTCTATCGCGAGTCCGAGATCGGTGCGGCCCATGCGGACAGCAGATTGGGTCGTATTCTGGATGGCTGGACGGAACGGTGCGAGCGCCGGGTGCTGCAACGGCTCGACTTGGCGCTTTGGCCCTCCGACTGGCTGAAGCAGGAGGCGGAGGTGCGTTATGGGCTGCGTGCCGCCGTGGGGCATGTGGTGGAATGGGGGGCCAATATCCCGCCCCCGCCAGTGCCTGCGCCGCGTGCATTGGGAACCGGCCCGGTACGGCTCCTGGTGATCGGGCGCGACTGGTTCGCCAAGGGCGGGCCGGTGGCGTTTGAAACCATGACCCTGCTGCGCGCCACGGGGGTGGATGCACGGCTGACGGTGATCGGCTGCACGCCGCCCGAATTTCACCGCAACGATTGGGTCACTGTGCACAATCAGCTGGACAAGGCGGTGCCGGAGGAACTGGCGGTGTTCGAGGCGGCGCTGGCCGAGGCGCATTTCCTCGTCCAGCCCTCCTTTGAAAGCTACGGATTCGCCTTTTGCGAGGCTTCGGCCTACGGCTTGCCCTCGCTGTGCCTGCGGGTCGGCGGCGTGCCGATCGTGGAGGGCGAGAACGGCCATGCCCTGCCGCCCGGTTCGGGGGCTGAGGATTTCGCGCGGATCATCCGTGGCTACATCGCCGCACCGCAGGACTATGCGCGCCTCAGTCAGAGCGCGCGGCACCTCTACGAGGAGCGGCTGAACTGGTCCGCCTGGGGTCGGCGGACCATCGCCCTGCTCGAGGACGCCGTTGCGCGCAAAAGCGGCGCTTTGCCGTAACCCCCCTTGTTGCGCGTCCGTGGCGGCTTAGCTGCGTGGTTCAGGCCGGGCATTCGTGTTATGCGGCTGTCACAGGCAGCGGGGGTAAGGGCATGTCGGGACTCACGGATCACGGGACGCAGGTGCGCGACGACCTTGCGCAGCGCTACGGCGTATCAGGGCAGGCGGTGGAACAGATGATGGCCGCCGTGCTGCGCGGCGGCGGCACGCAGGCACAGTTCGACATCCCGGAACTGGGCGGCATGGGGCAATGGTCCTGGGGCGGCATGACCATGGTGGGCGACATGTTCAACACCGGGCTTCAGGCCACGGTGGCCGGGCTGTGCGGGGATATCGCGCAGGCGGCCTCGACCGGGGCGCTGTTCCACAAGGCCGCCCCGGCGCGCAGCTGGCAGGGGCAGGCGCAATCGCAGGGCACCGGGCTGGGGGGAAGCATGGGGCTGGGCATGTCCTCGGGCTGGTGGCCCGATGAGTTGGGTCAGCCGTCGAGCCTTGGGAGCCAGAACGACCTGAGTTACGCGATCTTCCCGGACAAGCAGCGGCTGGCGGTGAACCTTGCGGGGCGTGTGACGGTCTATGACACCGGACCGCACGAGATTGGCGGGATCAGCCAACAGCAAAGCGGCATCGGGTCGTGGATCTTTGCCAGCCAGTACGGCAACGTGGACCTGTCGCGGCTGAAGGTGGTCCCCCCTGCGGATCGTGACGATGTGGACGAGGCGGTGCCGGGGGACGGCGAGGTGACGGTACGCGCCGGAGCCGTGCCGGAGGTGGCCGTCGAAGCACCCATGAAAGCGGGTGTCCAGGAGGCTGTCGCAGTGCCCGTTCCGGAGGCTGCCTCGGAACCCGTCGCGGAACACGCCAAAACAGCGGCCGAGACGCAGGTCGAGGACACGCCGCGCGAGGTCTCTCCCGTGACCACGCCGTCGCCCAAGGGGTTGGCGCAGACGGCGGACCAGATCATCGCCGCGCTGGAAAAGCTGGGCAGCCTGCGCGATATCGGCATCCTAACGGACGATGAATTCGCGGCCAAGAAGGCGGACCTGCTGAGCCGCCTGTGACACGCAGATTGTTGCATTGTCAACTGTTGACAGCTGTCAAGTTTGAACGCTGGCAAGGCGCGGCGCCGCGTGTGGGGCATGGTTCTGACACGGATGTATGGTCCCTGCGGCACGCAGCGTCATTGTCGCCAATAGCCTGACCGTCGAAAACTGGCCTTAGGCGGCCCGCGGAACTGGCCCTATCCGGCGGCGGGGGCCATGGGTAAGTTTCCCGGCAAGGCGGACCCCGACGGGGTGCGCATCTGACCCTTGCCGGAGACCTCCCAGATGAAAATGACCACCGAAGAAGCCTTTGTGAAAGTGCTTCAGCGCCACGGGATCGAGCATGCCTTTGGCATCATCGGTTCGGCCTTCATGCCGATTTCCGACCTGTTCCCGAAAGCGGGAATCAAGTTCTGGGACTGCGCGCACGAGGGGTCCGGGGGGATGATGGCCGATGGCTACACCCGCGCCACCGGCAAGATGTCCATGATGATCGCGCAGAACGGTCCGGGGATCACGAACTTCGTCACGGCGGTCAAGACCGCCTACTGGAACCATACGCCGCTGCTGCTGGTGACGCCGCAGGCGGCGAACAAGACCATCGGGCAGGGCGGTTTCCAGGAAGTCGAGCAGATGGCGCTGTTCAAGGACATGGTGGCCTATCAGGAAGAGGTCCGCGACCCGTCCCGCGTGGCAGAGGTGCTGACGCGCGTGATTTCAAAGGCGTTCCAGGCCAGCGCGCCGGCGCAGATCAACATGCCGCGCGATTTCTGGACGCAGGTTATCGACATCGAGATCCCCGAGCCGATCAACTTCGAGCGGTCGTCGGGCGGAGAGACCTCGGTCGGGGAGGCGGCGGCGCTGCTCTCCGAGGCGAAGAACCCTGTGATCCTGAACGGCGCGGGCGTGGTGCTGTCGCAGGGCGGCATCGCGGCCAGCATGGAACTGGCGGAGCGGTTGAGCGCGCCGGTCTGCGTGGGGTACCAGCACAATGACGCCTTCCCTGGCTCGCATCCGCTGTTCGCGGGGCCGTTGGGGTACAATGGGTCCAAGGCCGGGATGGAGCTGATCAAGTCGGCGGACGTAGTGCTGTGCCTTGGCACGCGGCTCAACCCGTTCTCGACCCTGCCGGGGTACGGGATGGAGTACTGGCCCACGGGGGCCAAGATTATCCAGGTGGACATCAACCCCGACCGGATCGGCCTGACCAAGAAGGTGTCGGTGGGGATCGTCGGCGACGCGGCCAAGGTTGCGCGGGGCATCCTGCGCCAGCTGTCACCGGGCGCGGGCGACGCGGGCCGGGACGAGCGCAAAGCGAAGATCGCAGAGACCAAGTCGCGCTGGGCGCAGCAACTGACCGAGATGACCCACGAGGACGACGATCCGGGCACCACCTGGAACCAGCGCGCCCGCGCTGACAAACCCGACTGGATGAGCCCGCGCATGGCCTGGCGGGCGATCACCTCGGCTCTGCCGAAGAACGCGATCATCTCGTCCGACATCGGCAACAACTGCGCGATCGGCAATGCCTATCCGTCCTTTGACGAGGGGCGGAAGTACCTTGCGCCGGGCCTGTTCGGGCCTTGCGGCTATGGGTTGCCTGCGGTGATCGGGGCCAAGATCGGCTGCCCGGATGTGCCGGTGGTGGGCTTCTCGGGGGATGGGGCGTTCGGCATCGCTGTGACCGAACTGACGGCCATCGGGCGCAAGGAATGGCCCGCGATCACGCAAGTGGTGTTCCGCAATTACCAGTGGGGCGCGGAGAAGCGGAATTCGACCCTGTGGTATGACGACAATTTCGTCGGCACCGAGTTGGACGACGATGTGAGCTATGCGGGGATCGCGCAGGCCTGCGGGCTGAAGGGGGTCGTGGCGCGCACCATGGACGAGTTGCGCGATGCCTTGGCGCAGGCGGTGAAGGACCAGATGGAGAACGGGGTGACCACGCTGATCGAGGCGCTCATCAACCAGGAACTGGGGGAGCCCTTCCGCCGTGACGCCATGAAGAAGCCCGTGGTGGTCGCCGGGATCGACGCGGCGGACATGCGTCCCCAGCGGGGCTGACGTCTTGGGAGGGGCGCGATTTTTCTGCGAAAAATCGGGCCCGTCCGGTCAGGTCATCGCGATGCACAGCGCGGTGGAGGCGACGATGTCCTCGACCGTGGCCCCGCGCGACAGGTCGCAAACGGGGCGGCGAAAGCCTTGCAGCATCGGGCCGATGGCCTGCGCGCCTGCCAGTTCCTGTGCCAGTTTGTAGGCGATGTTGCCCGCATCCAGAGAGGGAAAGATCAGCGTGTTCGCGTCTCCGTTTCCAAGCCCCTTCTTCGCCGCGATGCCCGCGTTCAACGCGGCGTCGGCCTGGATGGGCCCCGGGAACCCCGTGGCCTCGGCGGCCTGGGCCACGGTTTCGACGCTGGCCCCGCTGCCGCTGGCCCCGGTGGAATACGACAAGAGCGCCACGCGGGCCTCGCCCAGCAGTGCCTTGGCAGAGGCGGCGGAGGCCCGCGCGATGTCGGCCAGCATGGCGGCGTCGGGGGCGACGTTTACCGCGCAATCGGCCCAGATCATGTCGCGCCCGTTTGGGAACCGCATGAGGAAGAAGCTGGACGGCACGGTCACGCCCTCTGCCAGGCCGATGGCGATGGCGGCGGCCTCGATGACGCGTTTCGTCGGGCTGTCGGCCCCGGCGACCATGGCGTCGGCCTCGCCCGCTGCGACCATGGCGGCGGAGCGGAACAGCGGCTTTTGCAGCATCCGCCTGGCGATGCCCTCTTTCAGCCCGCGCGCCTCGATCAGGGTGGCCAGTTGCGCGTCGGTGGGATCGTCGAGGGGGAGCGGCTGGCACAGGCCCTCGGCGCGCAGGCGGGTGCAGGCCCCGGCGACGCGGGGGTCGTCCATCTCGGGGAAGACGACGCGGGCCTGCCGTTGCCGCGCCACGTCGTACGCCTGTTTCAGAACCGGCATGGGTGCCCCCGTTTCGTTGGTCTTTGGGAGAGCATGATGAGCGATGACGTGAAGATCAACCGTGGCCTCAAGGGGGTGTACTTTGAACGTTCGGGCGTCAGCCATATCGAAGGGGCGAAGGGCGAGCTGCTGTATCGGGGCTACTCGATCCATGATCTGGCGACGCAGAGCACCTTTGAAGAGGTCTGTTACCTGCTGATCCACGGCGAATTGCCCGATGCGGCGCAGCTTGCGGAGTTCGATGCGGCGTTGAAGGCCGCGCGGGTGTTGCCCGGCGCCGTGTGCGACGTGATCCGCGCCTGCAAGGATGGGCATCCGATGGATGTGCTGCGGACGGCGGTGTCGGCCTTGGCGGCGTTGGAGCCGGGGAGTGCCGAGAAGGGCGAGGAGGGGTTCCTGCGCAACGGCATCCGTCTGACCTCTCAGGTGCCGATGATCGTCGCGGCGCATGAGGCGATCCGTAATGGCCGTGACCCGGTGCCCGCCGATCCGGATTTGTCCCACGCCGCCAACTGGTTGTGGATGCTGTCCGGGGAAAGGCCGTCCGACAATGCCGCGCGGCTGGCGGACGTGGATTTCATCCTGCATGCCGAGCATGGGGCGAATGCGTCGAGCTTCGCGGCGCGGGTCACGGTGGGGACCGAGGCGAACCTGCACGGGGCGATCGTCACCGCCCTGGCGACCTTGGCGGGGCCTGCGCATGGCGGTGCCGCCGAGAATGTCATGAAGATGGTGACCGAGATCGGGACGCCGGATAACGCGGCGGCCTATGTCAAGGCCAAGCGTGCCAATCGCGAGGCCGTCACTGGCTTTGGCCACCGGGTCTACCGCGCCGAGGACCCGCGCGCGCGGCACATGCGCGAGGGGGTGCGCAAGCTGAGCGAGGAGAAGGGCGCGCCGGAGTTCTACCAGATCCTCGAAGGCGTGGTGGAGGCGATGAAGCCCTACGCCCGCCACGGGTTGAACGTGAACGTCGATTTCTACGCCGGTGTCATGTACCAGCTGCACGGCATTCCGATGGACCTTTACGTGCCGATCTTTGCCATCGGGCGGATGCCGGGCTGGCTGGTGCAATGCCTGGAACAGCAGCGGTCGAACATCCTGATCCGCCCTCTGACGCTTTACAACGGCCCGTCCGAGCGGCCCTATGTTCCGATCAACGCAAGAGGGGGCACTACCTCTTGCGTATAGGTTCTTTTGATGCACCAATAGCGGGAAAGCGCCATGAAGGCGCCACGACGGGGAGGCTGCATGGGCGAGCCGAGGGTTGAGACATCCCCCAAGGTCTCGGACGAGGTCCGTCAGACCACCTGTTACATGTGCGCCTGCCGCTGTGGGATCAACGTGCATCTGAAGGGCGGTAAGGTCGCCTATATCGAGGGCAACCGCGATCACCCGGTAAACAAGGGCGTGTTGTGCGCCAAGGGGTCCGCCGGGATCATGCAGCACAACTCGCCTGCGCGGCTGCGCACGCCGCTGCGCCGGGTCGGCCCGCGTGGGTCGGGTGAATTTGAGGAAATCAGCTGGGAGGAGGCGCTGGAGACGGCTGTCGGCTGGCTGAAACCGCTGCGGGACGATGCACCGGAAAAGCTGGCCTTCTTCACCGGGCGCGACCAGTCGCAGAGCTTCACCGGCTGGTGGGCGCAGCAGTTCGGCACGCCGAATTTCGCGGCCCATGGCGGGTTTTGTTCGGTGAACATGGCGGCCGCGGGCATCTACACCATGGGCGGCGCCTTCTGGGAGTTCGGGTCGCCCGATTGGGACCATGCCAGGCTGTTCATCCTGTTCGGCGTGGCCGAGGATCATGACAGCAATCCCATCAAGATGGGCATCGCCAAGCTGAAGGCGCGCGGGGCCAAGGTCATCGGGGTGAACCCGGTGCGCTCGGGCTACAACGCGGTGGCGGATGAATGGGTGGGGATCACGCCCGGGACGGACGGGCTGCTGATCCTGTCGCTGATCCATTGCCTGATGCTGGCGGGGAAGATCGACCTCGACTACCTGACGCGCTACACCGACGCGCCCCTGCTAATCGACTGCGATCCGAAGTCCGCGAATTACGGTCTGTACCTGCGCGACGACGAGGGCCAGCCGCAGGTGGTGGACCGCCGCACGGGCAAACCCGCGCCTTACGATGGCTACAGCGTGATCCCCGATCCCGGTGGACACTACCGCCACGCGGGCGTGACCTATAAAACCGTGCTGCACCGCATGGCGCAGACCTGGCTTGCGCCGGAATACGCGCCCGAGGCGGTGGCTGGGCGCTGTGGCGTGCCCGCGCAGCAGATCCGTGCGCTGGCGGCGCAGATCGCGCGGGCGGCCTTTGACGATCCGGTGGTGATCGAGCAACCCTGGACGGATTTCCGCGGCGAACGGCACGAACGCATGGTCGGGCGCGGTGTCGCCTTTCACGCCATGCGGGGGATTTCCGCCCATTCCAACGGCTTCCAGACGGCGCGGGCGCTGCACACGCTGCAAATCCTGCTGGGCGCGGTGGAAACGCCCGGCGGGATGCGGTTCAAACCGCCCTATCCCAAGCCCGCCTCGGCCCACCCACGCCCCCATGCCTTTGCCTCGCCCGGCAAGCCGCTGAAGGGGCCTGCGCTGGGCTACCCGCAGGGACCCGAGGACCTGGCGTTGGGCGCGGATGGCCAGCCTTTGCGGATCGACAAGGCCTTTACTTGGGAGAACCCACTGTCGGTGCATGGGCTGATGCATATGGTGATCTCTAACGCCGCCGCCGGGGACCCGTACCGCATCGACACGCTGTTTTTGTACATGGCGAACATGGCGTGGAACTCGTCCATGAACACACGCGGCGTGATGGAGATGCTGACCCGCAAGGACGAGGACGGCGACTACGTCATTCCGCGCATCATCTACTCGGATGCCTATTCGTCAGAAATGGTGGCCTATGCCGACCTGATCCTGCCCGACACGACCTACCTGGAACGGCACGACTGCATTTCGTTGCTTGATCGGCCGATCTCGGAACCCGACGCCGCCGCCGATGCGATCCGCTGGCCGGTGGTGGAACCGGACCGGGACGTGCGGGGCTTTCAATCGGTGCTGCTGGACCTCGGCGCGCGGCTGGGGCTGCCGGGGATGGTAAACGACCACGGCGGGGCGTTTTATGCCGATTACGCCGACTACATGACGCGCCATGAACGCCGCCCCGGGGTCGGGCCGCTGGCGGGCTGGCGGTTGGGTGAGGTGGGCTTGAGCCACGGGCGCGGTGAACCGAACGGCGGACAGATCGACAGCTACATCGCCAATGGCGGCTTTTGTGCCATGCATGTCCCCGCCGAGGCGCGCTATTTCAAGCCGTGGAACATGGCCTATCAGGACTGGGCAGTCTCCGTCGGGCTGGTGGACGAGGCCAACCCCTACCTGTTCACGCTGTATTCCGAACCACTCAGGCGCTTCCAGATGGCAGCTGAGGGCTACGGCACGCACCAGCCGCCCGAACATCTGAAACCGCGCATCAAGCGCTGCCTGACGCCGCTGGCCTCGTGGTTCGAACCCTTCGAGCACGGCGCGTCACTGCCCGGCGACTACCCGGTGCACGCGCTGACGCAGCGACCGATGGCGATGTACCATTCGTGGGGGTCGCAGAACGCCTGGCTGCGGCAGATCCACGGGCATAACCCGATGTACCTGCCGACAAAGTTGATGCAGGACCACGACCTGAAGGACGGTGACTGGGCGCGCATCATCTCTCCGCATGGGTCCATCACCGTCCCCGTGGCGGAAATGGCGGCGCTGAACCCGGAAACCATCTGGACGTGGAACGCCATCGGCAAACGCCGTGGCGCCTGGGCATTGGACAAAGGCGCACCTGAGGCCACCAAGGGTTTCCTGCTGAACCACGTCATCCACGAACTCCTGCCGCCCAAGGGCGACGGGCTGCGCTGGTCCAACAGCGATCCGGTCACCGGTCAGGCCGCCTGGTTCGACCTGCGCGTCCGCATCGAGAAAGCCGCCCCGCCCGACACCCATATCCCGGCCCAGACCAGCCCCGTGCCGCCCGCCCCGGACGCCCTGCGCTGGCAGGTAAAGGACTGACGCTCATGCTTCTTTGGTTTCCCAAATACCCTCGGAGGAGTCTGCCGCGAGGCAGACGGGGGCAGAGCCCCCATGAAAGGTCGCAATCATGACCAGCCTCCCGAAACATACCGCCCAGAAGCTGGGCCTTGTCATAGACCTCGACACCTGTGTCGGCTGTCACGCCTGCGTGGTGTCCTGCAAAGGCTGGAACACGCAGTATCAGGCGTCGCCGCTGTCGGATCAGGACCCTTACGGCGCGGAGCCCACGGGGGCCTTCCTCAACCGCGTGCACAGCTTTGAGACCCGGCCCGAGGGGGACGCGGCGCGGCTGACGCATTTCCCGAAATCCTGTCTGCATTGCGAGGATGCACCCTGCGTCACGGTCTGCCCCACCGGGGCGAGCTTCAAGCGGGTCGAGGATGGCATCGTTCTGGTCAACGAGGCGGATTGCATCGGCTGCGGGCTGTGTGCCTGGGCCTGCCCCTACGGCGCGCGCGAGATGGACGAGGCCGAGGGGGTGATGAAGAAATGCACCCTTTGCGTCGACCGCATCTACAACGACAATCTTCCCGAAGAGGACCGCGTTCCGGCCTGCGTGCGCACCTGCCCGGCGGGCGCGCGGCATTTCGGAGACCTGTCGGACCCCAACAGCGCGATCTCGGCGCTGGTCGAGGAGCGTGGCGGGTTCGACCTGATGCCCGAGCAGGGGACGAAGCCCGTCAACAAGTACCTGCCGCCAAGGCCCAAGGACCAGTGGCAGGAGGAGATCGACGTGCTGGCCCCCTTCCTTACGCCGGTGGCGGAAGACGCGCGGGGCTTTCTCGGATGGCTTGACCGGACACTGTCGAAACTTTGAGTTAGGAATGATGCGCAGGGCGGCCCCCCGCCACGCGTCCAAGGATCACGATGCACCCAGCTCCTTCTCTTATCGCGTTTACCTTTGCTTCGGGACTGGGGTTCGGCCTGCTGTTCTGGCTGGGGATCGACACGACCCCGCCTACGGGCTGGGTGGCTTTTGTCTTTTACCTTATCGGCTATGCGCTGTGCCTTGGCGGGCTGGCGTCCTCGGCGAAGCACCTGAGACACCCGGAGCGCGCGCTGAAGGCTTTTACGCAATGGCGCAGCAGCTGGCTGTCGCGCGAGGCCTGGCTGGCGGGGATCGCGTTGGTGGTGAACGCGCTCTATGCGGCGGGGCTGGTGTTCATTGGCGTGGCGGCGCAGCCGCTGGGCTGGCTGGGGGCGCTGGGGGCGCTGGCGACGGTGGCGGCCACGGCGATGATCTACACGCAGTTGAAGACCGTACCGCGCTGGCACCACTGGACGGCGCCCGCACTGTTCATGCTGTATGCCGTGACGGGCGGCGCGCTGCTGTCGGGGCGTGTGGAGGTCTCGCTGATACTGCTGACCGTAACCGGGGCGATGCAGGGCTTCGTGTTTCTTGACGGCGACCGGCGGCTGGCGCGGTCAGGGACGACGCTGGCGACGGCGACGGGTCTGCAGGACAACCCGCGCGCCTTCGAGGCACCGCATACGGGCAGTAACTACCTGACGCGCGAAATGGCGTTCCGGGTGGCGCGCAAACATGCTGATTTTTTGCGCATCTTCGCACTGGCCTTCGGCGCTTTCGTCCCGGCGGTGATGTTGCTTTTACCATTTAACCATTTCTTTGGAGTTCTTGCGCTACTCGCTCATGTGGCAGGGGGTGTCACGGCGCGGTGGTTGTTCTTTGCCGAGGCCGAGCATGTCGTCGGCCTGTATTACGGCAAGACCTGAAGGACCTTTCACAGATGCCATTCCTGCCCGGATTCGAGGAACGCTGGCGCGACGCGCCGCATTTCGTGATATCCGTGACGCAGGAGGTCTGGGACGAGCGTCGGCTCGACCGGATCGGCCGGTTCTATGCCGAAGACGCGGTGCTGCGCACGCCAGAGGGGCTGTTGCGGGGGCGGGCGGCGCTGCTGGCCGAGGCGCAGGCTCGGTTGGCGGCGTTCCCAGACATGGCGCTGCTGCCCGAGGACATGCAGTGGACACAGACGGGCTACAAGAGTTTCGAGGCATCGGAGCGGCACTACGTCACCGCCACCCATGTCGGGCCAGGGCTGTATGGCGCGCCCACGGGCCGCGCGCTGGGGTTCCGGGTGCTGACGGACAGCTGGTGCCGGGGCAACGAGGTGGCCGAGGTCTGGCGCATCACCGACCGCGCCGCCATCGTCGCGGCGCTGGGCCATGACCCGGAAGGCTGGGCGCGGGCCAGCATCGCCGCCGAGGGCGGGCCGGAGAACTGCGTTCTGCCACTGAGCGCCGAGACGGACATGCCGCCGAAGCATGAGGCCAAGCTGGGCGAGAACCCATGGGGCGCGACACTGGCGGATATCCTCGTGCGGATCATGGCGGGCGAAATCGCGATCATCGCGCGCGGGTATGACCGGGCGGTGGAGCTGGCTTATCCCGGCGGGCGGACGCTGTCGGGACATGCCGAGGCAGAGGCCTTCTGGACGGGGCTGCGGGCGTCCTTTCCCACGGCGAAGTTCACCGTGCAGCAGTCCATCGGGACCGAGGACAAGCCCGAGAGCCCGCGCGCCTCGGTACGCTGGGTGCTGGAGGGGCGGCACGACGGGTTCGGCACTTTTGGCGCGCCCACGGGGGCGCAGGTCACAGTGATGGGGATCACGCAGGCCGTGTTCGGCCCGCGGGGGTTGTACCGGGAATGGACGCTGGTGGACCCGCTGGCAATCTGGCGGCAGATCATGTTGGCGACCGGGTCCGTCTGAAGTCCTTAGGGGAGTCGGGGTGAAACCCCGACCTACGCGTGGCTCAGCGGAACAGGCCCTTGATGCGGTTGCCCCCGGATTCCAGCCGGTCGCCCGCCTCGTCGAGGATCGGATCGACGCGCGCGTCCCACCAGCGGTTCCAGCGGACACGCACGGCCCACCACGCGGCAAACAGGACCACGAGGATGGCGATGTTCATCCACGGGATGATGACCACCTCCGGGCCTTCGACCTGCTTCATGCCGACTGCATTGGGGAAGATCGTCAGGAACTGGTTGCGCCAGCCGTAATGGCGGATCGCCACCCAGCGCGGGTTGTCGGCGGCGGATTTCATGTCCGCCGCCTCGGCCTGAAGGTTGGCGGTGTCGAACTTGAAATACGGCGGCCAGCCCCAGCCGGTGTCCTCGTTGCGGTAAACCATGGTCGAGCCGTCGCGGCGCTGCGTCTGGATGAAGAACACGTCGCGGTTGGGCAGCGAGCCATCGGTGCCAACGTCGGCCTGTGCCCAGAACCAGCGGTTCTCGCCCGGGTCGATGCGTTTCTCGTAGGTGTCGGTGACGCGGGCGATATCGTGCTGGGGCAGCGTGTAGTGCAGCACGGCAATCACCAACAGCCAGAAAATGATGCGCAGCGTCCACTTGAGGATTTTCATCGCGACTACGGCCTCTCAGTAAAAATTCGTCAGGTAGATGATCACCGTCACCGTCACGGCAGGCAGCACGTAGACGCAGGTGATCAGCGAGATATGACGGATGCGGTCCCAGCGGGCGGTTTCCTCGGCGACGAAGGTTTTCAGCCTCCGGTCGCTGTGGTCGTCCTTCCAGTCCTGCAGGATCAGCTTGCGGCGGCGCGCGCGCAGGCGGAACCACAGCACCACGTAAAGCAGTGTGCAGACCACCATGGCCATGATGAAAAAGCGCGCAAAGGCCAGCATGTCCGTCTCCCTTCCTTCATGACCTGATACGGGTGGAAGGGAAAATCAACGGTAAATGGTGATTTGGCGCGTTTATGGACTTGCGAGCGTTGTTTACCAAGTGTTCACCGTCCAGCGGCGCGGTTGCTGAAAATAAGTACGATCAAAGGCACGCAGTTGACCCGTCATGTTCTGGGGCCGCTCCTTTCACCACGTATCGTGTGCAAAGGACAATACCGAGGCATCACGACCGGCCGAAGAAGTCCGCGCCGAAGCTGTGCGCGTGGCCTTGACGAGCGGGCTGCCGCGCAAGCAGGTGGCCGCAGATTTTGGGATCGGCTTCTCGACGCTGAACCGCTGCATACAGCAGGATCGGCGCAATCCTGAGAAACCGACAGCCCAGTCCGAACTGGAGCGCGAGATCGCCAAGCTGAGGAAAGAGAACCGTGTGCTCCGGGAGGAGAGGAGTTTTCTAGCACCTGTATCTTTCCGGGGTGGAGGGGCTCCCATTCACGCCGTTTTTTGCAGAGAGCATTGGCGACAATGACGAGCTTGCGTGCGACCGCTGTCACGATGACCTTGTGCGTTTTGCAGTCCCTGCAGAGCCGATCCGCGAAGGCTTTGAGCGTCAGGTTGTGATGCGAGGCGAAAAGTGCCGCTTGGAACAGGACATGCCGCAGCGCGCGCCGGCCGCCGGCGATGGCGCGCTTACCGCGTAGTGTTCCACAGTCCTGCGCCACAGGCGCCAGACCGGTCAGCGCCGCAGCTTCTTCGCCGGTGAGAGTACCGAGTCCTGGAAGTTCGGCGATCAGCGTTGAGTTGGCGACCGATCCGATGCCGGGTACGGAACGAAGGATCCGCGCGATGTCCGCAAGATGGCTGTCGCGACCGATAAGCTCTGAAATTCGGCTTTCCAGTTCGGTAATCGCGACATCCGACCGCTCGTTCAGCTCCACATCGACATCCTCGAACAGCTCCGCAGTTCCCGATTTCCGATGCGCCCGGATCTGCGCCTGGAGCCGCTTTCGCATCTCGACCACCTGTGCCCGCCTGGTGGTCAAGGCCCTGAGAAAACGTAGATGTTCCGCGGGAAGTGTTCGTCCCGCCTCGGGCCTGAAGACCAGAAAGCGCGCGATGAGTTCGGAATCGATCCTGTCGGTCTTGGCGCGGATTCCCAGGCTGCGCGCAAAGGCCTTGACTTGGGCCGGGGGCACTTGGCGGGCTTCGACGCCTGCATCCTCCAGATAGAACCAGAGCCGCCATTCCTGCCCGCCCGTCGCCTCGAAGCAAACGATAGCCCGGCGGTTTCGGGCCAGATTGACCACGGCAAGATGACCGGCGTCATCATTGGGCATACGGTGGCGCTGACCGTCCGGAAGGCGATGAACATCAAGCCAGTCTCGGCTCACATCTATCCCGATGAACCGGTCATGTGTTACCTTCGCCATGCTCTCCTCCTTCTCATACACGGTCCCAAACGGACCGCTGGCAACTGTTCGAGACAATGAAGGGTAGGCGGTGCCGACAGACTAGGAAGCGTGGTCATACCACGAGGGTCAGACGTCGCGCACCACCCCGTCACGGGTGTTGGCCGGGACGCGTGTCGGCACCACGCTACCAGATCCGGAATACAGAGGGGTCAGGACTCATGCGTATTCACAGCCAGAAGATGACAATGGCTGCGAGGGCGATGGCCGAGAGGAAGATGATCGGGTTTCTGTCATAGCGTGTTGCGACGCTTCGCCAGTCCTTCAGTCGACCGAACATGATCTCGATCCGGTTGCGGCGGCGGTAGTGACGGTTGTCCACTGCCCGGCAGGGCATTGCGCAGCAATGTCCCGAGAGGGGTAATTGACCGGCGTCTTGTGGTTTTTTCCGGTCCGAGGTGAGGGGCGACAAGATTTGATCCGGGGGATCAAATCAGCCCTGAAAGGCTCTTATCTTCCTGTCCTGAAACGTTTTTCTGAACCAGTCCGCGTCGTATCTGCGGTTCGGCCAGAAGCCAGTTTGCCGCTGGGAACGCGTCCGACAATGCCTGCGCGCCGCGATAGTCGCTGACCTGTCCGGCAGTCAGGAACATGCGCAGCGGGCGACCCACGGCGTCAAAGATCGCGTGCAGCTTTGACCCCCTCGGGACATTTCCTGCGGAAATGCCCTGCCAGGCAAGGGTTCATCCCGCCCTTGGTTCGGCCATTGGCACGACCGCGCCCCCCTTTTTCGCCCGCAGGCTGGAGGCCGTGCGATGCGCCTTGGAGATATGTCGCATTCACTGCCCTGCAGGGCATCTCTCAGGGATGTCCCGGGAGGCGATCATGGCGGCCCACTGATCGGCCAGTTCGACAAGGATCCTGGCGAAGACGCCCATCTCGCTCCACCGACGGGTTGTAGAGTGTCTTGTGAGCGCCGTATTTCCTGCACGCATCACGCCATCGCAAGCCATTGCGATTGAAGAAGATAATCCCGCCGAGGACGCGTCTGTCATCGGCTTTCGGGCTGCCTCGGCTCTTCGGAAAGAACGGTCAAAGGCGCTCCATCTGCGCCTCCGTGAGCCAAAACTTATCGCTCAGGATGCAGGTCTCCGCGACGCCCCTACATCACCTTGTCCGCCAAATCTTAATTAGGCCTGAGCCTAACCATTGAACCAGAAACTCTCCGGTAAACCTGGGGCGGTTCAGTACACGGCTACCGAAACCGTTGGCAGCCTTAAGGTGGAAGGCAGCGCCAAGACTGTCTATCAATGATCTGGCGCCATCCAGCACCTGCGAAAAAGGGAACCTGTTCCTCACGGCAGATATTTCAGCAGCCTGTTAATTTGTGTTTGAGTTCAAAGATGACAGTAAAGTAAGTGCGATTTGTTGGGACCCAGACCCACCAATCGTAGACGCCTGAGATTGCAGGAGATAACTATAAATCACTCTGTTTACAATTGCGGTGTCTTCTAGCTCTGTAAATTTCTTAATCCCAAATCTATTTTGCGCCTTTTCTTTTAAAACTTCCAGTTGTTTGTCAATGTCTATTTGACTGAAGCCGCTTGGTAGTCCAAGAGCGGTTTCGAAAACGTTGCGCATCATGGAATCTCCCAAAACGTTAAACCACTTTGTGTTGTCTGAGCTATCCATACCGGCCAATGCCGGAGCTGCGTTCTGAAAACTGATCGCTGTTCCAATCGTTGAGTCCACTTCGTAAATGGCGTCTTCGAACATCTGTCTCTGGTAGTTATCAATTATATTATCTGCAAAATTATCAGCTTGAATTGCAATTTTAGGCTTGGCGTCAAATCCAAAAGCTTTCGCCATTGAAATTAGGCTTCGATCATTTAGAACATTTGCCAACCCGTTTGAATCTTGGGTGCCCTCCGTAAAAACGCGTTTTAATAGATTTCGGCTATTGATCCGATCTTCAGCACCGAAGGCACCCAGAGCAACCTTAAGAAGATCTGGATCGGAAATTAGATCGTCTACCGAATTTACAGACGCAATTTTGGCTTCAAAATTTTCCTTTGTTATGTCAAGTGCGCTTATTACCGTAGACTCGAGTGTCACTGAAGCAAGTGCATTGTCCCTGTACTCTGGTTGTTCCAATAGCCTTTCAAGATCGCCCCGAACTTTTTTGTCGTAAGCCTCCAAAATATCATCCGAAAAGCCCTCTTTTTGAAATGGGTACTCCACGGTTTTTTGGAAGTCAAATGCGCTTGCCAACGCGACGTAGCGCCCATCGCTTAACCTTCGGGCCAGGGATGTATCCTCTTTGGCGCCCTCTTTTAGAACGCGCTTGAGAAGATATGTGCTGTCTATTTGATCGCTAAGCCCAAACGCTGCCAACGCCACACTCAGAAGACGCCTGTCTTCCACAAGTTCGTCACCGGAAGATATTTTCCCGATATTCTCTTTGAAATACTGGGCATCTCTGGCGACGTCTGCGCTACTGTTGAAAGCCTTTTGCTGTGACTTCAGCGTTGTTTGGAGTATTTGCCATCCAATCAAGCCAGCGCCAGGTATCATCGGTGTGATAGGCATTATTTGTTTCCCGCTGCCAGAAGTCTGTCTTCTCGAGGAATGAGTGCACGAAGGGCTTTGAGGCATTGATAAAACTGGTCGCCGAGCAACGCCTCTGTCGCTTGTGTCAGAAGCCTGCGGCTGTCTGGATCCACCAAAATGTGACTTAGCTCTTCAATCCGTGGTAAAAGCTGAGCCCTTGCATCTTCCGGCTGGGCATCTCCAGTCAGGATGAGCTGTGCAGTATAGCAAAGTCGCCGCACGGGAGTCTGTGCCTCGTCAGGGTGGATCGCATCCCTGAGTCGCAGCACGTTTGCATTGGGTGTGACGATCGACAAGCGACTACGTTTATCACCATTTTCAATCACGGCTCCATTAATCAGAACACGTTCCCTCGGCCCAAGTTTCAATACCAATCCGCTCATCGGTTCGTCCTCCCGCCACCCAACCCTTTCAGGACGGCAGCATTTATTTCCAGCAACGGAGTTATCCGGCCTTTTCTGGTCAAAACTTTCGATGTCTGCTGTTGAACAAACTCCGCCAAGTAAAATATCCGCGCTCGGAGGTCTTGAGGTAGCGCATTCCGTTCATCGGCGACGTCGATTGCCAACATAGTCCAAAGCCGTTGATTGTCGGAAAGAGCTTCAACCAACTTGGGGTAGGCCATAGGCCCACCTTCGGCAGCGGCCTTGATTCTATGTGTAACCCGAGCAATCAACTCGTACTCTGTGCCACGGGGCGTTTGAGTTGTTCGGGCGTTCTGGGCGTAAGCCCGCAGCGCTTGTGTTTGAGCGTTCACTTGAAAACCTGCTGTCTTAGAGGGTCAAGGAGGGATGAAGTTCGGAGGCCGGACCATCCGGCCTCCGACTATCCCGTTACTGGAACAGCGACAGAAGAGACTGCGGCGCCTTGTTCGCGATGGAAAGCGCCTGGACACCCAGCTGCTGCTGGACCTGCAACGCCTGAAGACGCGCGGATGCTTCTTCCATGTCTGCGTCTACCAAGGTGCCGATACCTGATTTCAGGGCATCCGTGAGGCCTGATACGAAGTCGAGTTGGGTTTCAATGCGCCCTTGGGCGGAACCGAAAGCAGCAGCCGAATCGATAGCGGTGTTGATCAGGCCCTCAATCGAAGCCAAGGCGGAATCCGCACCTGCTTGGGTCGTGACATCGACGTCCGCCAAACCCGCCAACCGCCCTCCGATAGTATTTCCTGCATCAGCACCTACCGTTGCAACGCTGACTGCAATGAGATCTGTGGCGTTTGTTACCGTCGAAGTCAGAACAAGTCCCGAGCCGCTTGCCTGAATATCCAGAACATTGGAATCCAAGTTGTTGGCGGCGAGATAGGTCGCCCATTTCTCGGCAAGGATTTTTGCTACGTCCTGGGCGGTATCTCCATCGCGCGCAACATATGCCATAGGTTCTGCAGCCGCTTCCGCCTGTGTCATGGCGGCTGCCGCCGTATTACGGTAATCAGCTTGGGTGAATGTCGAATCGTCTGCGTCGGTGCCAAAAATCTGGATAGCAAACGCTTTTCCAGCCTCAATGGTCAACGTAGAGAGATCGAGTGTCACGGTCTGGGTGGCATTAAGGGTGCCGGTGACCCCGGCCGCGGTGAAAGTGCCGCCGGTAGCCTGAATCGCTTGCGCATCCGTGGCCAAGTCCTGCTTGCCGACCGTGATATCTGATGCGGTGACGCCCGTGCCGGAACGGTCGAGAGACGAAAGGATGTTGATTTCGCCGGAACCGGCCGTGAGTGATACGTTCGAAAGCAGATTGAGTCCGTTGAACTGCGCTGCACCTACGACCGCAGAGATCTGGTCTCGAAGCGCCGAGATATCGGCTTGGATCTTGTCACGATCGACATTTTCTTCCTGCGCCGCGACGATCTTTCCCTTGATGTCAGTCAGGAGGTCCGAAACTGTCTCCGCCGCTTGACGCGCCACAGCGACAGTCGACTGACCAAGATTGAGGCTATCTGAGATTCCTTTGAAGCCCTTGACATCGGCTTCCATGACTTTGGAAATTGCCCAGACTGCGGAGTTGTCCTTGGCAGTTGCGACGGTCTTCCCGGTAGAAATTTCCTGCTGTGTCGTGGCAAGTCGCGAGTTGATGGTCTTCAGGGTTTGCAGCGCCACCATGGCGCCATTGTTCGTCAGGATGCTAGACATGTCTTGTCCTTGCTGTTCATTAGCGCTTTGCGCCGGTTGCTGTTGCCGCGAACGGCATCTCTGACGTCTTTCTGACGCGTACAGCCCGAACCATTTTTTCGGCCTGCGCCACCCTCTTTAGGTGCAAGGCCAACTTGGCTCGGGAATGCTAATGGACCGCTAAAACACTTCTCCGCTGTTCTGAATATTTGAAGCAAATCTCACGCGCGTTTCTCAAGTTTATGAGCTTGCGGCGCAGCAATGCTCTTTTTGCGGCCCGTAGCGTCGTAGGTGCTGATCGATTTTCTGGCCCGGTTAAGGTCGCCAAGCCGAGCTGCCACGTTACGGATACCCGCCAGTGCATGATCGAAGAGTTCCTGGTTTCGGCGAAGTTTGGCGCGCAGTGGAGACAGGGTCTCAACGGCCATCGGAGCTTCGCGTAGTTCGCTTATTATTCTCTGCTTTTGGTCGATCAACTCTTCAATCTTCTCAAAGTCACCCTCCATGAGAGCGGTACGCTCGACCTCCAAGAGGTGCGCAAGCCGTGTCGCGATGTTATCTTCAGTCATTCATTCTCTCCTTGAGGGCGTGATAAATCGATTCGGCCAGGCCAATGCCGCCGTGTGCGGCCATCTGGCGCGCTTGCTCGAGGCGCATGTAGGAAGCGAACTGGCTTTCTCCGACACCGCCACCAAAGCTTTCCGGGGTTTCGCCGACACCAGAAGCTTTAAGCATCTCGGCAAGAAAATTTGCCTCAAGCTCCGTGGCTGCTTCCCTCAGATTTTGGTCCCTTTTATCCATGAAAACAGGAAGATTTTGTGATAGCTCCATGGCTTTTTTCTCCAATTCGACTCATCTTCGCTGTATTGCACCAGCGCCGGTAAAGAACTGGTAAGGATGTCCGCAGTAGGTTTGCTCGTGGAAGAATTCCCGGAGCGATCATGCTAAGCCAACTGACTAGCCTCTTGGGCGTTGGTCCCAAACTGCAAGGCGTTGACCCCCAGAAGGCGGAGGTGCCGAGCCAAGACTTCTCAGAAGTCTTTGCTAAGACCGATGAGAAACAAGGTGAGACGCACAGAGATCCGGTCGATCTTGTTGTGGAGGCGGCGAAGTCTGAAAGCTCTGAAAATGAGCAAGCTTCCGAGAGCATTATAGGCGATTGGGAAATCACACCTAACATCTACAGCGAGCCGGAGTCTGATGTAACGGACTATGTTCCTGAGGTTGAGGCTATCTTCGTTCGGCAAGAAGCCTCTCTTGAAAAGAAAGATCCTGAACAAGATTCGGAAATAGAACTCGCAACCCTTCCTGAAGCGCTGGGCGCTAAAGTGGTTCAGGATACTGAGAGCCACCGTTCAATTTTGGAGCACGCTGCGTTGGCTAATAAAGGTCAACAACTACATCTCCAATCAAATGAAGATCAAGAAATCACTAGAAAATTGACGCAGAAAGGTGAATTGGCGGAAGTTTCGTTGACTCCGGAACCTCCGAATATTTCGCGCGAATTGGTTAAAAAAATTTCAGCCGGTGGAACGCGACTATTGGAAGCCTTGGACGCAACGAAAGTTCAGGGTGTAACCGGCAGATATTTTTCAAGACCTGAAGGTGTTGAGATCGATAGCCATTTTTCGGCAATGCAATCCACAGCCGCAACGCATGATCCTTCGGTCAAAACATACGCAGGTTCGGACACCGCTCGTTTACCCTCACAGCTCTCCTACGTGCCTAGTGTCTCAACATCCGCGATGAAGAATTCAGATTCTGTCGCGCTCACTGAGTCTGTTCTTAGCTCGGTGATCGAACCGTCTATTTCAAATATGCAAAAAGCTTCTCTATGTGCGGAGGAACAAGATCCTCTGTCAAATCTCACAGAAAAAGGGCAAGAAGCCGACCAGCGAATCGGTTTCGGATCGTTGCAAGGACTTGCGTTCTCGCAGGACGGCAAGCACATAAGCACTGCTCCTTCAGTACAGCCGGAAGCGGAACTTGAAAAAAAGCCCGTTTTGGTCCAACCGAATACTGGGATTGGATCAGAAGTAACTGCCTCTCCGCTGCCCGCAATGCGAGAGCGAAGCGGCTTCAAACCCTTCGAGGCTGCCGGCGCCGAAGAACTGCCTAAGCGCCATGAGGAAAGGTTCTCTCGCCAGGAGCACGTTTCCGCAATGAGTGGAGCGAGCACGCGGCCTTCCGGTTTCGAAAAGGAGTTGCGCGGCGCAAACCTCCCGATATTTCAGGCTCGGAGCTTGTCTCCGGCACGCCCGAACGCGCCCGAGTGGTTTCCCGCCCGTGAATTTACAAATCATAACGAGCCCGTGAGGGCAGAGATTACGGTCACCTTTACGACAGCGGCCGCAGTCACACAGGCAGCAACAGGTCTGGCTGTGACCCCCGATAATTCTCAGGGCTTCGGCGAGAATGCCGGAATTAGTGAACCAGACGATTTTCGCGGCTTCGTTCGCCGGGCGGCCGGGACGGAAAGTGGGCACAATCCTAGCGGGCTTCAGGCTACTCCGCCAGGGCCTAATGTTTCAGCAGAATCAAACCGGGACACCGGCGTCATACCTTCTGTCTCAGAGGACATCGCCGTAGGGCAACCGTTCATAAGGCGCGAGACACCTGTTTTCCGATCCATGACTCCGAGTCCCGCGCCTTCAGATCAGCCTATGCGGGTTGGGTATGATGATAGCATTCAATCTATGCCAGAAATTGTGGTAGCGGCCACGTTCGTCTCATCTCGTCGCAGTCTTGTTACGGAAGATTTGGCGCACACTGCCTCTAGGGCATATTCCGAAAGCGGGGACAGGACGCTAGAACTTGCGGCCATACCGAAAGTACCGTCTGGAACTGCACCGACCAATGTCGCGCCCGCAATGCCACAAATCATATTCCATAGTCAGTTCGCGCAGACGATGGAGTTGGCGTCGAGGATCGAAGATGCCTCAGACGAAGTGTCGTCTGAGCCTATCACACAGATAGGCCTGGCTGCAGGAACACGGCCTGAACAAAGCTCTGTTGCGGCTGGGTTACCGCACCAATCTAGCCCCAGTCAGCGTGCGGATAGCGCTTCGGTGGTTCGACAGATTGTCGATGGGTTCTCACGGATCAATGAAGGAACCGTAGAACTGAGGCTGGCGCCCGAGGAACTTGGTCGGGTACGTATGTATCTTGTCTCCGGGGAGCATGGTTTGACGGTTCACATTCAGGCCGACAGACCGGAAACTCTGGATTTGATGCGGCGAAATGTCGATGAGTTGGCGCGAAATCTGGCGGACGCGGGCTACGAGGGAGCAGGGTTCTCGTTTGGAGAAGAGCGTCAGGGTGCCGAGGGCAGGGCTGCGGGACAATCTACGATGGATTACGCCGAACCAGATCCGACCCCGGAACAATCGAAGCCCCCGGTGGGCGCCGATGGACTTGATATCAGGATATGAGGTTGAACCATGGTTGAAATCACCAATCCCCCTCCGCTGTACTCCAGCCAATCCAGCGCCAGCAGCAATACCGCCACAAAAGAAGATCGCGCGGTTCTAAGCTCGGATTTTGAGACGTTCCTCAAAATGCTGACGGTTCAGGTGCAAAACCAAGATCCTCTGAATCCTGTGGATTCCACGGAATACGCCACGCAGCTGGCCACGTTTTCTTCGGTTGAACAACAAGTTCAAACCAATGATCTGCTGCGCAATATTTCGAATGTTTTGGGCGGCAACGCACTCTCGGAAATGAGCCGCTGGATCGGAATGGAGGGGCTTGTCCGTGCACCGGCTCAGTTTTCAGGACAACCCGTTACGGTGAGGCCGCAATATGCAAACGGAGCTGATGCCGCGGTCATGGTCGTTCGCAACGGCTCCGGTATGGAAGTTCAGCGCTTCGATATCGAGGTCGGAGAGCAAAGCGTTCTTTGGGGGGGGCATGACAATGACGGCAACATGCTTCCGGTCGGCAACTACAGTTTTCACATCGAAAGTTACGATGGCGGTAAGCTGACCGATACGGCGATGGCCCAAGTTTACAGCACCATTGACGAGGTCAGGAATTACAATGGCAACGTCATGATCCGCATGGCCGACGGGACAGAATTAAACTCCGAGATGATCAACGGGCTGAGGGCTGGTGACGCTTGATGGGTTTCAGAAAAGGATCTGGACTGCTGTTACGCCCAGTCCCCCGGTGACAAGGCCAAGAGCAAGCCATAGAACTCGCCCGGGCCACAGGTTTGGGCGCACCTCCATTTGAGGTTGAGACTGGCGGATCAGCGCGGCTTCAACCAGTTGAGGCAACCGCGGTCCGAAACGCGCCATGACCATCGCCGTCTTCCAAAGATCTGATGCGGCTGCGCGTGGGCCGATAGACTGCTTGATATAGTCTTCCACTACGGGCTGCGCGACCTTCCAGATGTTCATGTGTGGATCCAAAGAACGAGCCACACCTTCGACGACCACCATCGTGCGCTGAAGAAGGATCAGTTCCGTCCGCGTTTCCATCCCGAAACGCTCGGTGACTTCGAACAGATAAGCCAACAGCTTGCCCATCGAGATGCGCGTGGCGTCCATACCGAAAATGGGTTCTCCGACCGCGCGCAGAGCGCGTGCAAACTCATCCGGGTCACGATCGGCCGGTACGTAGCCTGCTTCGAAGTGAACCTCTGCTACACGTTTGTAATCCCGGCGAATGAACCCAAACAAAATTTCCGCATACACACGGCGCGTGTATTCGTCGATGTGCCCCATGATGCCGAAGTCATACGCGATGATATCCCCATTGGGCGCGACCTTGAGGTTGCCTTGATGCATATCGGCGTGAAAGTAGCCATCCCTCAAGGCGTGGTTGAGAAACAGTTGCAACACGCGTTTCGACAATGCTGCCCGGTCATGGCCCGCTGTGTCGAGTGCATCGTTATCTCCCAGGGGAACGCCTTCGGCCCAGGTCATTGTCATGACCCGGCGCCCTGACAGCGCCCAGTTCACTGCCGGCAATTGGAAGCCATCGTCGTTTACAGTGTTGGCGGCAAACTCACTGGCTGCTGCAGCCTCTAGCCGCAAATCCAATTCGCCCATGACCACGCCTTCGAAATGCGCAATGACATCCCGAGGGCGGAGTCGACGCGAGGCGGGCGAGAAAGCTTCGATCACCACAGCGGCGAGCCAAAAAGCGTCGATGTCCTTTTGAAAGGCGCGCTCGATCCCGGGGCGCAGGACCTTGATCGCCACTTCTTCGCCGGTATCGCGCAGGCGTGCGCGATGCACTTGGGCGATGGATGCAGCAGCAACGGGCGCGCTGAATTCCGAAAACAGTTCATCGACGGTCAAGCCGGTTTCTTCCAGAACTTGTGCTTTGGCAGCGTCGACGGAAAAGGGCGGCAACTTGTCTTGCAATACGCGCAGTTGCGTCGCCATTTCGCTGCCAACCACGTCAGGGCGGGTCGATAAAATCTGACCAAACTTGATGTACGCCGGTCCCAAGGCAGACAGCGCCCGCACGACCGGTGGCATCGATGGATCACCCTTGTGCCCCAACCAGCTAAACGGCCAGGCCAGGACTCGCGCGGCCAGCCGAAGGGGGGCGGGTGCTTCGAATGCATCCAGAACCACGCGCATCGCGCCGGTCCGCTCCAGCGTCGCGCCGGTCCGGATCAGCCTCCAGATATTGTGCGGACCCCTCACAGTTTCCAGCCCGAGTGCAAGCAGGCGACGCCCATGGTCAGATTCCGATATTTTGCGTTCTCGAACCCCGCCTGACGCACCATGCTGAGGAAGGTCTCCTGATCGGGGAACTGTCGAATGCTTTCAACGAGATACTGGTACGAGTCCCGATCTCCGGCGATAACCTGCCCCATCCGCGGGATCACATTGAAGGAGTAGAGATCATAGGCCTTCTGCATGAGATCGTTCGGGATCTGGCTGAACTCCAGCACCATCAGACGGCCACCCGGTTTCAGTACGCGATAGGCCTCGTTGAGCGCCTCCTGTGGGCGGGTCACGTTACGGATGCCAAAGGAGATCGTGTAGACGTCGAAAGTATTGTCCGCAAAGGGCAATTTCATCGCATCGCCAACCACCCAATCCAGGCTGTCCGCCATCGAGGCAGCCTCGGCACGCTTGCGCCCTTCCACCAGCATGGATTCGGTCAGGTCCAGAACGGTGGAATGACCCCTACCGGCACGCTTGAGGAAACGAAACGATATGTCCCCTGTGCCACCGGCCACGTCTAGCAGGCGTTGACCGGGCCGCGGCGCCAGCCAATCCATCATTGCATCCTTCCAGATACGGTGAATGCCCATCGACATGGCGTCATTCATGACGTCATATTTCGACGCAACCGAAGTAAAGACGCCCTGAACGCGGCCCGCCTTTTCCCCTTCGGGGACTTCGGTAAAACCGAAATGCGTTGTCTTGTCAGAGTCTTGCGCCATAATCGCCTCTTGCGGTTCGCCGGGGGCTTGTCGCGCCACCGTATGGTGCCTTCTTATAGGGCGCTGCCGCCGATAGACAATCCGAAGGACCACGCCAATGCCCGAATTGCCCGAAGTCGAGACAGTCCGTCGCGGCCTCGCCCCCGCGATGGAAGGGAGCACCATAGTCAGGGCTCAGGTGAACCGTCCTGACCTGCGCTGGCCTTTCCCTGAACGCATGGCGGAACGGTTGACGGGGGCGAAGGTGCTGCAACTGCGCAGACGTTCGAAATATATCCTCGGGGACCTCGACACTGGTGAGACACTGTTGATCCATCTCGGCATGTCCGGGCGCATGCTGGTATCTGGCGATCCGTTGGGGCAGTTCGTCCACGATCATCCCGCGCCGGAGAAGCATGACCACGTGGTCTTCGATATGGACAACGGCGCTCGGATCACCTTCAACGATCCGCGTCGGTTTGGAGCCATGGACCTTCTGCCGACAGCCACAGCCGAGTTGCACCCGCTTCTGGCGCAGATCGGTCCCGAGCCTCTGGGCAACGCCTTCACCGAATCTCACCTCGTAGAGGCGTTGAAACCCCGGAATACGCCGGTCAAATCCGCCCTGCTGGATCAGAAGATCGTCGCCGGCCTCGGAAACATATACGTTTGCGAGGCCCTCTTCCGTGCAGGCATTTCTCCGGTGCGGCGCACGCGCAACATATCGGCAGCTCGAATCGCGGCCCTTGTGCCCGTCATCCGGCAGGTGCTGGAGGAGGCGATTGACGCCGGTGGATCGAGCCTCAAGGACTTCCGTCAAGCCGATGGAGAGCTTGGATATTTTCAGCACAACTTTGATGTCTACGGGCGCGAGGGCCAGCCCTGCCGAACCACCGACTGCCCTTCGGTCATCCATAGGGTGGTCCAATCGGGACGGTCGTCTTTCTATTGTCCGACTTGCCAAAAGTAGACTTGATCGCTTTGAACGAAGTGTTAAGGCTTTGCCCCTGACGGAACCGGACGGAGCCCAAAGCCCATGGCCTATGAGACGATCATCGTCGAAGTAGAAGACCACGTCGCTACCATCAAACTCAATCGCCCCGACGCCCTGAACGCCCTCAACTCCGAGTTGCTGGGTGAACTGAGCGCGGCCTTGGCGGAGTGTGACAAGAACGACAAGGTCCGCTGTATCATCATCACCGGCTCGCCCAAGGCCTTCGCTGCCGGTGCCGACATCAAGGAGATGTCGGAAAAAAGCTATGTCGACATGCTGATGTCCGACTTCTTCGGCACCGAGGGTAACGCCATTGTTGCGACCCGCAAGCCGATCATCGCGGCAGTCGCGGGCTACGCGCTAGGCGGCGGATGCGAGTTGGCCATGATGTGTGATTTCATCATCGCGGCGGATACTGCAAAGTTCGGCCAGCCCGAGATCAACCTTGGCGTGATCCCCGGAATTGGCGGGACGCAGCGCCTGACCCGCTTCATCGGAAAATCGAAGGCCATGGACATGGTTCTGACCGGTCGCTTCATGGATGCTGAGGAAGCAGAGCGCTCCGGTCTGGTGTCGCGCGTCGTTCCAGCGAAATCGCTTATGGAAGAGGCCAAGGCCGCCGCAGAGAAGATCGCTGAAAAGTCGATGATCTCTACGGTGGTTGCCAAGGAGCAGGTGAACATCGCCTACGAGACGACCCTCGCGCAGGGCCTTCTGTCCGAACGCCGCGCTTTCCACGCGTTGTTCAACACCGAAGACCAGAAAGAAGGCATGGCTGCCTTCATGGAAAAGCGCTCTGCGCAGTTCCGCGACCGCTGAGGTCTTTTGCGCTCCGTCCAGACCCTATGGGACGGGGCGCACGGATACCCAAAATCCCGCTGACGGGCAGTCGAGGCCGGAAACGCCTTGCCCGGAAGCCCCCGGTGCTTTATAGGCGCCGGTCATACATGCGCGTGATGCCCGCTCTGGCAAGAATCGGTCCCGTGGTCAATTCGGGCCTGCAACGGCTTTCGCCGCGCATTCCAGTTTTGAACCGATACCGCTGACCCGCTCAGTGACCAGACACAAGGACCGATCATCATGGCAAATACGCCCCAGTCGAAAAAGCGCGCACGTCAAAGCGAAAAGCGCGCAGCCGTCAACAAGTCGCGCCGCTCGCGTATCCGCACCTACATCCGCAAGGTTGAGGAAGCGATTGCATCGGGCGACCAGACTGCCGCTCAGGACGCTCTGAAAGCTGCTCAGCCGGAGCTGATGCGTGGCGTCACCAAGGGCATCTTCCACAAGAACACCGCATCGCGCAAAATGTCGCGTCTCGCAGCCCGCGTGAAGGCGATGGCTGCCTGATAGCCGGTTGATCCGACTCAGAATCGCGTTGCCAAAGGGCATCACCTCGGGTGGTGCCCTTTGTGCGTTTTCAAGGGTTTGCGAGACCCGAAAAACGGCCAGAGATTCTTTTGCGGGAATCCCTGAGTCAAGAATGAAGTTCGGTTGCCGCGTCCTGTGGATGATTGGTAATTTCACCCTGCGAGTCACGTCGCACCAGGGGGGACAAGGCTGCCGGTTTCAGGGCTTCTTTCGAGGACCATGAAACCTACGTGTCGGAACGTTGTTGTTGGCGTTCCCGATGATGTTCAGGGGTAACCCTGGCCTAGTCCATTTACGAAACGGGCCGAAATGCCCTTTGCGCCAACGGGACAGTGGCGCAAGAGCATGACGACCCCGGGACCGTGTGTCCCATCTCATGCCCGCAATGGGTATGGGGTCGATTGTTTCGTGTCTGAAGCCGCGTGACCCGTGGCCGTGCGCACACGGCCTAAGGAACGGAACGAGGAAAAGTTGGCGGATGACAAAAGAACAATGGGGCGCCCTCCAAGAGCAGATCTGCAGGACGATCGGACAAAACAATTACAAAACCTGGATCGAGCCTCTCCGCTTTCGTGGAATGACGAGTGACGGTGTTATGACCTTGCAGGCCCCGACGAATTTTTTCGGGACCTATGTTTCACAGAACTTTGGCGACATGCTGCTGGCGCAGATCTCGACCGTGGACAACGCTGTCCGCCGCCTGAACTTTCAGGCTGGAATCAGCGACGGCCTGCGGGATCGGGAGGAGGTCAGGAAGCCGGTGGAGCTTCCGGGCGATGAACCCGCGGCTCCGGCGACCACTGCCAGGGACCAGTCCTTGCCGGGCGCGCCGCTCGACATGCGGTTTACCTTCGACACCTTCGTGGTGGGCAAACCGAACGAGCTGGCACATGCCGCCGCGCGCCGCGTGGCCGAGGGTGGCCCCGTGACCTTCAACCCGTTGTTCCTGTACGGCGGTGTGGGCCTCGGCAAGACGCACCTGATGCACGCTGTTGCGTGGGAATTGTCGCAGCGCAACCCGAAGGCCACCGTGCTGTACCTGTCGGCGGAACAGTTCATGTACCGCTTCGTGCAAGCCCTGCGCGAGCGCAAGATGATGGACTTCAAGGAGATGTTCCGCAGCGTCGACGTGCTGATGGTCGACGACGTGCAGTTCATCGCCGGCAAGGACAGCACGCAGGAAGAGTTCTTCCATACCTTCAACGCGCTGGTGGACCAGAACAAGCAAATCATCATCTCGGCGGACCGCGCGCCGGACGAGATCAAGGATCTGGAAAACCGCATCCGCTCGCGTCTGCAATCCGGGCTGGTGGTGGACCTTCATCCGACAGATTACGAACTGCGTCTGGGCATTCTCCAGTCCAAAGTCGAAGTCTATCGCGGGATGCATCCTGGTCTGGTGATCGACGACGGCGTGCTGGAATTCCTCGCGCATCGCATTTCGACCAACGTGCGTGTTCTTGAGGGCGCGCTGACACGTCTGTTCGCCTTTGCCAGCCTTGTCGGCAAGCCGATCAATATGGACCTCGTGCAGGACTCGCTGGCTGATGTGCTGCGGGCGTCGGAGCGCAAGATCTCGATCGACGAGATTCAGCGCAAGGTGGCCGAGCACTACAACATCCGCCTGTCCGACATGATCGGGCCGAAGCGCGTACGCAACTTTGCCCGGCCGCGTCAGGTGGCGATGTACCTGTGCAAGCAGTTGACCTCGCGTTCACTGCCCGAGATCGGTCGGCGCTTTGGCGGGCGCGATCACACCACGGTCATGCACGGCGTCAAGCGGATCGAGGAGCTGCGCGTGCAGGACGGCCAGATCGACGAGGATGTCGAAATGCTGCGCCGCGCGCTGGAAGCCTGAGTCGATAAGACCACACAAGTCGTGCGGCGTTGCGAATGCGCCGCACGAGCCTTGACGCTTCCTTAAAACCATTCGACAAATCGCAAAACCGGCTTGGAGCGCCCGTCGCTCCGCGCTAACGTGCGCGTCCCCGGGATGTGGCCGGACTGGCGGAGAGGGTAGGGCTATGAAGATCAGCATGGAACGCGCCGCATTGCTGCGGGCAGTAGCGCAGGCACAGTCGGTTGTGGAGCGTCGCAACACGATCCCGATCCTTGCAAACGTGTTGATCGAGGCCGAGGGTGAAACCGTGACCTTCCGCGCCACCGACCTGGACATCGAGGTGCTGGACAAGGCTGTCGCCCAGGTCGAGAAGGCTGGCGGCACCACCGTCAGCGCCGTGACCCTGCACGAGATTGTCCGCAAGCTGCCCGATGGCGCGCTGGTGGTCCTGTCCGAAGAGCCGGGCTCCGGTCGCCTGACCGTGTCGGCGGGCCGTTCGATGTTCAACCTCGCGACCCTGCCCAAGGAAGATTTCCCGGTCATGGCGTCGTCCGAGTACAGCTCGAACTTTTCCTGCAAGGCGCAGGTGCTGCGCCGCCTCTTCGACAAGTCGAAATTTGCCATTTCCACTGAAGAAACCCGGTATTACCTCAACGGTGTCTACATGCACGTGGCCGATGCCGATGGCGGCAAGGTGCTGCGCTGCGTCGCCACTGACGGCCACCGTCTCGCCCGCATCGACGCGACCTTGCCGGAGAGTGCCGCCGACATGCCGGGCGTGATCGTTCCGCGCAAGACCGTAGGCGAGCTGCGCAAGCTTCTGGACGAGGATGACATGGACATTGCCGTGTCCGTGTCCGAGACCAAGGTGCGCTTTGCCACGCCGAACATCACGCTGACGTCGAAGGTCATCGACGGCACGTTCCCCGACTACACGCGCGTCATTCCGCAGGGCAACACGCGCAAGCTGGAGGTGGACGCCTCGGAGTTCGCCAAGGCGGTCGACCGTGTGGCCACCGTCTCGTCCGAGCGCAGCCGCGCCGTGAAACTGCAACTGGACGAGGATCGTCTTATCCTGTCGGTGAACGCGCCGGACAGCGGTGCTGCGGAGGAAGAGCTGGCCGTTGCCTATGGGGATGAGCGGCTGGAGATCGGTTTCAACGCGAAGTACCTGCTGGAGATCGCCAGCCAAGTGGACCGCGAGAACGCCGTGTTCCTGTTCAACTCTTCCGGTGATCCGACCCTGATGCGTGAAGGCAACGATACGAGCGCGGTTTACGTCGTCATGCCGATGCGCGTGTGATCCGCGTCGGAGCCTCCGGCGAGAGTACTTTGACCAAGAAGAAGCTGGTTGGCGGCGCATGTACCTGACGTCGCTCACCCTGTCGCATTTCAGGTCGCACAAACGGGCGGTGATCGAGGTGGATCGCCGCCCCATTGCCATTTGGGGTCCGAATGGCGCGGGCAAGACAAACCTGATCGAGGCGGTGTCGCTTTTTTCGCCGGGACGAGGGATGCGACGGGCGGCAGCGGCCGAGATGGCACGACGGCCCGAGGCACTGGGCTGGAAGATTTCCGGTGACCTCGTGGGCGTCAGCGGTTTTCACGAAATATCCTTCAGCTCCGAAGGTGGGGCCGCACGGCAAGTCCGGATAGATGACAAGCCAGCCAGTCAAGTGGCGCTGGGGCGTATCGCGCGGGCGATCTGGCTGATTCCGTCTATGGATCGGCTTTGGATCGAAGGTGCCGAAGGTCGGCGACGGTTTCTGGATCGCCTGACCTTGTCGTTTTTCCCCGATCATGCGCAGGCCGCCCTGGACTATGAAAAGGCCATGCGGGAGCGCAATCGCCTGCTCAAGGACATGGTGCGCGATCCCCATTGGTACGGTGCGTTGGAGACCCAGATGGCCGAAGCGGGCGCGGCCATACATCTGAACCGTCGGGCGTCTGTCGCCCGGATCATGCAGGCGCAGTCGGGGGCCGAGACGGCGTTTCCGGCCGCTGAACTCACGCTGATCCAGTCTGAAGGAAGCATGCCGGAAAACGCCTCGGATCTGCGGGACGCGCTTGAGGAAAGCCGCTTTCGGGATCTGGCAGCTGGCCGAACGCTGGTGGGGCCACATCGCACCGACCTGCAGGGGACATTCATCGCGAAAGGCGTTCCCGCCTCTGATTGCTCGACCGGGGAGCAGAAAGCGCTGCTGATTTCGCTCATTCTTGCCAATGCGCGGGCGCTGTCGCAGGACGAAGGTGAGCCTCCCATCCTGTTGCTTGACGAGGTGGCTGCGCATCTTGACGCCGGCCGCCGCGCGGCCTTGTTTGACGAGATTTCCTCCTTGGGGGCTCAGGCCTGGATGACCGGCACCGGGCCCGAATTGTTCGCCGAACTCGGACATCGTGCACAAGCGCTGGTGGTCACCGAGGACGACGGCGTTTCGCTAGTTTCAAAACACTGAGGTTTATACCAAATATTGTGTCCGGCGCGTGACAATCCCCTGCGCGCGGGGTATAAATCCGGCCAAGATAACAAGGGAAATGGGCATGTCCGACCAGCCGAGCGCCGCCAACGAATACGGCGCCGATTCCATCAAGGTTCTTAAGGGCTTGGAAGCAGTCCGCAAGCGTCCAGGCATGTACATCGGCGACACCGATGACGGCTCGGGCCTGCACCATATGGTTTACGAGGTCGTCGATAACGGCATCGACGAAGCATTGGCCAAGCACGCGGACTACGTGCACGTCAAAATACACTCGGATTCATCCGTTTCCGTGCGCGACAACGGGCGCGGCATTCCCGTCGACATCCACGCCGAGGAAGGCGTCTCCGCCGCCGAGGTCATCATGACCCAGCTTCACGCCGGCGGGAAGTTCGACCAGAATTCCTACAAGGTTTCGGGCGGTCTGCATGGCGTGGGCGTGTCTGTCGTGAACGCCCTGTCCGTCTGGCTAGAGCTGCGCATCTGGCGCAACGGCAAGGAGCATTGGGCGAAGTTCGAGCACGGCGACTGCACAGAGCACCTGCGCGTCGTCGCCGACGCGGTGGGCGAGAAGGGGACCGAGGTCCGCTTCCTTGCCTCGGCCAAGACGAATGATCCGAACGGCACCTTCTCGAACCTCGACTACGATTTCCACACGCTGGAAAAGCGCCTGCGCGAGCTGGCCTTCCTGAACTCCGGCGTGCGCATCATCCTCGAGGACGACCGCCCCGCCGAACCCCTGCGGGTCGAGCTGCATTATGACGGCGGCGTGCGGGAATTCGTGAAATACCTCGACCGGTCCAAGCAATCCGTGATGACCGACCCGGTCTACATGGAAGGCGAGAAGGACGGCATTGGGGTCGAGGTCGCCATGTGGTGGAACGATTCCTACCACGAGAACGTCCTGCCCTTCACCAACAACATCCCGCAGCGCGACGGCGGCACGCACCTTGCCGGTTTCCGTGGCGCGCTGACCCGGCAGTTGCAGAAATACGCCCAGGACAGCGGCATCGCGAAGAAGGAAAAGATCAACTTCACCGGTGACGACGCCCGCGAGGGCCTGACCGCCGTGTTGTCGGTCAAGGTGCCCGATCCGAAATTCTCCAGCCAGACCAAGGACAAGCTGGTGTCCTCCGAGGTGCGTCCGGCAGTCGAAAGCCTGATGAACGAGAAGCTGGGCGAGTGGTTCGAGGAGAACCCCGCCGAGGCCCGTCAGATCGTCGGCAAGATCATCGAGGCCGCCATGGCCCGTGAAGCCGCCCGCAAGGCGCGTGAACTCACGCGGCGCAAGACGGCCATGGATGTGTCCTTCAACGCGGCCAAGCTGAAGGATTGCTCGGAAAAGGATGCGTCGAAGACCGAACTTTTCCTGGTCGAGGGTGACTCCGCCGGTGGCTCCGCCCAGACGGGGCGCGATCGCCGCACGCAAGCCATCCTGCCACTGCGCGGCAAGATCCTGAACGTGGAACGCGCGCGTTTTGACCGCATGCTGGGGTCGCAGGAAATCGGGAACCTCGTGATGGCGCTCGGCACCGGCATCGGTCGGGACGAGTTCAACATCGACAAGCTGCGCTATCACAAGATCATCATCATGACGGATGCGGACGTCGACGGCGCCCACATCCGGACGCTTCTGCTGACGTTCTTCTACCGCCAGATGCCTGCGTTGATCGAAGGTGGATACCTGTATATCGCGCAACCCCCGCTTTACAAAGTGGCGCGGGGCAAATCCGAAGTGTACCTCAAGGATCAGACGGCCCTTGACGATTACCTCGTCCAGATGGGGATCGAGGGGGCACAACTGCAATTGGCCTCCGGCGAGGTTATCGTCGGGCAGGACCTCATCCGCGTTGTCGAAGAGGCGCGACAGCTGAAGCGGGTCATCGACGCTTTCCCCACCCATTACCCGCGCCATATCCTCGAGCAGGCGGCGATTGCCGGGGCGTTCGTACCGGGGGCAGTGGATGCCGACCTGCAAGGCGTGGCCGACAAGGTTGCGGCGCGCCTCGATATGGTTGCGCTGGAATACGAACGTGGCTGGCAAGGTCGCATCACGCAGGACAAGGGCGTCCGCCTGGCACGTATCCTGCGCGGCGTGGAAGAGGTCCGAACGCTGGACGGCCAGATGCTGCGCTCGGGCGAGGCACGCAAGACCGGTTCGTTCACCCAGAGCCTGCAATCCGTCTATGGAACCGTCGCCGCTCTGGAGCGCAAGGAGCGCCGGCAGGTCATCCACGGTCCGCTGGAGCTGCTCAAGGCAATCCTCGAAGAAGGCGAAAAGGGCCTGTCGCTGCAGCGTTACAAGGGTCTGGGCGAGATGAACCCCGATCAGCTTTGGGAAACCACGCTGGACCCGGATGCGCGTACCCTTTTGCAGGTGACCATTGATGACATGGCAGAGGCCGATGACCTGTTCACCAAGCTGATGGGCGATGTGGTTGAGCCCCGTCGCGAGTTCATCCAGCAGAACGCGCTTTCCGTCGAGAACCTTGACTTCTGATCTTTTCGGATCAAACTATGCTTTTCATCGGCCTCGCCCTCTCGGCGGGGCCGAAACGTATTGATACCGCGCACCGCCGCCTCCGGCGTTCCCTCGCCCAAAGGTCCCGGTGTGCCTGCGGTTTTTCATCTGGCCGAACCGCGCCACGCATGCGAGAAATCATGCATGAAACGCCTTGTCGCCACTCTCTCCCTCCTGATCTTTGCAACTGCCGCAACGGCTGGGGATATCACGGTTTTTGCCGCGGCATCCTTGCGGAACGCGCTCGACGAAATCGCTGATGCCTACAAGGCCGAGACCTCTGAGTCTGTTGTTCTGTCCTACGCGGCTTCGTCGGCTCTTGCCCGACAACTGCAGCACGGTGCTCCGGCGGACCTGTTCATTTCCGCAAACACGGACTGGATGGATGTCCTGGAGGCCGAGGGCCTGCTGGCAGAAGGCACCCGAAGAGACCTGTTAGGCAATAAACTGGTCTTGATCTCGGCACAGCCCGGTGACCCGATTGAACTGTCACAAGACACCGATCTGGTCGGGTTGCTGCAGGGCGGACGGCTCGCCATGGCGCTCGTCGATGCGGTTCCCGCCGGGATATACGGCAAGACCGGCCTCGAGACCTTGAACCTTTGGCAGTCTGTGTCCGGCCATGTAGCACAGGCGGACAACGTCCGGGCGGCATTGTCACTGGTGTCTTCCGGGGCTGCGCCGTATGGCATCGTTTACGCGACAGACGCACGGGCGGAGTCCAACGTGTATGTCCGTTCGGAATTCCCGGAGAACAGCCATTCCCCCATCGTCTACCCCGTCGCAGCGATGAAAGGCCGCGAACAGGCCGCTGGGCCATTTCTGGCGTTTCTGGGCACCGATACGGCCAGATCTATCTTTGAAGCCAACGGCTTCGAACCAATGGAAAAATAGCATGGAGTGGCTTGGGCCCCAGGAGTGGGCGGCGGTTGCCCTGTCTCTGAAGGTCTCGTTCTGGGCCATGCTCGCCTCTTTGCCCTTTGGCTTGTTGGTAGCCTATGCTCTGGCGCGGTGGCGGTTCCCGGGTCGCCAGATGCTGAACGGACTGGTCCACCTTCCGTTGATTCTGCCGCCCGTGGTGACCGGATACCTTCTTTTGATGACATTCAGCCCACGTGCCCCGATCGGGCAGGCGCTGGAGGTCTTGGGGCTTTCCATCGCTTTCCGATGGACAGGCGCGGCTTTGGCGGCGGCGATCATGGGCTTTCCGTTGATGGTCCGCGCCATGCGCCTGTCCATCGAAGCCGTCGATCCCCGGCTGGAAGAGGCGGCAGCGACATTGGGAGCGTCACGGGCAAAGGTGTTCCTGACCATTACCCTGCCACTGATCCTGCCGGGTGTTCTGACGGGCTCAATCCTCGCCTTTGCCAAGGCGATGGGCGAGTTCGGCGCCACGATCACCTTTGTCTCGAACATACCGGGCCAGACGCAGACGCTGCCCTCGGCCATCTATGCCTTCCTTCAGGTGCCGGGTGGCGAGAGTTCGGCCCTCCGACTGGTGGCCATCTCAATTGCCGTGGCCATGAGCGCCCTGCTTCTGTCGGAATGGCTGTCACGACGGGTCGCCGCGCGGTTGGTGGCCTGATGCTGGACATTCGGATTTCCCATCGTTTCGAAGGGTTTGCGCTGGATGTTGACCTGAATCTCCCGCCGGGACTTACGGTCCTGTTTGGGCGGTCCGGGTCCGGCAAGAGCACGATCATCAAGGCCGTGGCAGGGCTTTTGAAACCCGACACGGCGCGCATCGTTTTACAGAACCGGACCTTGGCCGACACGGACCGGGGTATCTGGTTGCCTCCGAACCAACGCGGGCTTGGCGTCATTTTCCAGGAGGGTCGCCTCTTCCCGCATCTCTCCGTGAAGCAGAACCTGCTGTATGGACACCGATCCGGGCACGGCACTGATTTTGATCGCGTGGTGGAGATGCTTGGCATCGCTCCGCTGCTCACCCGCCGTCCACGCGGGCTTTCCGGCGGGGAACAACAGCGCGTGGCGATTGGTCGTGCGCTTCTGGCCGGGTCTGGCGTGATCCTCGCCGATGAACCGCTCGCTGCCTTGGACGAGGCGCGTAAGGCTGAAATTCTTCCATATTTCGAACAGCTTCGCGATCAGTCCTGCCCGATCCTCTACGTCACCCATTCCCCGGCCGAGGTCGCCCGACTGGCGACCCATGTCATCGTGCTCGACAATGGCAGGGTGCAGCGGGAAGGCAGTGCCGCGGATATCCTTGGCGACCCCGACCTGGTCCCGGCGGGCATCCGCGCCGTGGGTGCAGTGCTTGAAGCCCGGGTCGCACGGCACCACGAGGACGGTCTGACCGAGTTGGACGCGGGCGGGATCGCGCTTTTTCTGCCGCGCGTCGCCACTGCGCCAGGAACCCTCATCCGTATCCGTATCGCCGCGCAGGAGGTCATCCTGTCCCGCCAACGCCCCGAAGGGCTGTCTGCGTTGAACATCCTTCCCGGGCAGGTGGACAGCATCCGTGCGGGCGACGGTCCGGGTGCCTTGGTTGCCCTTCAGACGCCGGCCGGTCGCGTGCTGGCACGGGTGACACGGCGCTCGGCCGAGGCGCTGGCCCTGACTCAGGGGGTGGCGTGCTACGCGATCGTCAAGACCGTGGCGATTGCGCGCGAAGACATCGGACGGGGTTGAAGCCCGCAGTAACCCACCTAGCTGCGGCACATGGAAAAGGCTTTGATTATCGGTTCTTCGGGCGGCATCGGCGCCGCGATGGTCGCCGCGCTGACCGCGCAGGGTGTTGAAACAATCGCCATAAGCCGGAGCACGCACGGGTTGGATGTCTCGGACGAGTCATCCGTGCAGCGAATCCTAGGGGGCGTCGAAGGGACGTTCGACCTGATCTTCGTGGCCACGGGCGCGCTGCGCATCGACGGTTCGGTTCCTGAGAAGTCACTGAACGCCCTGTCAGCCAAGTCGCTTGCCGACCAGTTCGCCGTAAATGCCATCGGACCGGCGCTGGTCCTGAAACATGTTCGGCATCTGATCCCGCGAGATCGTCAATCCGTGTTTGCCGTGTTGTCCGCCCGAGTTGGATCAATCGGGGACAATCGGTTGGGCGGCTGGTATTCCTACCGCGCGTCCAAGGCGGCGTTGAACCAGTTGATCCACGGCGCGGCGATAGAATTGTCCCGCAAATACAAACACCTGACTTGCGTCTGCCTGCATCCCGGCACCGTTGCCACGAAGTTTACACAAGGCTACCAGGACACACATCCCACGGTTCTGCCGCAGGCGGCTGCCGAACGTCTCCTCGAGGTCGTGTCAAAGCTGACACCTGCGGACAGCGGTCGGTTTCTGGATTATTCCGGTAAGGACATTCCATGGTGACCCGCCTCGTCCTCGTACTGGGCGACCAGCTGTCCATGACCGTCGCAGGCTTGAAGGCGGCGGACAAGGACACCGATGTCGTGGTCATGGCCGAAGTTGCCGATGAAACCGATTATGCACAACACCACCCCAAGAAAATCGCGCTGATCTTTGCCGCGATGCGCAAATTCGCGAGAAAACTGCAAGATGACGGCTGGACCGTAGCCTACACCGAGCTTGACGACAGCAATAACACGGGCAGCATTTGCGGAGAGTTAATCCGCCGCGCGGAGGACTTCGACGCCAGTGAAGTCCTTGCCACCGAACCCGGCGAATGGCGGCTGATCTCGGCCCTGACCCACTGTCCGCTGAAGGTCAGGCAGTTGGAGGACGGTCGTTTCATCGCGTCCCATAGGCAGTTCGGGGAATGGGCCGAGGGGCGCAAAGCCTTGAGAATGGAGTATTTCTACCGCGACATGCGCCGTCAGACGGGGCTGATGATGGAGGGCGAGACCCCCGCCGGCGGACAGTGGAATTACGATCATGACAACCGAAAGGCGGCCTCGGGCAGCGTGGATACTGCGCCGATGCAGTTCACTCCGGACGATGTCGTCGAAGAGGTTCTGGACCTTGTAGAGGCCCGATTCTCCAAGAATTTCGGGACGTTGCGCCCGTTCACCCTAGCCACCGACCAAGGGCAGGCGCGGCGTGCGTTAACGCATTTCATAAAACATGGTTTACCCAAGTTCGGCGACTACCAGGATGCCATGCTCGAAAACGAGCCTTTCCTCTGGCACGCGCATCTGTCGGCCTATATCAACATCGGCCTGCTGGACCCCATGGAAGTCTGCCAAGCCGCTGAAGACGCGTGGAAAAACGGCGACGTCCCGATCAATGCCGCCGAAGGGTTCATCCGCCAGATCATCGGCTGGCGAGAATACGTGCGGGGCATCTATTTCCACGAAGGCCCCGAGTATCCCGAGCGCAACGTATTGAAACACAAGCGAGATTTGCCGTGGCTCTATTGGGGCGGCGAGACGAAGATGCGCTGCGTCGGGCAGGCGGTGGCGCAGACCCGTGACCATGGCTATGCGCACCACATCCAAAGGTTGATGGTCACCGGCAACTTTGCCCTGCTGGCCGGGATCGACCCGCATCAGGTCCACGAGTGGTATCTGAGCGTCTACATCGACGCTTTCGAATGGGTCGAAAGCCCCAATACCGTGGGCATGAGCCAGTTTGCCGATGGCGGGATCATCGCCTCAAAGCCTTATGTTTCCTCTGGAAATTACATCGACAAGATGTCGGATCACTGCAAGCTTTGCGCCTACGACGTAAAGGCCAAGGACGGCGAGGAAGACGCCTGTCCCTTCAACGTCCTGTACTGGCATTTCCTCGAAAGACATCGCGAGAGATTCACGGATAACGCGAGAATGGGCAACATGTACCGGACGTGGGACCGCATGGCAGAGGACAAGAAAGACCGCATCCTTACCCGGGCAGAAAGCTTTCTTAAGAACATGGAAGATGGCGGGTTAATCTGACCACCGTACGCTGTGTGGTTGACAGGATCGGGCGCCCAAAGCCACCCGGATTAACCCGATTCCACGCCGCGTTACGGGATATTAACCACCAAACCGGCCGCTTCGACGAAGTGTTCCGGCCGGAAAGAAACCTGTCTTAACAGCCCCAGCGCATCATCAGGGCCAAATCGTTAAACCCCTCCAAAAAAGCGCCGCTTTCCCTTCATCTTGATCCAAATACCCTCGGGGGTCTGGGGGCAGAGCCCCCACCTGTCGTGCGACAGCACGACAGACCTTAGCTTTGGGCGGGGAGCAGAGCCCGCATGCGCGCGGTCCGCAGGGCCGCGCGCCGGTCGCCGCGCGCAAGCGCGGCGAAACCCTCACTGGTCGGCGGGAACCTCGGGTTCGGCAGCCGCCTCCGGGGCGGGCGTCGTGGTCGAATTCTTCGTCAGCGCGCCGCCGATCCATTCGCCGGTGGCCTGCTCTCCGGTGGAATAGCGCATGGTGCCATCGCCCTCGCGCTTGCCCTTGACGAAGGTCCCCTCGTAGACGTCGCCGTTGGCATAGGTCGCCACGCCCTGGCCGTTGATTTCGCCATCGGCCCAGTCGCCTTCGTAGCGGAAGCCCGAGGGCATCACGATGGTGCCCTGCCCGTGGCGCAGCCCGTCGCGGAACTGGCCTTCGTAGACCGTGCCGTCGGGATAGGTGGCGGTGCCGCGCCCGTGGCGCTCGCCGTCCTTCCAGTCGCCTTCGTAGCGGTAGCCGTCGGGGTAGGTCATCACGCCCTTGCCCTCGTTGCGCGCGTTGACGAAGTCGCCCTCATAGACCAGCCCGTTGGGGTAGGTGGCAATGCCGCGCCCCTCGATCACGCCATCGACCCAGGTGCCGTCATAGGTCGCACCCGAGGGGTAGGTGATCTTGCCGGTCCCATTCGCCAGATCGCCGGTGAAGTCGCCCTCGTAGACCGAGCCGTCCGGGTAGGTCACGCGGCCCTTGCCCTCGATCTGGCCGGTGATCCAGTTGCCGGTGTAGGTGTAGCCATCCTGCCCGACGAAGGTGCCGATGCCGTGACGCTGGTCGTTGTTGAAGGCGCCGTCGTAGGTGTCGCCGTTCTTGTAGGTGACCTTGCCCTGGCCTTCGCGGCGGCCATCCACCAGGTCGCCCTCGTAGATGTCGCCATTGGGCTGGGTCAGCTTGCCGCGCCCGTCGATCTGGCCGTCGCGCCAGGTGCCTTCGTAGGTCAGCCCGTCGGTCATCACCAGCTTGCCGGTGCCGTCGCGTTCGCCATCCGCCACCCGCCCCTCGTAGACCGAGCCGTCGGGGTAGGTGATCTTGCCGTTGCCTTCCTTCACGCCGTTCACCCACTGGCCGTCGTAGACATAGCCGTTGGGCGCAGTCATCACGCCGCGCCCGTGGTGCAGCGCGTTGCGGAAGGAGCCTTCGTAGCGGACGCCATTGGCGTAGATCGCCACGCCCTGACCGGTGATCTTGCCATCCAGCCACGAGCCTTCGTAGGTGCCGCCGTCGGCAAAGGTGATCTTGCCCATGCCCTCGGGCTTGCCCTTGGCGAACTGGCCTTCGTAGATCGACCCATTGGGGAAACGCGCCACGCCGTCGCCGCGAATTTCGCCCTGCACCCAGTCGCCGGTGTATTCGTAGCCGTTCGGCAGGCGGTAGGTGCCGGTGCCGTGCTGGAGCCCGTTTTCGAAGGTGCCCTCGTAGACGCCACCGTCGTCGTATTCCTTGGTCTCGACGTCCTGGGCCTGCGCCATGCCCCCGACAGACAGGGAGAGCGCGGTCAGCATGAGAATGGCGGTGGATTTCATGGGTGCGCCCCTCCCGGCGGGTCCTTGGTCGGGGCCAATAGGTAAAGGAGGGGGCGGTGCGGGGCAATGGTTTCATTGCCTTCCCTCCCCGGACAGGTCTGCTATGTCAGTCCCCAAAGAGAGGACGCGCCATGACCGACCGTTTCCGCCTGACGATGGCACAGCTGAACCCCACTGTCGGGGACCTGAAGGGCAACGCCGCCAAGGCGCTGGCCGCGTGGCAGGCGGGCCGTGACGCGGGGGCCGACCTCGTGGCGCTGCCCGAGATGTTCATCACCGGCTACCAGACACAGGACCTGGTGATGAAGCCTGCCTTCATCAACGATGCTGTGGCGGCTGTTGAAGACTTGGCCAAGCAGATCGTCGATGGTCCGGCGCTGGCGATCGGCGGACCCTGCCCCGAGGGGACGAAGCTGCACAATTCCTACTACGTCTTGCAGGATGGCAAGGTCTCGGCGGTGGTGCACAAGTATTTCCTGCCGAATTTCAATGTCTTCGACGAGGTGCGCCTGTTCTCGCGCGATCAGTTGCAGGGGCCGGTGAATATCAATGGCGTGCGCATCGGGATGCCGATCTGCGAGGATGCCTGGTATCCGGATGTCGTGGAGGCGCTGGAGGAATCGGGGGCGGAGATCCTCGTGGTGCCCAACGGCTCGCCCTACTTCCGCAACAAGTTCGAGACGCGGTTGAACAAGATGGTGGCGCGCGTGGTCGAGAGCGGCCTGCCGCTGGCCTATCTGAACATGGTCGGCGGGCAGGATGACCAGGTGTTCGACGGTGGGTCGTTTGTGTTGAACGCCCATGGCGCGCCCGCCGTGCAACTGCCGGTGATGGAAGAGGTCGTGGAAACGGTGGACTTCACCCGCGAGGCCGGGGGCTGGGTCTGCGCCGAGGGGCGCTTTGACCGCCATCCCGGCGAGTGGGAGCAGGATTACGCCGTCATGGTGTTGGCTTTGCGGGATTATTGCCGCAAGACGGGGTTCGGCAAGGTGCTGCTGGGCATGTCCGGCGGCGTCGATTCCGCGCTGGTTGCGACGATTGCCACCGATGCGCTGGGCCCGGAGAACGTGCGGTGCGTGATGCTGCCGTCCGAGTACACGTCTGAACATTCGTTGGAAGACGCCAAGGCCTGCGCCGAGGCGCTGGGCGTGCGCTATGACTTTGTCCCGATCACCGAGGGGCGCGATGCGATCACGCGGACCCTCGCACCGCTGTTCGAAGGCACGAAATCCGATTTGGCCGAGGAAAACATCCAAAGCCGCCTGCGCGGGCTGCTGCTGATGGCGCTGTCGAACAAGTTCGGCGAGATGCTGCTGACCACGGGCAACAAGTCCGAGGTGGCGGTGGGCTACGCCACGATCTACGGCGACATGGCGGGTGGCTACAACCCGATCAAGGACCTGTATAAAATGCGGGTCTTCGAGACCTGCCGCTGGCGCAACGCCAATCACCGCGCGTGGATGAAGGGACCGGAGGGCGAGGTGATCCCCGACCGGATCATCACCAAACCCCCCAGCGCCGAGCTGCGCGCCGACCAGAAGGACAGCGACTCGCTGCCCGATTACCCGGTGCTGGACGCGATCCTCGACATCCTTGTCGATCAGGACGGGTCGGTCGCGGATTGCGTCGCCGCCGGGTACAGCCGCGAAGACGCGATGCGCGTGCAGCACCTGATCTACATCAGCGAGTACAAGCGCCACCAATCCGCCCCCGGCGCCCGCCTGACCCCGCGCGCCTTCTGGCTGGACCGCCGCTATCCCATCGTCAACCGCTGGCGCGATGAGTAAACCGGCGTTCCCCGGGTTCGAGGGCCTTCATGCCGATATCGTCGGGGCCTCGGGACGCTCGCCGCTGCCGCAACCGAAGGGCGCGCATCTTTGGGTGGATGGCACCTTCCACGCGGTGTCGGGGCTGGATGCGCCGATCCGGGGCGAGGTGGGCTATGCCTGGCGGGTGAGCCAGCGAGAATTGGGGAAGATCTGCGGGTTGCTGGACGTCAGGGCTTTGGGGTTCAAGGGGTTGCGCGCCACGGACCTTGCCCCGCTGGCCCAGCTGCCGCGCCTCGACCGCCTGTCGCTGACATGGCTGCCAAAGCTGGAAACACTGGACGGCCTGCGCGCCCTGACCGGGCTGCGCGTGCTGGTGCTAACGGACTTCCGCAAGACCACCGACCTCGCGCCGCTGGCGGCGCTGACCGGGTTGCAGGCGCTGGCGATCAGCGGCGGCATCTGGGAGAAACAGCCGCTCGACGGGTTCGATGCGCTGCTGGGTCTGCCGCTACAGGAACTGCGCCTCGCCGCGCTGGCGACGGACCCCTTGGCCTACCGGGGGCTGGCGCGGATCGGGACGCTGACGGACCTGTGGCTGTCCTACAACCTGCCGGTCGAGGTCTACGCCTGGTTGCACGCCGCGCGCCCGGACCTGCGCTGCGATGCCTTCGTGCCTTACATGAAGGTGGCGCATATGACGCACATCAACGGCAAGGACGTCATGGTCGTCGGCCATCGCCGTCCCTGGCTGAACGCGGCGAAAGACGCGAAACGGCTGGCAAACTACGCCGCCGAGTGGGAGGCGTTGGTGACCCGGTTTCGGGACGACCTTCGGCAGGAAAACGACCGGACGTGAAAAAGGGGCCACGCGGGCCCCTTCTCTTGTAATACCTTGGCTGGATCAGTTCCAGAAGGCTTCGTCGATGTCTTCCTTGGCCTCGAGCTGCTCCTCGTTCAGGCGCGTCACGATGGCGTAGGTCTTGTCATCCACCGGCACCAGCTTCACGTCGGCCAGTTCCAGCATGACGTGCTTGTCACCGATGTCGAGGAAGCCACCGACCTCGGCCACGACGCCGATCATCTGGCCGTTGGAGTCCAGGACGATGTCCTCGATCTCACCGATGTCATTCCAGTCGTCGCCCACGGCGTCATAGGTCATGTCCCAGGCGGAGCCTTCGTCGTTGGCTGCGTTCATGGTGTAGATGTTGCCGCCCGTGATGTCGCGGGTGCGGATCAGCTTGGCATCGGTGTCCATGCCGGTGTCCGTCGACTCCATCGCGGCGGTGTCTTCGGTCATGGTGGCCTCTGCGCCCGAGTGGCTTTCAGCGAAAGCGCCGGTGGCGGCAACGGTCAGGGCGAGGGCGGATGCGTAAAACGTCTTCATGGTGTATCTCCCGTTAGTGTCTGGGAGAACAACGGTCGGGCGCGGCAGGCGTTCCAAGTTTTTTATAATAATTTCGGTATGTTATTTATGGAACTAATACCAATGGTTGTGCGTTCGCGGCTTTATTCCCACCAACGGTCGATGCTGGCGATATCGTCGTCGGACCAGCCAAAATGATGCGCGATCTCGTGCACGACCACATGGGTCACGAGGTCGGACAGTTCCACATCGCCCCGATCACGCCATTCCTCGAGGATCGGCTCGCGGAACAGCCAGACGCGGTCGGGGTAGGGCGAGGGATGGCTGACCGACTTGTGGGTCAGCGGGATGCCTTCGTAGAGGCCCGTCAGGTCGAGGGGGTCGTCGATCTCCATATCGTCGAGAATGTCCTGCGGTGGCCAATCCACCACGGTCAGCACCACATCGGCGGCGTGGCTGCGGAAGGGCTCGGGCAGGCTGGCCAAAGCGGCCTCGGCCATGTCGCGAAAGGCGTCTGGATCGGTGCGTGTCATACGACAGCAGATATGCCGCCGCCGAGGCAAATGCACCACGTGTTGCTTCTTCTTGGTGGAAATACTCGCATCCGATCCGTCCACGCGCACCAGCACCCAGATGGCGCGCGTTTTGCGTAGGTCGGGGATGTTCCCCGACCTGCCTCAGCCCAGGGGATAGACCGACAGCGCCTCGTAGATCGCGCCATCCGGGTGCAGGTGCGACTCCATCAGGGCAAAGCTGGAGCAGGTGACCGGGCCGACCGTGGCCCCCACCAGCGCAGCCAGCACGCCCGAGGCATCGGCGTGGCCCTTCAGTCGCGTCAGGGTCACATGCGGCCGAAAGCGGCGGCGTTCAAAGCAGATGCCAGCGCCATGCAGCCGGGCCTTTACCCGGTCGTGCAGTTGCACCAGCGCCGCGCCGCCATCGGCCTCTAACCCTGCCGCCTGCCCGCTGCGCCCGCCGAACAGCGCCGCGCCCGACAGGGTCAGCGATACGGGCAGGGCACGCAGGGTCGACAGCGCGTCGTGCAGGGGTTCGACAGCAGATTCTGGTTGGTCGCCAAGGAAGGCAAGCGTCAGGTGCAGGTTTTCCTCGGGCACCGGGCGGCCATTGGGCAGGCGATCCTGCAGGGCAGTCAGCGGGTCGAGGGCCTCGGGCGGCAGGATCAGCGAAACGAACAGGCGCATGGTGCCAGAGTGACATGCTGCGCAGGCGAGGGCCAGACAGGCTATCCTTCCGCGCCGCTGATATTCCTAAAGTTGTATCAGTTCCGTACGGGCCAGCATCTCGGCGTAGTCGTCCGGGCGGCACAGCTGGGTGCCTGGGCTCATCACGGCGGCAGCGGCGGCGGCGGCTCCGCGGCGCAGGGCTTCCTCGGGCGGGAGGCCCTCGGCGATGGACATGCAGAAGCCACCGACAAAGCTGTCCCCCGCGCCAATGGCGGACACCACCACGTCGTTCTCGGCCGAGGTGTGCCAAAGCCCCTCCGGCGTCGCCATGACCGACCCGTCCTTGCCGCGCGCGATGATGACGATCTCGCCCGCGCCGCGTGTCCGCAGGACCTCGGCATAGGCGGCGCTGTCGGCGCGGGTGGTCAGAGGTTGGCCCGAGAGCGCCATGGCCTCGTGGCTGTCCATGCGCAGGACGAAGGGCGCGGGGGCGGGACCGCTGGCCTGATGTTCCAGATGCGGGCCGGAGGTGTCGATCACCACCTTGCGCGGCGCGAGGCGGGCGCAGGCCAGCGGCAGGAAACCGGGCGCGGCCCCGGGGGGCATGGAGCCGGAAAAGACCACCATGGCGTCGGGCGGGCTGGCATCGACGATCAGGTCCAGCACCTCGGCCAGTTGCTTGGCCGACCACTCGGGGCCGGTGAGGACGAAACGGTATTGCTCGGCGGTGGTCTCGTCGGTGACGGAGAAGCTGTGCCGCGTCGGGCCGGGCGAGGGCAGGCTGGCCCAGTCCAGTTCCAGCGTGTCGAGGATCTCTCCCAGCCAGTCGCCATTGGCGCCACCAAGCGACACCCAGGCCTGCGCGCGGCCCCCCAGCTGCGTGATGGCGCGGGCGACGTTGACGCCGCCGCCGCCAGCCTCGGCACTTTCGGGTGCGCAGCGCAGCTTCTTGTTCGGCTGAACGGAGGCGGTCGCGGTTGCGAGGTCCAGCGCCGGGTTCAATGTCACGGTGAGAATTTGCATGTGCGTCGTAAACCTTTTGTTGCCGCTACCATGGCAAGTCATGCTGCGCCTGCAAAGGGGATTCGACCTGCGCCAACTGGACAAGGCGCGCATTTCGTGAAAACACCGCCGCTTGAAACTTTGCCGCCCGTTCAGGAGGCCATCCAATGACCGTCACCCGTTTTGCCCCCTCGCCCACCGGCTGGATCCACGTCGGAAACCTGCGCGCCGCGCTGTTCAATTTCCTGATTGCCAAGAAGGCGGGCGGTACGTTCATCCTGCGCATCGACGACACCGACCCGGAGCGGTCGAAGGAAGAATACGTCGACGGCATCAAGCGCGACCTCGAATGGCTGGGGCTGGAGTGGGACCGGGTGGAGCGCCAGTCGCTGCGGCTGGAACGCTACGAGCAGGCGGCGCAGGAGCTGCGCGAGAACGGCCGTTTCTACGAGGCTTTCGAGACGCCGACCGAGCTGGACCTGAAGCGCAAGAAGCAGCTGAACATGGGCAAGCCGCCGGTCTACGACCGTGCCGCGCTGGCGCTGTCGGACGACGAAAAGGCCAAGCTGCGCGAAGAGCGCGGCAATGGCGTCTGGCGGTTCAAGCTGGATCAGGAGCGGATCGAATGGACGGATGGCATCCTTGGCCCGGTGTCGATCGACGCGGCGTCCGTGTCGGACCCGGTGCTGATCCGCGCCGACGGGCAGTTCCTGTATACGCTGGCGTCGGTGGTGGATGACGTGGACATGGGCATCACCTACGTGGTGCGCGGCAACGACCACGTCACCAACACCGCGACGCAGATCCAGATGATCGAGGCGCTGGGCCACAAGGCCCCGGATTTCGCGCATTTCTCGCTGCTGACCGGCCCGGGGGGCGAGGCGCTGTCGAAGCGTCTTGGCACGCTGGCGCTGAAGGACCTGCGCGAGAACGGCATCGAGCCGGAGGCGCTGTTGTCGCTGATGGCGCGGCTGGGATCGTCGCAGCCGGTCGAGCTGCGCCTGTCCATCGACGAGATCGCCGAGGGCTGGGAGCTGTCGCAGTTCGGCTCGGCGCCCACGAAGTTCGACGCCGAGGACCTGTACCCGCTGACCGCGAAGAAGCTGCACGGCCTGCCGCTGGAGGCGGTGGCTGACGAGGTGCGGGCGCTGGGCGTCCCGGACGACAAGGCCGCGCTGTTCTGGAACGTCGTGCGCGAGAACATCCGCACCCGCAAGGAGATGGCGGACTGGTGGTCGCTGTTCCGTGACGGGGCGGAGCCGCTGGTGGCCGATGAGGACCGCGACTTCATCGCCGAGGCGCTGCCGCTGCTGGGTGAGCCGCCTTACGGGGCTGACGCCTGGAAGGGCTTCACCGATGCGGTGAAGGACAAGACGGGCCGGAAGGGCAAGGGTCTGTTCATGCCGCTGCGCAAGGCGATCACCGGGCGCGAGCGCGGGCCGGAGATGGCCGACGTGCTGCAACTTTTGCAGAAGCGTCCGGGATAACCGGACCTGTCGCGCGCCGGGTCTGGCGCGCGGCCCTTGCCGGGGCATCGACCGGACACCATGCCACCCCCGCCCGGCCTTGCACCCGGGGCGGGACACTGGCACTGCATGTTGCAACCGCAGCAACTTGCCGGAGCCGCCGAGATGACCGAATCCCAGACCGCCACCCTTCCCATGACCGTGACCGCGCCGCTGACGATGGCGCAGCGTGCGCAGGTCCTGAACCTTGTCCGTCGCACCGCGCGGGCCGAGATCCTGCCGCGGTTCCGCAAGCTGTCCACGCATGAGGTTGCGACCAAGACCGGCATCCATGACCTCGTGACCGAGGCCGACAAGGGCGCCGAGGCGATGCTGGCCCGCGCGCTTCAGGCGATGTTTCCCCATGCGCTGATCGTTGGCGAGGAACACGCCTCCGAGAACCCGGAGATCATCAAGAAGATCCCCGAGGCCGAGATGTGCATCACCATCGACCCCGTGGACGGCACCTGGAATTACGCCAAGGGCCTGCCGCTGTTCGGCGTGATGCTGTCGATCCTGCGCTTTGGCACCCCGGTTTACGGGATGCTGTATGACCCGATGGTCAACGACTTCATCACGGCCGCCGCCGGCAATCCGACCGAACTGGTCATGCCCCGCAACCTGCGCCGACCGGTGCGCACGTCACAGGGGGGCACGATCGAGGACCTCGTCGGCTTTGTCCCGCTGGCGCTGGTCCCGGAGGACAAGCGCGGCCAGATGGCTGCGACCTTCCCGCGCTTTGCCCGCGTGACCTCGTTGCGCTGTGCCTGCCACGAGGCGCGCATGGTCGCCTCCGGCAACGCGGATTTCGTGCTGTTCGGCAAGCTGACGCCTTGGGACCAACCCGCAGGAGCCATCGCCATTCAGCAAGCGGGAGGCCATGTCGCCATGCTGGACGGATCGGACTACCGCGCGGACACCGCCACGGGCTATCTGCTCGCCGCCTCGGACGCGGCGACGTGGGGCCGCCTGCGCGACCTGTTTTCCTTCTTGCTGGAAACTGCTTGAACCCTCCGTAACGTGATGTGTTCTTCTCTTGTTCGCGCCAAAACGTGAACATAGAATGAACGTATGAGCACGAAGACTCTTGAGCAGAAGCTGGCGATTCTGTCGGACGCCGCGAAATACGATGCCTCCTGCGCGTCCAGCGGAGGGCAGCGGCGGGATTCCCGCGACGGAAAGGGCATTGGCAGCACCACCGGGTCCGGGATCTGTCATGCTTACGCACCGGACGGGCGCTGCATCAGCCTGCTCAAGATTCTGATGACAAATTTCTGCATTTACGACTGCGCCTACTGCGTGAATCGCGTCAGCAGCAACGTCGAGCGCGCGCGGTTCACCCCCGAGGAAGTCGTTCACCTCACGCTGGAATTTTATCGACGCAATTATATCGAAGGGCTGTTCCTGTCCTCGGGGATCATCCGTTCGCCCGACGACACGATGACGGACATGGTGCGTATCGCCCGCAGCCTGCGCCTCGACCACCATTTTCGCGGCTACATCCACCTCAAGACCATTCCCGACGCCGATCCGAAGCTGATCGAGCAGGCGGGGCTGTACGCCGACCGCCTGTCGATCAACGTCGAACTGCCCACCGACCGCGCGGTGAAGGACTACGCGCCCGAGAAATCGCCGGACCAGATCCGCAAGGCGATGGCGGATGTGCGCGTGCTGAAGGAAGCGCAGAAGGACCGGACGCACACCGGGCGCAAGCCACCGAAATTCGCCCCGGCCGGGCAGTCGACGCAGATGATCGTCGGGGCCGATGGCGCGACTGACGCGACGATCCTGCAAAGCAGCACGCGCCTTTACAGTTCGTATAAATTGAAGCGGGTGTATTACTCGGCCTTTTCGCCGATCCCGGATGCCTCGCGCGTTTTGCCTTTGGTAAAGCCGCCGCTGATCCGCGAGCATCGGCTGTACCAGGCGGATTGGCTGATGCGGTTTTATGGCTTCGACGTGAGCGAAATCACGGCGAACCGCAATGACGGCAACCTCGATCTGGACATCGATCCGAAACTGGCCTGGGCGCTGGCGAACCGTCATGACTTTCCGGTCGATGTGAACCGCGCGCCGAGGGAGGTGCTGCTGCGCGTTCCCGGTTTCGGGACAAAGACCGTGGGGCGTATCCTCGCCACGCGGGTCCACCGCACGTTGCGCTATGACGACCTGCGGCGGATGGGGGCGAATCTGAAGAACGCGAAACCCTTCATTCATGCGCTGGACTGGAGCCCGCGCGGGCTGGATGCGGTGGACCTGCGTGCCCGCTTTGCGCCGCCGCCGGAACAGCTTTCGCTGTTCTGATGCACAGCGTCAGCCTGCCCATCATCGGCACCTTCGACGCCTGGCGCGACGCGGCGCGCGACCTGCTGAGCGCCGGGACCGCGCCGGAGGATATCCTCTGGTCACATGGCACGGCGGCGCAGGACCTGTTTTCCGACGCGGCCCCCCTGCCCAGGGGGGACCGCCCGGTAATTGCCTCCAAGGCCTTCATCCAGATGGCAAATCTGGTGGTCTGGCATTCCGATCCCGAGCGCTTTGCCCGGCTGTACGGCGTGCTGCACGCGCTGCAGCGGGACAAGCGGCTGCTGGAGGACCGCGCCGATCCGCGGGTCGAGAAGCTGGCGAAGATGGCCAAGGAGGTCAGCCGCGACAAGCACAAGATGACCGCCTTCGTGCGCTTTCGCGAGATCAGCGCGCCGGGGACGAACCGCCGCGCCTTTGCCGCCTGGTTCGAGCCGTCCCACTACATCACGGAACCCACTGCGCCGTTCTTTGCCAAACGCTTTGGTGACATGGATTGGACCATCGTGACGCCGCATGTGACGGCGCAGTTCGACGGTACGGTGACGTTCAGCGAGGGCCGGGAGCGCCCGGACATTTCCGACGATGCGACCGAGGATCTGTGGCGCACCTACTTCCGCTCGATCTTCAACCCCGCGCGGGTGAAGGTGAAGGCGATGCAGGCGGAGATGCCCAAGAAATACTGGAAGAACATGCCCGAGGCGGCGCTGATCCCCGAGATGATCGCGACAGCGCAAGCCCGCGCCGCCGAGATGGCCGCCAAGGCCCCGACGCTGGCCCCCGCCCGCGCCGCGCCGATCCTCGACCGATTGCACGCGGAGCAGGCGGAGCGCTTGCAGACACAGGACCAGTTCCTGACCGCTTTGCAGGGCTGCCGACGCTGCCCGCTGTGGGAAAACGCGACGCAGCCGGTGCCGGGGGAGGGGCCGCTGGACGCGCGGCTTATGTTCGTCGGAGAGCAGCCGGGCGATACCGAGGACCTCACCGGGCGCCCCTTCACCGGACCTGCCGGGCAAGTCTTTGACAGGGCGCTGAGCGATGCGGGGATCGACCGGAGCGGGGTCTACATCACCAATGCCGTCAAGCATTTCAAGTTCCAGCCTCGGGGCAAGCGCCGCCTGCACCAGAACCCGGATCGGGACGAAATCCACCACTGCAAATGGTGGCTCGACCTGGAGATCGAGCGCGTGAAACCCCGGTTGCTGATTGCGCTGGGTGGCACCGCGCTGGAAAGCCTGACCGGCACGCGCAAGGACCTCCTGAAACGTCGCGGTCAGTTCGAGGAAACGCCGGATGGTCGGCAACTGCTGGTCACGGTCCACCCGAGCTACATCCTGCGCCTGCCTGATCCGGCGTTGCGTACCGAGGAAACAGCTCGATTCCACGCTGACGTCGCGCTGGCTGCAAGAGCGTAGGGGGCGCTGCCCCCGGCCTGCGGCCTCCCCCGAGGGTATTTCTGAAACCATAGAACAGGGGGGCGCGCCGCCTGCTCTTCTTTGGTTTTCAAAATACCCTCGGGGATGAATTCTCCGCAGGAGAAGAAGGGGCAGCGCCCCTTATTCCGCCGCTTCTGCAAGCTCCTCCATCGGCGGGCAGGTGCAGACCAGGTGACGGTCGCCATAGACGTTGTCGACGCGGTTGACCGGCGGCCAATACTTGTCGACACGGAAGGCGCCCGGCGGGAAGCAGCCCTGTTCACGGGTGTAGGGGCGGTCCCAGTCGCGCACGAGGTCTTCCATCGTGTGCGGCGCCATCTTGAGCGGATTGACCTCGCGGTCCATTTCGCCTTCCTCAATGGCGCGGATTTCCGCGCGGATCGCCAGCATCGCGTCGCAGAAGCGGTCCAGTTCGGCCTTGGTCTCCGACTCCGTCGGTTCCACCATCAGCGTTCCCGCCACGGGCCAGCTCATGGTCGGCGCGTGGAAGCCCGCGTCCATCAGGCGCTTGGCGATGTCCTCGACCGTGACGCCTGCCGTCTTCTCGAAGGGGCGAACGTCGAGGATGCACTCATGCGCCACCCAGCCCTTGCCGCCGCGATAGAGCACGTCAAACGCGCCTTCGAGCCGCTTGGCGATGTAGTTGGCATTCAGGATCGCGATGCGGGTCGCCTGTGTCAGCCCTTTGCCGCCCATCATCAGGCAGTAGGTCCACGAGATCGGCAGCAGCGACGGAGAGCCGAAGGCCGCCGCCGAGACCGCGCCCTCGCCGCCGTTGGGATCGCCCGGAAGATGCGGGATCAGGTGCGCCTTGACCCCGATCGGCCCCATGCCGGGGCCGCCGCCACCATGTGGGATGCAGAAGGTCTTATGCAGGTTCAGGTGGCTGACGTCGCCGCCGAGGTCACCGGGCCGCGACAGGCCGACCATGGCGTTCATGTTCGCGCCGTCGATGTAGACCTGCCCGCCGTGTTCATGGGTGATGGCGCAGACCTGCTTGACCGTTTCCTCGAACACGCCGTGGGTCGAGGGGTAGGTGATCATGCAGGCCGCCAGCATGTCCGAGTGCTTTTCGGCCTTGGCGCGGAAGTCATCGAGGTCGATGGAGCCCTGCTCGTCGCATTTCACCGCGACGACCTTCCAGCCGACCATATGCGCGCTGGCCGGGTTGGTGCCATGGGCGTTGACCGGGATCAGGCAGACGTTGCGCTGCCCTTGCCCGCGCGCGGCCTGCCAGTCGCGGATCGTCAGCAAACCGGCATATTCCCCCTGCGCGCCGCTATTCGGCTGCATCGAGAAGCCATCGTAGCCGGTGATCTGGCACAGCTTGTCGGACAGGTCGCCGATCAGCTCGGCATAGCCCTTGGCCTGATCCTTGGGCGCGTAGGGGTGGATCATCGAGAACTCGCGCCACGACACCGGCATCATCTCGACCGCGGCGTTCAGCTTCATCGTGCAGGAGCCGAGCGGGATCATGGCGCGGTCCAGCGCGAGGTCGCGGTCGGCGAGGCGGCGCATGTAGCGCATCATCTCGGTCTCGGCGCGGTTCATGTGGAACACCTCGTGCTGGAGGTACTCCGTCTGGCGGATCAGCGCGTCGGGCAGGCGGTATTCCGACTCTGCAGGATCATCCTTGCGGATCAGGCCAAAGGCGCGCCACACGGCTTCGATGGTCGAGGGGCGGGTGCGCTCGTCCAGGGTGATGCCCACCTTGGTCTTGCCGACCTTGCGCAGGTTCAGCCCCTCGCGCACCGCCGCCTGCAACACGCCGCGCTGCAAAAGGCCGACGTCCACCGTGATGGTGTCGAAGAACGATTTGGGTTCGACGGCAAAGCCCGCCGCCTCCAGCCCCTTGGCCAGGCGCGCGGTCTTGCGATGGATGCGCTGGGCGATGGCGCGCAAGCCCTTGGGGCCGTGGAAGACGGCGTAGAACCCGGCCATCACCGCCAGAAGCGCCTGCGCGGTACAGACGTTCGAGGTCGCCTTCTCGCGCCGGATGTGCTGCTCGCGCGTTTGCAGGGCGAGGCGATAGGCCTTGTTGCCGTGGCTGTCGATGGAGATGCCGACGATGCGGCCCGGCATGGCGCGCTTCATGTCGTCCTTGCAGGCCATGTATGCGGCGTGCGGCCCGCCGTAGCCGACCGGCACGCCAAAGCGCTGGGTCGAGCCGACAGCGATATCGGCGCCCATGGCCCCCGGCTCCTTCAGCAGGCACAGCGCCATCGGGTCGGCGCTGACCACCGCCACCGCCCCCGCCGCATGCAGGGCCTCGATCTCGGGCGTGACATCCCGCAAGTGGCCGTGGGTGCCGGGATACTGGAAGATCGCGCCATAGACCTGCGTCGCGTCCAGCTGGTCCACGGGCCCGACGATGACCTCGATCCCCAGCGGCTCGGCCCGCGTCTTCATCACGGCGATGTTCTGCGGGTGACAGCCCTCGTCGACAAAGAAGGCGACCGCCTTGGACTTGGCCACCCGCTGCGCCATGGTCATCGCCTCGGCACAGGCGGTGGCCTCGTCCAGAAGCGAGGCATTGGCCACCGGCAGGCCGGTCAGGTCGCACACCATGGTCTGGTAATTCAGCAGCGCCTCGAGCCGCCCCTGCGAGATCTCCGGCTGGTAGGGCGTATAGGCCGTGTACCAGGCGGGGTTCTCGAGGATGTTGCGCTGGATCGCGGGCGGCGTCACGGTGCCGTGGTATCCCTGCCCGATGAGCGAAGTCAGGACCTTGTTCTTCTGCGCCACCTCGTGCAGGCGGTGGATGACCTCGCGCTCGGACAGGGCCTTGCCCCAGTCCAGTGCGCCGTCCCAGCGAATGTCGGCGGGCACGGTCTGCGCGATCAGCGTGTCCAGCCCGTCCACGCCCAGCACGTCGAACATCTGCGCCATTTCCTCGGGCGAAGGCCCGATGTGGCGACGGTTGGCGAAATCATACGGCAGGTAGTCAATCGGCTCATAGGTCATCAGGCAATCCTTCCCCGATCAGGGGGCACGCGGCCCCTGCTTCTTCTTGGTCCAAATACTCATTGTCCACGCCCGCCTCCGGGCACGGCGTCACCGCTTGGCCTTCACGGCCTCCAGCAGCATCATCAGGCCCATCCGGGCGCCCTTGGCATTGTCGAACCCGACGCCCGCACCGGATTTCTCCCACAGCCCGCGCGCATCCTCACCCGAGGCAATCATCCGCTGGATCGCCGCGCGCAAGGCAGCCAGCTCGTCCGGGGAAAACCCGGACAGGACTTCGTCCACCGCATCCTCGAAGCGCTCGAAGCGGTCGAAAATCTGGTGCGAGAGGCCCTTGCCCACCCGGCTCCACAGCGCTTGGTCTTCGGTCGTCAGGTCCATGTGGCGTAGGTCGGGGCTGTGCCCCGACTCCCCTGTGAAAGGTCAGGAAATGAAGGATTTGTAGGCCGCTTCATCCATGAGGTCGTCCATGTCGGACATGTTCTCGACCTTCATCTTGAAGAACCACGCGTCCCCTTCCGGGTCCTCGTTGACCTTGCCCGGATCGGCGACGATGGCCTCGTTGACCTCGACGATCTCGCCGTCCAGCGGGGCGAGGATGTCCGACGCGGCCTTGACCGACTCGATCACCACGACCTCGTCGTCCTTCGACACTTCGGTCCCGGCTTCGGGCAGTTCCACGAACACCACGTCGCCCAGTTGCTCGGCCGCGTGTGCCGTGATCCCGACCACCACGAGGTCACCCTCGACCAGCAGCCACTCATGCTCTTCGGTAAACTTCATCCGCGTCTCCTGTCCGCTCACCGTTTGAATCCCGCCGGGACGAAGGGCAGCCTGACCACGTCAACTGCCAGCCGCTTGCCCCGAACCTCGCCCCACAGCCGCGTGCCCTCGACCGAGGACCCGTCGGCCACGTATCCCATCGCCACCGGCGCATTGACCGAGGGGCCGAACCCGCCCGAGGTCACTTCGCCCACCTGCGCGCCGCCGTCCTCGGCGTCGAACAGCGGCACTCCGGCCCGCATCGGCGCGCGCCCCTCGGGCTGCAAGCCAACCCGGCGACGATCCACACCCTGCGCCAGCTGTTTCAGCACCTCGGAGTCGCCGGTAAAGCCACCCTCGGTCCGCCGCCGCTTGCCCATGGCCCAGGTCAGCCCGGCCTCGACCGGAGAGGTCCCGCTGTCCAGATCATTGCCGTACAGACACAGCCCGGCTTCCAGCCGCAGCGAATCCCGCGCGCCGAGGCCGATCGGTTCGACCCGTTCGTCCGCCAGAAGCGTCCGGCACAAAGCCTCGGCGGCGCTGTTCGGCACCGAGATCTCGAACCCGTCCTCGCCGGTATAGCCCGACCGGGACACCCAGCATTCGGCGCCCTGCAAGGTCACGGTTGCCACATCCATGAAAGTCATGTCCCGCACCTCGGGCGCCAGCCCGGCCAGCACGTCCTCTGCCTGCGGCCCCTGAAGGGCCACAAGGGCGCGGTCCTCGATCACCTCGATGGTCACGCCCGCAGGCTCCAGCGCGGCGCGCATCAGGCCAAGGTCGTGGTCCCTGCGCGAGGCGTTCACCACCATGAAGAGGTGATCGTCGCGCCGCGCGACCATCAGGTCGTCCTCGATCCCGCCGCTGTCATTGGTGAAATAGCCGTAGCGTTGCCGCCCGACACCCAGCCCGGCGATGTCCACCGGAACGATGCGTTCCAGCGCCTCGTCCAGACCGGCCCCGCGCAGGATCACCTGACCCATGTGCGACACGTCGAACAGCCCGGCCGCGGCGCGCGTGTGAAGATGCTCCTTCATCACGCCGAGGCCATATTGCACCGGCATGTCATAGCCGGCAAAGGGCACCATCTTGGCCCCCAGCTCGCGGTGCAATGCGTTCAGCACCGTTTCTTTCAGATCGCCGTGATCTTCTTGCGCCATGCGCCCCCCGTCATTTCCCCGGGGGCCATGCCACCGGACAGTCATGGCGCCTCCGCGCCGCACTGCCCCCTCTGTCTTCCGGCCTTTCGGCCTGCCTGAGATCGTTATCCCTTCGGCGGACGCGTGCACCCGCGCCTCTCTCCAGAGTCACTGCACCTCGACGGTCCTTTGGCCTGAGCGTTTCCGGGGCGGTTGCGCCTTCGGCACCGGCACATGCGCACCGGATTCTCCCGTCGTGGTCAAAGACTTGCTATGCGATGGCTGCACCCTTTGCAAGAGCGGCGACGCTTCAGGCGTCAATAGCGACTTCTGGTTTAACCTCTTGCCCACGGCACTGCGCCTGCGGCGCGATGATGTCGAGCAGATCGATGTTGTCGCAGACCAGCGTATCCAGCGTGACCGGGTCCAGCGTTTCATAAAAGGAATTGGCCGCTTTCGTCAGAAGATCGCGCAACCGGCAGGCTTCGGTCAGGGGGCAGGTGTTGTCCACATCGGCAAAGCATTCCGCCAGCGGCACCGGCTGTTCGAGATGGCGGAAAATGTCGCCAATCACGATCTCGGACGCGGGGCGGGACAGTTCCAGCCCCCCGTTTCGCCCGCGTTGCGTGTGCAGAAACCCCAACTGCGCCAGTTGATTGATGACCTGTGCGAGGTGATTCTCTGACGCGTTGCAGACCTCGGCGATCTCGTGCTTTGTCACCAGTCGGTCGGTATGGGCGGCGCAGTACATCAACACCCGCATGGCGATATTCGTTCGCTTGGTCACTCGCATGGCGCAGCACTCCACGGCTGGTTTCGGCTGTCCCCTTGTGGCAGCAATCCACAACCATGTGTTTGACATGCATCAATCGGGGCAAATACTTCGCATATGACGCATATGTATTTCTTTGGCTACGGGTCGTTGGTGAACGCCGCCACGCACGCCCATACGCCCCTGCACAAGGCCACGGCGAAGGGCTGGCGCCGCGCATGGGTTGCCGTGCCCGAGCGTGACCTGTGTTATCTGAGCGCGGTGGCGGACCCGCTGTCGGTGCTGCACGGGGCCATCGCCCCGGTGCCCGGCAACGACTGGGCCGCGCTGGACCTGCGCGAGGCGGCCTATGCCCGTCACGACCAGACGGAGCAGATCGACCATGACAGCCCGGCGCGCAGCATCGCGCTGTACGCCGTCGCGCCGGAACGCCATACGGACCCCGGTCCGGACAATCCGATCCTGCTGAGCTACCTCGATACGGTGATTACGGGCTTCCTCGCGCTGCATGGTCCGCAGGGGGCGATGGAGTTCTTTGCCAGCACCTCGGGCTGGCAGGCGCCGATCCTGAACGACCGCGTCGCACCGCGCTATCCACGCACCACACCGCTGTCCGAGCAGGTCCGGGAGATGGTCGACGAAGGACTGGCCGCGCAGGGCAGCCGCATCCTGGCGACCTGAAAAAGCGAAACGCCCCGGCCCGCCAGCCGGGGCGTCCCATGCTCAGACACGGTTCAAAGCAGCGCTTCGAAGGCGTCGAGATGGTTCACCGATCCTGCAAGCAGGCGGTCGTAGACGTCGGCCAGCGGCGTATCTGCGACGGCCTCGGCGGCGGCGGCGATGTCCACCATGTCCTTTGTCTCGATCGCGACGCCGACCTCGAGGGCCGCCTCCAGCGACTCGCTGCCCTGTGCCAGAAGGGTGTCGTACATCTCCTGCAACTCGGGATCTACGTAGGTGCCCGCCTCGGCAAAGACGATGGCATCGACGTCCAGCCCAAGGCTTTCGGCCTGCGCCAGAAGCGCGTCGAAGTGGTTGTCCTCGGACTCTGCGATGTTGTCGAAGATCGGAATGCCGTACATCTCGTAAAAGGCGTCATAGATGTCGCCCGCGAGCTTCTCCTCTTCGAGCATGAAGAGCAGTTCGGCGATGGCCTCGTCGGAATAGGTGGCTTCGGTCACCGTGACCGTCGTTTCCTGCTCAAAGGACGCATCGACCGGGCCACCCATGCCCTTGCCGAACCCGCCGCGACCAAAACCATTCTGCTCGACGCCGCCCCAGGCCCCCGTTTTCATACCGGTTCTCATTTTGACCTTTTCCTTCTTTGCTAAAGGGTCAAGGTCCCCAATTTCCTGCTTCGTGTGCGGAAACTGTTATATATGAAATTCGATATGTGAAAGGCGGAAATAAAGCCAATTTTAGGCTTGGGTGCATTCCCGCCAGTCCTGTTATTCGCTGGCCCGCAAGACCTGAGCCGGGCGGACGGACAGGGGCCTCCATGCGAACATCAGGTTGGCGACGAGTGTGGCAAGGATACCCCCCGTGACGACCCCCAGGGCATTCGGCCAGACGACGGCAAAGCTGCTCTCCATGACGAAGGTCATGATCGCCCAGGCGCCGAGGATGCCCGCACCCAGAGCCACAAGCCCCGCGCCGGCACCCAGAAGGGCCGACCGCAGGGCAAAGCTGGTGAGGATCGTGCGGCGCGGTGCGCCCAATGTCTTGAGCACAGCGGATTCGTAGGTCCGCGCGGTCTCGCCCGCTGCTGCCGCGCCGATCAGCACGAGGAAGCCGGTCAGCAAGGTCGCCGCCGCCCCCCAGCGCACCGCCGATGCGATGCCGTCGAGCAATTCAGAGACACGTTCTATGGCATCCTTCACCCGGATCGCGGTGATGTTGGGATAGGCGTTGGCCAGGTCGCGCAGGATCTGAGCCTCGGCCTGCGGCTCGGCATAGACGGTGGAGATGAAGGTGTGCGGCGCGCCCTGCACGGCTGCCGGGTTCATGGTCAGGACAAAGCCGATCCCGGCGGTGGAGAAATCCACCTCGCGGAAGGAGGTGATCGTCGCGTCGATGTCGCGGCCAAGGATGTTGATGGTGATGGAATCGCCAAGCTTCAGGCCGATTTCTTCGGCCTCTTCGGCGGCAAAGGACACTTGCGGCGGGCCGACATAATCCTCGGGCCACCATTCGCCCGCCGTCACAGTGGTGCGGCTGTCGGGCTGGGCGGCATAGGTGATGCCGCGGTCTCCGCGCACGACCCAGTGGTTGCCAGCGACTTCGCGGGCGGAGATGCCGTTAATCTTCGTGATGATGCCCCTCATCATGGGTGCGCTGTCGACGCGGCTGACGGCGGGATCGTTTTCCACGCGGTCGCGGAAGCCGTCCATCTGGTCCTTCTGAATGTCGACAAAGAAGTAGGAGGGCGCGCGTTCGGGCAGGTCGCGCTGGATGGCCGCACGGAAGTTGCCGTCGATCTGGCCGATGGCGGCAAGTACGGCGAGGCCGAGGCCGAGGGAGAGCACCACCGCAGAGGCGCTTTCGCGTGGTCCCCCGATGCTGGAGACCGCCCAACGCAATGCCGGAAGGCCTCGCGTAGCCTTGGTCGCGCGGCGTGCCGCCGCACGGATCAGCCACGCGGCACCGGTCAACAGGACGAGCGCGCCAAGGATGCCGCCCGCGGTGGAGAAGGTCAGACGTTCATCGCCGGAAAAGACCGCCGCCGTGCCGACCAGCCCCACAATAAGGATGAGCGTGGCGATGACGTAGCGGGTGCCGGGCAGGGCGCGTGCGCCTTCGAGGGCATCCCGGAAGAGGGTCGCGGCACGGACTTCCTCAGCGCGGGCGAGGGGCCAGAGCGTGAACAGAAGTGCGGTCAGCGTGCCGTAAAGCGCGGCCTCGATCAGCGGGGCGGGGTAGAGGGTGAACACCGTCGGGATTGGCAGGGCCTGCGCGATGATCGGCGACAGCAGCAGCGGAATCCCCGCGCCGAGGATCAGGCCGATCAGGATACCGACCAGCGCCAAGGCTCCGATTTGCAGAAAATAGGTCAGGAAGATGGTTTGCCGCGTGGCACCGAGCGTGCGCAAGGTCGCGATGACCGAGGTCTTGTTGGCGAGGTAGGCGCGCACTGCGGCGGACACGCCGATGCCACCCACGGCCAGCCCGGACAGGCCAACCAGCACGAGGAAACTGCCCAGACGATCGACGAACCGCGCGATCCCCGGCGCGCCACGGCGGGAATCGCGCCAGCGCAGGCCGGTCTGTTCGAATTTCTCCAGCGCATCGGCGGCGGCCGTGTCGAGATCGGTGCCGGGGGGCAGCAGCAGGCGGTATTCGGTTTCATACAGCGATCCGGGGGCCAGAAGGCCGGAGCCCTCCAGATCCTGTGTCAGAACGAGGGTGCGCGGCCCGAGGCCAAAGCCGTCCCCTGCGTCGTCCGGTTCGGTCACGATGGTGGCTAACAGGGTGAATTCGGCCTCGCCCAGCCTGAAGGTATCGCCGGGCGTCAGGCCCAGCCGGTCGGCCAGGACGGGGGCCATGACGGCGCCTCGGTTGGCCAGCGCCTCGTCCAGCGGGATGGCGGGTTCGAGGATCATCTCACCCAACAAGGGGTAGGCGCTGTCGACGGATTTCACTTGGGTCAGGCCGCGCTCGGTCTCGCCATCGCGGGTGACGGTCGCCATGGATCGAAAGTCTGTGATTTCAGAGACTTGCGTGGCGATTGAATCGAGGTAGGCGCGTTCTTCCTCGCTGGCGAAGCGGTAGGTGAACTGTGCCTGCGCGTCGCCGCCGAGCAGGATGGCCCCCTGGTCCTGAAGGCCCGCCTGGATGGCGGATCGGACCGACCCGACGCCGGCAATGGCGGCGACCCCAAGCGCGAGGCAGGCAAGGAAGATGCGGAAACCGGACAGGCCTCCGCGCAATTCGCGGCGGGCAAAACGGGCGGCTGTGGACAGGCTCATTCGGCGGCCTTCGTCGCGGCCAGAGTTTCGGCGTCGATCAGCCCGTCGCGCAGGGGGATCGTGCGATCGCACAGCGCGGCCAGCTCGGGCGCGTGGGTGACCAGCACAAGGGTCGCACCGTGTTGGCGGGAGAGGTCGAACAGCAGATCGGTGATCGCCTGCCCATTCGCTCCGTCAAGGTTCCCCGTAGGCTCGTCCGCCAGAAGGATGCGCGGCTGCGGCGCCAAGGCACGGGCGAGAGCCACGCGCTGCTGTTCGCCGCCTGACATCTGCGCGGGGTAGTGATCGGCGCGGCTGGCCAGCCCAACCTTGGCCAACATGTCCTGCGCCCGGTCAAAAGCGTCCTTGTCCCCGGCCAGTTCCAGCGGCGTGGCGACATTTTCCAGCGCCGTCATGGTCGGGATGAGGTGAAAGCGCTGAAAGACCACCCCCATGTTGTCGCGGCGAAACCGCGCGAGGGCGTCCTCGTCCATGGCGGTCAGGTCCTGTCCCAGCGCGGTGACGGTCCCCGTGGTGGCACGTTCCAGCCCACCCATAATCATGAGCAGCGAGGATTTGCCGGAACCCGAGGGCCCGACAAGGCCAAGGGTTTCGCCTGCCGCGACATTCAGGGATATGCCATGAAGGATTTTCACCATCCCGGCATTGCCCCTCAGGCTCAGGGTGACATCTTGGAGGGAGAGAACGGGTTCGGTCATGGAGGCGCTCCGCGATGTTTGCTGACGTTACATATGGGGTTGTTCGCTTGTGCAGCAAGGTGGCGCTGGTGCTTTGGGCGGTGTCTGCATCGGTGTCGGCGCAGGCGGAAACGGTGCATGTGCTGGCCCTCGGGGACAGCTTGACGCAGGGGTACGGGCTGCTGGATGGGGAGGGCTTCGTGCCTCAGCTCAACGATTGGCTCAAGGACCATGGCCACGATGTGCGTGTGGTGAACGGGGGCGTGTCCGGGGATACGACGGCCGGTGGGTTGTCCCGCGTCGAGTGGTCGTTGACGCCTGAAATCCGTGGAATGATCGTGACACTTGGCGGGAACGACCTGCTTCGCGGGATTGATCCGGCGACCTCGCGGGCCAACATCGAAGGTATCCTGAAGGTGGCTCAGGCGCGTGACATCGAGGTCCTGCTGATTGGCATGACTGCGCCGGGCAACTACGGGGCAGACTACAAGGCCGCTTTCGATGCCATTTATCCCGAACTGGCGGCGTCATATGGCACGCTTTATCTGAACAGTTTCTTTGCCGGTGTCATGCAGGACGGTCAGATGCCTTCGGACGTGAATTCGGTCATGCAAGCCGACGGGATTCATCCAAACCCTGAGGGGGTGAAGAAAATTGTCGCCGCCATAGGCCCGAAAGTCGAAGAGCTGATCGACCTCATGCGCCAGTAGGCGGACGGGTTCATGTGGGGCGCAGCTTTAACCCGTTGGGAGGCGGCTGCCATGTGGACAGCGCGATCAACGTCAGGCCGAGCAGGAGCGAAATTGCAAGGTACAGCGCCAAAGCCATACCAAGGGGAACGCTGAACCACAGCCAGCCAATCAACGCCATGAGCGTGCCGACACAGCTGCTGAATATGAACGCGATGATCGCCATTTGCCGCCTCCTGATGCCTAGAGGTTAACGCGGCAAAAGATAACGCGAGATTAATGCTCGGTGACAATTTAGGGGCGATTTGCCGGTCAAAGGGCTTCGCCTACCGTCCTCGCAGCGCGCGCCAGACAAAGCTGGGAAGGCGCAGGGCCATGCCCTTCATGATGGCATCGTATTCGGTCTGACCCGCAAGTAGCCGTAAATACTCGCGTTTCAGCGTTCTGGAGCGTTTGAAGCTGCGGATGAAGGTTGGTCGCAGAGCCTCTCGGAACATGACATGGCGCAACAGCCGGGCTTGTTTCAAACCTGAATGAATTGGGCGCAGCGCCGCCGTATAGCGCGATAGTGCCGTGTCCGGGTTCTGAGCATGCAGGGCCTCGACCACGGCCAGCGCGGCCAACTCGCCGCTGTGCAGCGCATGGGCGATGCCTTCGCCGGTGATCGGATCGACCAGCCCGGCGGCATCGCCGGCCAGCAGGACGCGTCCTTTGCCCGGGGTCTCGCGGAAACCGCCGAAGGGCAGGAATTGTCCCTTGATCTTAAGCTCTTCCGTGACGCCAAGCGTGCGTAGATACCCTGCGAGGGACGCTTTCATGTCGGCATTGCGGCGCATCACGCCGCCGACACCGATCGTCGTTCCGCAGGTCTTGGGGAACTGCCAGCCATAGCCCCAGTCGGCAGCCCCGAAGTCGATACGCAAGGGCACGTTCGATGCGTCCCCAGGCCGCTCGACCTCCAGCGCGAAGCCGATCTGGTCGCGGTCAAAAGCCTCTCCAAACAACAGCTTGGCGGTCGGACTGCTGACACCATCCGCCGCCACGATCAGCGGCGCGGTCAAGCGCAGTCCGGGGAGATCAAGGGCAGGGCTATCAGGGTCCAGTGTGCCCGGCTGACCTGTGAAGTCCTCGGCCCCCGCCGAAATGGCCTGCTGGAGCAACCAGGCATCCAGATCCCGCCGCATGGCGAGGTGAATCGGCGGAGAGTCACTGCCGGTATCGAGGTTCTCACCAAAGGCATGGAATTCGAAATTGTCGCGTCTTTCAAACGGGATGTCGGGCAGTGGCTTGCCAAAAATCCGGTCGTGATGCCCGATCGCACGTCCCGTCAGACCGCCACCGCACAGTTTGTCCCGGGGAAAACGCTTCTTGTCGACGAGCGCAGTCTTCAGACCATTTTTCGCAGCGGTCCGCGCACAAGCGGCGCCAGCTGGGCCGGCGCCGATCACGATGAGGTCGAAAGAGCGGGTCGCGCCGCCGGAATCCGTGGGAGTCACAGGACGGTGACTTTGGTCCCGACCGGCACGCGCGGATACAGGTCCATGACGTGCTCGTTAATCATTCGTACGCAGCCATTGGACACCGAACGACCGATGGATTCCGGAGCGGTGGTGCCGTGGATGGCGTTGAAAGTGTAACGACCGTCACGGTACAGGTACAGCGCGCGCGCGCCTAGAGGGTTACCCGGACCGCCCGGCTGCACGTAATCGTTGTCCTTGAACTTGCCGTAGTGGCCGGGATCACGCTCGATCATCGCATCGGTCGGACGCCAGGTCGGCCATTCCTTCTTGCCACCTACGTAAAATTCGCCGGAAATTGCCTGACCAGCCTTGCCGAACCCAACGCCGTAACGCATCGCCGAGCCGGGCTGGTCGATGTAATACAGGAAATGCGCGCGCGGCAGGATCAGGATCTGACCCGGCGCGCTGGCAGCCGACATGGCGACACGCTGCGGTTTGAAGATCGGATCGACCTCGAAAGCCAAAGCGGGCGTGGCCAGCGTCGTGGCAGCGGCGGCGAGGAAGGTACGACGATTCATCATGGCAGCACTCATTTCTAGGTAGACCCCCGTGATGTGGCCAAAAGGGCGACGAAAATCAATCCCGGGTTCGGGAAGACAGGGGTCACGATGGTGTGGGGGGAGGTTGGCCTGTGGCTCAATGGCCACAGCTTGGATCACTCCTTTGGCACCTCGGCGTTGCGTCCGGCGAGAATGACGCTGATCAGATACGCCTTCTCCGGCTGCATGCCGGCGAGGATCGAGGCGGCCGAATCGGGTTTCATGCGCGCCATGAAGCCGGCAGCGAACTGCGGGTCCATCTGTTCGAACACCTGCGCGGCCTGCTTTGGCTTCATCTTGGCATAGACGTCGGTCAGCTTGGCCAGATCATTCTCGGCGGCAGAGCTGGCAAGGGCCAGCGTTTCGCGCAGGCGCGCCTCTGCCGCCTCCATCGCTGTCATTTTGCGCTCGATTTCCTGTTCGGCGAGCGAAAGCGCCTGCATCCGGATATTCATGTCCTCTTCGCGCTTGTTGATACGCGCCTCGCGGGCCTTCAGCGCCTCGATCAGGGGCAGGATGTCAGCATCGGTCATGGCGGGCGGCGCGTCTGCGGCGTGCTGTTCGCCATGTCCGGTGTCATGCCCGGTATCGGCCGTTACATGCCCGGCAGAAGGGTCTTCGCGCGCGAAAGCACGATCTGCGCCGATTCCCACGCGAATCAGCGCCGAGGCCACCAACAGCGCGCCGATTGCAGCCAACGCGCCACGCGGCCGCTTGCGGGTCTTGGGAGACGGTTTGGCCGCCGGCGTTGCCTTGGGCGCGGTCTTATCCTTTTTGAGCATTTTCAGCATGATACGACCTCAGTTTCGAGAGTGGCGGACAAAGACGGGTTCAGCGGCCTCGGCTTTTGGCTGCGGCTTCTGGGGGAGGTCGTGCATCGAGGCGACCAGCAGTTCCAGGCGTCGGGCCACGTCCTCGGCCCGGTCTGTCAACTCTTGCAGGGATTTCGTGGAATCACCGGCGCTGTCCTGTGCGGCCGTAAGCGTGCGCGTCAGGTCGTCCACCTGGGCCGACAGAACGGCAACAGCCCCGCCGACACCGTTTTCCAGGTCGGTGAATTTCGTCAGCCGCCGGGCAAGCACGTAGCAATAGAACCCCGCGCCCAGCGCCCCGGCCACCAACAGGATATCCGCAATCATTTCCATGAGAATTCTTCCTCAGTTCAACACGAATTCGAGGACAAGCAGGTCGCGGACCCTGTCCTCCCCGGCCACCAGCCGGATACGCCGCAACATCTGGCCGCGCAGTTTGATCAAAGCGCCCTGCGCCTCGAGATCGCGGGGCTCCAGGGCGCGCAGGTAGCTGTTCATCACGTCCTGCACGCGCGGCAGGATGCCCTCGACCTCGGCCGCGTATTGCTGCGGGACCTCGAGGCTGGCGCGAAACCGGAGGTGCTGCGAATGCGAATTCGGGCCGAGGGAGACGACGACCTGCGGCACCTCGATGAATGACACCTTGGGCAGGGCGATATTGTCGACCTGCTCTTCTTCCGAGGCATGGGCATCCTCGGCGGGCGCCTCGGCATGGGCGTCGACGCCGCCCCCGCCCAGAAGACCAGACTGCACCGCAAAGAATCCACCGCCCCCGCCCGCCAGGGCCAGGACGACGCCAATGATCATCGGCAGCTTGGAAGGCTTCTTTTCTTCGACTTCACTGTCGTCGACCGTCGCATCCGACATGCAGAACCTCTTTTTCGCTCTGACATCGTTATAGGCGCAAAGGGGCTAACTGATTGTTAAGTCGAATGGGTCAAAACTCTGGACAACCGAACAGAAGGTTTGGACGGAGGTTGGTTTGAGCCAGATCCTAAACAGCTGGGGCGCCCTTGGTGGACGTCAGAGAATGGTGGTCCTCGGGGCCACGGTGGCCATGGTGCTTGCGGTCTGGGGGCTTGCCAGACTGGCGTCGGCTCCGAATTACGCATTGCTCTACGCGGGGCTGGAAAACGGCGCCGCAGGCGATGTCGTCACGGCGCTGGAACAGCGCGGCGTGCAGTTCGACGTGCGCGGCGGGTCGATTTTCGTTCCCGAATCGGAACGGGACGCCCTTCGGCTGACCCTCGCATCGGAAGGGCTGCCCGCCACCGACGGCAAGGGGTACGAGCTGCTGGACGGGCTGTCGGGCTTTGGCACCACCTCCCAGATGTTCGACGCCGCCTATTGGCGCGCGAAAGAAGGTGAACTGGCGCGCACCATCGTCGCCAATCCGCAGATTGCCACGGCGCGCGTGCATATCGCCAATACGACTGCGAATCCCTTTCAAAGGGACGTGAAACCGACGGCGTCGATCTCTGTCACCACCACCGGCGGTACTTTGTCGATGCAACAGGCGCGGGCGCTGAAGTATCTCGTGGCCTCGGCGGTGCCGGGGATGGAGCCGGAGAATGTCGCGGTGATTGACGGCAAGGGCGGGCTGATCGGCGCGGATTCCGAGACCGGTGCCGGGCCGACCGCCGACGACAAGGCGGTTCTGCTGCGCGACCGTGTGCAGCGGCTGATGGAGGCGCGCGTCGGCAATGGCAATGCGGTGGTCGAGGTCAGCGTAGATACCGTCACCGAATCGGAACTGATCCGGCAGCGCAGCTTTGATCCCGAGGGCCGTGTCGTGATCTCGACCGATACCGAAGAGACCTCGGACACCTCGCAGAATCAGGGCGGTGGCAATGTCACGGTGGCCTCCAACCTGCCGGACGGCAATGCGGGCGGCGGCAGCGAAAGCAGCTCGAGCCAGGCGAACGAGACGCGCGAGCGGGTGAATTACGAAGTGTCGGAGACGACGCGCGAGATCACCAAGGTGCCCGGCGCGATCAAGCGGCTGACCGTCGCTGTCTTGGTGAATGGAACCTACGAGGACGACGGCAACGGCAACCAGACCTTCGTGCCCCTGCCGGATGCCGAACTGGAGGCGCTGCGCGATCTGGTGGCCTCGGCCGTGGGCTTCGACGAGGCGCGTGGCGATCAGATCACCCTGCGCTCGCTGGCCTTTGAACGCCCCGAGGGCCTGGGAACGGGACCGATCGAACCGGGCCTGCTGGTGGGCAGCATCGACACGATGCGCGTGATCCAGATGGGCGTACTGGCCGCCGTGGCCCTGATCCTTGGATTGTTCGTGGTCCGGCCCGTTCTGGCGAAGGGCGACACCGCCATCGCGGGTCCCGCCGGTGCCTTGCCTGCGCCCGGTGGCATGGCCTCTGCCGATGCCGGCCCCGCGCTGAACGGCGAGATCGAGCCACTCGGCGGCTTTGGCGACCTGCCCATGATGGGCGACGGGCCGGATTTCAGCGGCATGGGCATGATGGACTTCGACGGAGGCGGGGACGAGGACCCGGTGGACCGGCTGCGCAACCTGATCCAGGAGCGCAAGACAGAGACCGTCGAAGTGCTGCGCACCTGGCTTGAAGAGGACAAGGAGCGTGCAGGTTGAGCGCTTTACAGGACCTTCTCGAGGACTTTGGCTCGCAGGAGAGCCAAGCGAAGGCGACGCGCGTCGCAGGCCCCTCGATCAGCGAATCCGAGCTTGAGGGGCAGAAGCTCGAGGCCTTCGAAAAGGGCTATCGCGCCGGTTGGGATGACGCGGTGAAGGCGCACTCCGATGACCGCAGCCATATCTCGAGCACTTTCGGGCAGCATTTGCAGGACCTTGGGTTCACCTATCACGAGGCCTACGGCAACGTGATGAATGCGGTCACGCCGCTGCTGGCCGAGATGGTGCGCGCGCTCTTGCCGGAACTGGCGCGCGCGACGCTGGGTCATCACATCGCGGAGCAGCTGGAAAAGCTGAGCGCCGAGATCGGGCAGGTCGAGGTGGAGATTGCCGTCGCCCCCGGCAAGATTGCCGCGATCGAGCCGTTGCTGGACGGCGACTACGGTTTCCCGGTGCGGGTGGTCGGCGACGATACGCTGGCCGAAGAGCAGGCCGACATCCGTTTTGGCAGCCACGAGCGGCAGATCGATCTGGGCGACCTCATCGCCTCGGTGACCGATGCGGTCGAGGGATTCGCGCACGACAATCAAAGGAAGATGACCCATGGATAACCCGACAGCCGGGCTGGCAACGGGCAACACGCCCTTTACCTCGGTCCCGATCGAGATCACCGTTTCGGTCGGCAAGGCCCGTCCGCTGGTGCGCGAGCTTCTGCAACTGAACGAGGGGTCGGTCCTGACGCTGGACAAGCAGCTGGACGACCCGGTCGAGCTGTATGTCGGCGAAAAGCTGATCGGCATCGGCGTGCTCGAGGTCGTCGAGGGCGACGGGCAGGGCCAGCTGGCGGTGCGCCTGACCGAAGTGGTCGACCTGCAAAGCCCGAGTTGACGTGATGCGGTGGGGGGTCATCCTGACGGCTGTGGTTCTGGCAATGACGCTGGCGTTGCCGGCCCAGGCGCAGTCCATTGCCATCGACATCGGCGAGGGCGGGTCGGTCACGGCCACCTCGGTGCAGTTGATCGCGCTCATCACCTTGCTGAGCCTCGCGCCGGGCATCGGCATCATGATCACCTGTTTTCCCTTCATGGTGACGGTGCTGGCGATCCTGCGGCAGGCGGTCGGCCTTCAGCAGTCGCCGCCGAACATGCTGATCGTCAGCCTTGCGCTGTTCCTGACGTACTTCGTGATGGAGCCGGTGTTTACCGAGGCCTATGACAACGGGATCGAGCCTCTGATCGCCGAACAGATCGACATCGAGGAGGCGGCAACCCGCGCCATAGCGCCGTTCAGGACCTTCATGGCCGGGCGGACGGAGGCCAAGACATTCGCCGCCATGGCCGACCTGCGCCCCGACGCCAAGGGGACAGCCCTGTCGGAGGACGCGCCGCTGTCGGTGCTGATCCCCAGTTTCATGCTGTCCGAAGTGGCGCGCGCCTTTCAGGTCGGTTTCCTGATCTTCCTGCCGTTCCTCATCATCGACCTGGTGGTGGCGGCGGTGCTCATGTCCATGGGTATGATGATGGTGCCACCGGCCATCGTGTCCCTGCCGTTCAAGCTGGCGTTCTTTGTCGTGGCAGACGGATGGAGCCTGTTGGCGGGGAGCCTGGTGCGTGGGTACTTTTAGCGTAGGTCGGGGTTAACCCCGACTCGCCTCCGGGGCGATCTCGACGGTCGTGACCTGACGATAGGGCCGGTCCGGTGCGCAGAACACCGGGGGAAACGCCGGGGTGTTTACCGCGTTCGGGAATCCCTGCGCCTCTAGGCAGATCCCGGCAAAGGGACCGTGAACCACATCGGCGAAGGGCGTCCCGGCGGGGGCGAGGTTCCCCGACGTATAGACCTGCAACCCCGGCTGATCGGTCCAGAGCCTCAGGCGCATCCCATTCGCCATGACCTCGGCCTGCGGACCCTCACCCGCTAGCGCGAAGTTCAGGTCGTAGCCCTCGCCCTCGGGGTCAGCCTCGGCAATCGTCCGCGCCGCGCGGAAGTCGTAGCGTGTGCCGGTGACGTCCAGCAGGTCGCCCGTCGGGATCAGGTCGGGACCGGTGGGCGTGACGTGATCGGCGGCGATGCGCAGGAGGTGGTCGCGCACGTCGCCCTCTCCGGCGATGTTGAAATAGGTGTGCTGGGCCAAGGCAATAGGCGTCTCGCGATCAGGCACGGCGGTCATGTCCCATGTCAGCGCAGCGCCTTCCAGCGTCATCCGCACGGACACCTCGACCCGACCGGGATAGCCCATGTCGCCATCCTCGGAGGTCAGTTCCAGCAGGACAGACCGCTCTCCCTCGGGCGTCATCCGCCAGTTGCGCGTGCCAAAGCCCTGCGGCCCGCCGTGCAGCTGGTTCGTGCCTTCGTTCGGGGTCAGCACGACCTCTTGTCCATCGAGCATGAACCGCGCCCCTGCCACCCGGTTGGCCAGCCGTCCCACCACCGCCCCGAGGTAGCCGGGGTTGGTGCGGTAGTCCTCGACGTTGGACCGTCCCAGCACCACGCGCCGTCCCGCGACGCGCCAGTCCTGCACCGCGCATCCGATGGAGAGCACCGTGATCTCGGTCTGGCCGTCGCGCAGGGTGTGGCTGTGGATGGGATCGGTCATTGCGTGCTCCGTTTCTGTCGTTTTCTGACTATCAGCGCTGACAGCCTGCGCATAGGGTCGTGTCATGACCGAAAGCCCCTTTGACAGTAGATATTCTTGGATACGCCTTGGCCTGACACTGCTGATCGCGGTGATGGGCAACGTCGGCATGTGGTCCATCATCGTGATCCTGCCCGATGTCGCGACCGAGTTCGGCGTCGGGCGGGCCGAGGCCTCCATGCCCTACACGCTGACCATGGTCGGCTTTGCGCTGGGCAACCTGTTCATCGGCCGGGCGGTGGATCGCTTTGGCATAAGGGCGGCGATGACCGGGGCCGGGGTGCTGATCGCGGCGGGCTATGCGCTGGCCTCGCTGGCGCCCTCCATCGCGATCCTCAGCCTCGTGCAACTGGTCATCGGCTTTGGCACGGCGGCGGGGTTCGGTCCGCTGATCGCGGATGTTTCGCTGTGGTTTCAACGCTATCGGGGGATGGCCGTCGCGGTGGCGGCCTCCGGGAACTACCTGTCCGGGGCGTTGTGGCCGCTGATCCTTGGCGTGCTGGCGAAACATTATGCGGGCGATGAGGGCTGGCGCTGGACCTACATGGTGCTGGCGGTGCTGACCGTGGTGCTGCTGCTGCCGCTGGCGCAGGTCTTGCGCCGTCGCGTACCCGCCGAAGCCCTTGCGCAGGCCGAGGCTGTCGCCAACGCGCGCGCCCGCGCTACCGGGTTTTCCGGCAGACAACTGGTGTGGCTGCTGGGGCTGGCTGGGGTTGGGTGCTGCGTCGCCATGTCCATGCCGCAGGTGCATATCGTGGCGCTCTGCGTCGACTACGGGTTCGGAGCCGTTGCCGGGACGCAGATGTTGTCCCTGATGCTGATGGGCGGGGTGGTGTCGCGGCTGGTGTTTGGGCTGCTGTCCGACCGGCTTGGGGGCGTCCGGACGCTGCTGATTGGCTCGGTCCTGCAAGCCCTGGCATTGTTCCTGTACCTGCCAGCCGGAGGATTGGTGAGCCTCTACGTGGTCAGCCTGATTTTCGGCCTCAGCCAAGGCGGGATCGTCCCGGCCTATGCCGTGATTGTGCGGGAATTCCTGCCCGCCCGCGAGGCGGGGCAGCGGGTCGGCTTCGTCATGATGCTGACCATCGTCGGCATGGCGCTGGGCGGCTGGATGTCCGGTGTGATCTATGACGTGACGGGCAGCTACGAATGGGCCTTCATCAACGGGATCGGCTGGAACGCGCTGAACATCGCGATCATGGTGATGATCCTGACGCGCGGACGGCGGGCCGGGCGATTGTCCGTCCCGGCCTGACGGTCAGCGCTCCAGCGGGTGATCGGCCTCGTCGGCGTGCAGGTGACGCTCGCCGCGCTCGTGCGCCAGCGCGATCTGCTTCTGCCGTTCACGGAACCGGGCCTTGTCCTCGTCCGAGGTCTCGTCGGCGCAGAGGTGGCAGGACACGCCGTGTTCGTACTCGGGCCGCGCGCGGTCCTCGGGCAGGATCGGGCGGCGGCAGGCGTGGCACAGCACATGCGGCCCCTCGGTCAGGCCATGGCCGACGCTGACCCGCCCGTCGAAGACGAAACATTCACCCTGCCAGCTGCTGTCCTCGGCGGGCACCTCTTCGAGGTACTTCAGGATGCCGCCCTTGAGGTGGTAGACGTCCTCGACCCCCTGGCCCAACAGGTAGTTGGTGGATTTCTCGCAGCGGATGCCGCCGGTACAGAACATGGCGATGCGCTTGTTGTGAAAGCGGTCCTTGTTCGCCTCCCACCATGCCGGGAACTCGCGGAAGGTGGCCGTTTCCGGGTCCACCGCGCCTTCGAAGGTGCCGATGGCGATTTCGTAATCGTTGCGCGTGTCGATGACCGCCACATCCGGAGAGCGGATCAGCGCGTTCCAGTCCTGCGGGTCGACGTAATGACCGACGCGGGCCTTGGGATCGACGTCGGGCTGACCCATGGTGACGATCTCGCGCTTCAGGCGGACCTTCATGCGGGCAAAGGGGCGTTCGGCGGCGGTCGACAGCTTCCATTCCAGATCGGCACAGCCGGGCAGGGCGCGGATATGCGCCAGAACCGCGTCGATGCCAGCCTTTGGCCCGGCGATCGTGCCGTTGATCCCCTCGGCGGCCAGCAGCAGGGTGCCGGTGACGTGGTTGTCACGGCAGAGGTCCAGCAGCGGCGCTTGCAGCGCGGTGTGGTCCGGAAAGCGGGTGAAGTGATAAAGCGCGCAGACCGTAAACATGACTTCCCAATCCCTTAAATTGTCAGCCGGCAATCGTTATTGTGCAGCGATTGCAAGGCCATGCATGACGGCAGTGAACACTTGCGTGTTAACGGGTTTCGCATCGGGAAGCGACTCTGCCATAGCGTCGCGGACCGACCCCAGCAGCGACGAGCCGCCGACAAAGACCACGTTGTCCACTGTCGCGGGCGCGACCCCTGCCTCGGTCAGGGTGGCCATGGCCTGCCCGGCGATCTGCTGGGCGGACCCGGCGAGGGTGCCGTTCATCGCGGTTTGCAGCAGGTCCACGCCGAGGCCCTTCTCGACCTCGCGCAGGTCGATGCGGCCCATCTCGGCGGCGTTGGCGGCGATCTTCCCGGCCTCGACCGCATAGGCGATGTCGTGGCCAAGGTGGCTTTCGAGCACCTCGGCGAGCCGTTCGAAGGGCTCGGGATCGGGGGCCAGGCGCACCCAGCGCTCCACCTCGCGCAGTTGCGCGGCATCGTAGACGAAGGGGATCTTTTCCCAGCTGGCAAGGTCGTGGAACAGCGCCTTGGGCGCGGCATGGGTGCGGGCGCCCAGCTCCGCGCCGATCTCGGCCCCATAGCCAAAGAGCGGCATGGCGTAGTCCAGCGAAAGCGCCTTGTCGAAGTCGGTGCCGCCAAGGCGCAGGCCAGTGGAATGGATCACGTCCGTCTGCGCACCGTTCCGGTCACATAGGGTAAAGTCCGAGGTGCCGCCGCCGATGTCCACGATCAGCGAGCGGCCCTGTACGTCGGCGGCCAGCGCGGCGGCCTCGGGTTCCGGCAGGAAGTCGACGTGCTTGAACCCGGCCATGAGGTACGCCTCGGTCAGGTCGGCCAGAGCCTGCGCGTCACGCTCGTCCGAGGCGGAGTGAAAGCGCACGGGACGCCCCGACAGCGCGCTGTCAAAGGTCATGTGGGTATGCGCCTCGGCCCGTTCGCGGATTTCCGCCAGGAAGCGGGCGATGATATCGATCAGGGTGACGCGTTCGTTCAGGATGCGGCGCGGTTCACGGGCCAGCGGCGTGCCGAGGATGGATTTCAGCGCCCGCATGAAGCGCCCCTCGGCGCCCTCGCGCATGGCCCGCGCGGCCTGCGTGCCGTAGATGTATTTCTTTGCGGCAAAGTCGATGAAGACGGCGGTGGGCAGGGTTTGCTCACCCGGCTCCAGCGGGATCACGTAAGGCGTGTTGCCCGCCATGACACCGGCGGCGGTGTTCGAAGTGCCGAAATCCAGACCGAGGCGCGCCATGGGAATCCCTTTCTTTGAAGGGGCGCGGCATAGACCCATCCGCCGCATATGGCAATCGTCGCGTCACGCGCTAGGATTGCCGCAGATGCAAAGGAGAATGCCATGCACGCGCTGATCGTGATCGACGTCCAGAACGATTTCTGCCCCGGGGGCGCGCTGGCGGTGCCCGGCGGCGATGAAATCGTGCAGGGGATCAATGCCCTGATGGTGGAATGTGACGCGGTGGTGCTGACGCAGGACTGGCACCCGGCGGGGCATTCGTCCTTTGCCTCGACGCATGAGGGCAAGGGCCCGTACGAGGTCGTCGAGATGCCCTATGGGCCGCAGGTTCTGTGGCCGGATCACTGCATCCAGGGCTCGCCCGGTGCGGCGTTCCACATGGAGCTGGAGGCAGACCGCGCCGACCTGATTATCCGCAAGGGATTCCGGGCCGGGATCGACAGCTACTCGGCGTTTTTCGAAAACGATCACACGACGCCGACCGGGCTGGAGGGTTACTTGCGGACGCGCGGGATTGATCGGCTGACGATGGTGGGGCTGGCGACGGATTTCTGCGTCAACTTCTCGGCGGTGGACGCGGCGCGGCTGGGGTTCCAGGTCGAGGTGCACGAACAACTGTGCCGTGCGATTGATCTGGACGGCTCTCTCGCGGCGGCGCGTGCGGGGATGCAGAGTGCTGGCGTCAAACTGGTCTGACCTGACCAATTGACCGGATTTGGTGTCTTTTTTCGGATTTGGGAATTGTTCACACTCCTGACCTAGGGTCACCGCGAGGTCGGGAAGAGCATGAATGCCCACGGGTGAAGAGATCGGGAAATCTGCGGAGGCGCAGTTCGAGGCACGCTATGGCCAGGCTGCGCTGCTACGGCGCTACGCGCGCGCGCGGGTCCGGGAATTCTGGGTGAGACAGGTGGCAACGGCGATCGGCTGCGTCGTTGTATGGCACATCGTCAGCCCCGTCGCCTCGATCTATTGCCTGTGCATCACCCTGCTGGGGGAATCCTTTGACGCCTGGTGCCTGCGTATCGCCGTCCGGCGGCTGGACGCGGGCAGTGCCCTGCGGCCGATGCAGCGGTTCACGGCCTTCTCCGCCGGTGTGCAATCGGCGACCATCGGGGCCTGCGTGCTGCCGGTCATGATGCTGTCCACAACGGACGAGGCACCTCTGCTGGCGTTGAGCTTTCTCATGGCGGCGGCGGTGAACGCAGGCTTTGCCATGACGCATCACCGCCTTGCCTCGATCGTCAAACTGGCCGTGCTGGCCACTTGCGTACCGGTCTTCCTGATTGGCGATGCCATTTCGGCTGGGGGTTTTGGCATGCGCCAGCTCATTCACCTGCTCGAGGTGATGATGATGGCCTTCCTGACCTATACCTTCGTGGAATTCGCCGTGCGCAGCTGGCGGCGACGGCTGGCCAATGAGCGGTCCTTGATGGAAAGCGCGGCAGAGCGGGAGGCGACCAACCGTGAACTGGTGAAGGCGCAGCGCAAGGCCGAACAGGCCGCGCAAGCCAAAAGCGCCTTTCTTGCCACCATGAGCCACGAGATCAGGACGCCCCTCAACGCCGTCATCGGCATGAGTGACCTGCTGGGCGCGACTGACCTGAGCGAGGAGGGCAAGGGGTACGTGGATACGATCCGCACGGCCTCGACGTCCTTGCTGGGGATCATCAACGACGTGCTGGATTTCTCGCGGCTGGATGCGGACCAGATGGCCTTTGAGGCGCTGCCGTTCACCCCGTCCGAAAGCATCTCGGCGGCGGCGCGGATGCTGATGCCGCTGGCGCAGGAAAAGGGGTTGCAGCTGGTGCTTGCGGACGACGGATCGCTGCCGCTGCGCGCCTGTGCCGACGAAGGGCGATTGCGGCAGATCCTTGTGAACCTCGTGGGCAATGCCATCAAGTTCACCGATGCGGGCGAGGTCAAGGTGTTCTCGCGCGCGGAACAGATGCCGGATGGCTGGCGGCTGCGGGTTCAGGTGTCGGACACGGGGATCGGCGTGCCGCCTGACCGGGCAGAGGCGATCTTTGAGGTGTTCCAGCAGGCTGACGCCGCCACGACGCGGCGCTTTGGCGGGACAGGGCTGGGCCTGCCGATCAGTCGGGCATTGGCGCGGCGCATGGGGGGCGACATCCGCCTGCTGCAACGGGATCGCCCCGGCGCGACGTTCGAGCTGACGGTCCGACTGGAACGTGCCGCCGTCGAAGCGCCTGCACGAGCCGCCGGTCCGGTGGCGGTGGAGCACGGTATTGCCAAGCCGATCCGCGTCCTGCTGGCCGATGACAACGAGACCAACCGCCTGCTGGTGCAGCAATTCCTGAGGAAGGAGCCGGTGACCCTGTACCAGGCGGTCAATGGGCGCGAGGCCGTGGACCTTGTGCGTCGCCTGCACCCGGACGTGGTGTTGATGGACATGGCCATGCCCGAAGTCGACGGGCTGGAGGCCACGCGGCGCATCCGCGCCATGACCCTGCCGCAGCCGCATATCGTGGCGCTGACCGCCAATGCCTTTGCCTCGGACCGGGCGGCGTGCGAGGAGGCGGGGATGGATGACTTCCTTACGAAACCTATTCGTAAATCAGTGCTTGTTTCCGCGCTGGGCCGGGCCTCCCGTCAGGAGAAAGCCCTTTCAAAACCGGGTGATGATGCCGTATCAGGGTCTGAACGCGCGGAAGGAGGCGGCCCTTGGACATCGCCACGAGAGTCTGGAACCACAAGTGGAAGATCGATCCGATCGTCCGGTCGCTGATCGACACCGACTTTTACAAGCTGCTGATGTGCCAGTCGGTTTTCCGCAATCGGCGCGACACGCAGGTGACCTTCAGCCTCATCAACCGCTCGTCCAACGTGCCCCTGGCAAAGCTGATCGACGAGGGCGAGCTGCGCGAACAGCTGGATCACATCCGGTCCCTGCGCCTGACCCGTGGCGAAAGCACATGGCTGCGCGGCAACACGTTTTACGGCAAGCGCCAGATGTTCCGCCCGGATTTCATGGAGTGGTTCGAGAACCTGCAACTGCCCGCCTACCATCTGGAGCGGGTGGGGGATCAGTACGAGCTGACTTTCGAGGGCAACTGGCCGGAGGTCATGCTGTGGGAAATCCCCGCGCTGGCGGTTCTGATGGAACTGCGCGGGCGCGCCGTGCTGCACGACATGGGCAAGTTCGAGTTGCAGGTGCTGTATGCCCGCGCCGCAACGAAGCTGTGGGAAAAGGTCGAACACCTGCGGCAGGTCCCGGACCTGAAGATCGCCGATTTCGGCACGCGGCGGCGGCACAGTTTCCTGTGGCAGGACTGGTGCGTGCAGGCGATGCTGGAGGGGCTGGGCAAGAACTTTACCGGGACGTCCAACTGTCTGATCGCCAAGAACCGCGATCTGGAGGCCATCGGCACCAATGCGCATGAATTGCCCATGGTCTACGCGGCCCTGGCCGAGGATGACGCCGCGCTGGCGCGTGCGCCTTATGACGTGCTGGCCGACTGGCACGAGGAACACGACGGCAACCTGCGCATCATCCTGCCCGACACCTACGGCACCGAAGGGTTTCTGAAGAACGCCCCCGACTGGCTGGCGGGCTGGACCGGCATCCGTATCGACAGCGGCGACCCGGCAGCCGGGGCCGAGATCGCCATCCGTTGGTGGAAGGACCGCGGAGAGGATCCGACGCAGAAGCTGGTGATCTTCTCGGACGGGCTGGACGAGCAGAAGATCGTCGAGTTGTACCACCAGTTTGCCGGGCGCGTGCGGGTGTCCTTTGGCTGGGGCACGTTGCTGACGAACGACTTCCGCGGGCTGGCCCCGAACGACGGGCTGGCGCCGTTCAGCCTTGTGTGCAAGGCCGTGTCCGCCAATGGCCGCCCCACAGTGAAGCTGTCGGACAACCCCAACAAGGCGATGGGGCCGAAGGACGAGATCGCCCGGTACAAGCGGGTCTTTGGGGTGGGCGAACAGGAAGCGCGCGAGATCGTCGTCTAGGTCTGTCTGTCGTAAATGCTCCACACCCACGGTTGAGGGGTTAACTGCGCCTTCAGTGGGTCTTTTCTTGTCTGTCGTGCGCGGGTAAGCCCAACGCGAAGGAGTACCCCAATGGCCCCCATCGCACCGCAACCCGGAATCATGGAGATCGCCCTGTACGAGGGCGGCAAGTCCAAGGTCGACGGCGTCACCAACGTGGTGAAGCTCAGCTCGAACGAGAACCCGTTCGGCGCAAGCCCGGCGGCGAAGGACGCCGTGGCGCGGTCGGTGCATGAGTTGCATCGCTACCCCTCGACCGACCATGCCGAGCTGCGCGCGGCCATTGCCGAGGTGCACGGGCTGGACGCGGAGCGCATCATCTGCGGCGTGGGATCGGACGAGATCATCCACTTTCTCTGCCAGGCCTATGCCGGGCCGGAGACCGAGGTGCTGTACACGGAGCACGGCTTTGCCATGTACCGCATCAGCGCGCTGGCGGCAGGGGCGACCCCGGTCGAGGTGAAGGAGCGCGACCGCGTGACCTGTGTCGACAACCTGCTGGCGGGCTGTACGGACAAGACGCGGCTGGTGTTCATCGCCAACCCCAACAACCCCACCGGCACGATGATCGGTCTGGCCGAGATCGAGCGTCTGGCCGAAGGCCTGCCGGAGAACTGCCTGCTGGTGCTGGATGGCGCCTACGCGGAATACGTCGAGGGCTATGACGGCGGCGCAAAGCTGGTGGACATGCGCGACAACGTGGTGATGACGCGGACCTTCTCGAAGCTGTATGGCCTTGGCGGGATGCGCGTGGGCTGGGGCTATGCGCCCAAGGCGGTGATCGACGTGCTGAACCGCATTCGCGGGCCGTTCAACCTGTCCAGCACCGCGCTGGCTGCGGCCGAGGCGGCGATCCGCGATACGGCTTGGACCGAGAAGTGCCGCGATGACAACACGCGCCTGCGCACGCTGCTGTCGGAATCTCTGGCCGAGCATGGCGTGCCTTGCGACACCTCGATGGCGAACTTCGTTCTGGCGCGTTTCGGCAGTCAGCAGGAGGCCGAGGACTGCGATTTGTATCTGCAAAAGCAGGGGCTTATTGTGCGCCGGGTGGCAGGGTACAAGCTGCCCAACTGCCTGCGGATCACCGTGGGCGACGAACCCAGCGTGCGCCGCGTCGCCTATTGCATCGGCCAGTTCAAGGCGGGCGACCGGTGACAGTGGTCTACGAAAAGGTCGCGCTGATCGGGCTGGGCCTGATCGCCGGGTCGATGGCCTGGGCGATGAAGCGCGACGGCGTGGCGGCGGAGGTGCGTGGCTATGCGCGCTCCGAGGCGAGCCGCGACATGACGCGGCGGCTGGGGTTCTGTGATGTCGTCTGCGACAGCATGGAAGAGGTGGTGATGGACGCCGACCTCGTGGTGCTGGCGACCCCCGTGGGGGTCATGGGCAAAGTGGCCGAGACCATTGCGCCGCATCTGAAACCGGGGGCGGTTGTGATCGACGTGGGCTCGGTCAAGCGGACGGTGATCGAAGAGGTTGGCCCGCATATTCCCGACGGTGTTCACTTCATCCCCTGTCACCCCATGGCGGGGACGGAACACTCCGGTCCCGACGCGGGCTTTGCCTCGTTGTTCGACAACCGGTGGTGCCTGATCGTGCCGGTGGATGGCACGCCCGAGGGACAGGTCGCCAAGCTGGAGATGTACTGGCAGCGGCTGGGCGCCAAGACCGAGCGCATGGACCCCGAGCATCACGATCTGGTCTGCGCCGTGGTCAGCCATGTGCCACACCTGATCGCCTACACGATGGTGGGCGTGGCCGATGACCTAAGACGCGTGTCCGATCAAGAGGTTATCAAGTTCTCCGCCGCCGGTTTCCGCGATTTCACCCGGATCGCGGCAAGCGATCCGACCATGTGGCGCGACGTTTTCCTGACCAACAAGGAAGCCACGCTGGAGATCCTCGGACGGTTCACCGAGGAGCTTTTTGCGCTGCAACGCGCCATTCGGACGGGGGATGGTGAGCAGCTTCATGCCTATTTCACCCGGACCCGGGCCATTCGGCGTGGCATTCTGGAGGCCGGTCAGGATACGGATAAACCGGACTTTGGCCGCTCTCGCTGAGCGGGCGATCGTAAGGGGTAGAGCCGTGAAGAAACTGATTTTGCTGGGCGCCGTTCTGCTGGTCGCAAGCTGTGGTGGCGTGCGTCAGAAGGCCGAGGACACCATGGCGATGAGCCTCGCCGCGGTGAAGGGACGCTTTGCCGGGCAGGGGGCTGTCTGCGGCGATCCGGCCTTGATCGGCGAGAGCATCGGGCATGTTTCGGGTGACGGCGCCTGCGGCATTCAGGATGCCGTTCTTCTGAAGGCGGTGGACGGCGTGGCGCTGTCGACCCCGGCGACAATCAACTGTGGGACGGCCAAGGCGCTGAAATACTGGGTGAATTCGGCGGCGCGTCCGGCGGTGGGCAACCGGGGCGGCGGCGTGAACGAGCTGAAGGTCGCGGCCTCTTATGCGTGCCGCACGCGCAACCACAAGCGCGGCGCGCGGCTGTCCGAGCATTCCAAGGGCAACGCCATCGACATCGCGGCGATCCGGTTGATGGACGGCAGCGAGCTGGACGTGCTGTCGGATTGGCATTCCAAGGACAAGGGCCCGGTGCTGAAGAAGATGCACAAGGCGGCCTGCGGCACCTTCGGCACGACCCTCGGGCCGGGGTCGGACGGGATGCACGAGAACCATTTCCACTACGACATCGCCAGCTATCGCGGCGGGCCTTACTGCAAGTAAGGCCTTACCCAAGCCCTGGCTTGCCCGCGTCCTGCGGGGTGCGGGCGAGGTGGCTGGCCTTGATCTGGTCCGAGGTCTGGCGCGTGCCGTCATGGCTCCACCCCGGGGGCGCAAAGCAGTACATCAGGCGCTCGCGCCATGTCAGGCCGGGTTGGCGCACGTCGGCCCAGATGCCCTGCCATTCGTGAAAGGCCACGCGCAGCGGGTTGAAGGTGCCGAGATTGTGGACGAGGCCGTAGTCGGGTTTTTCCTCCTCGGGAACGAAGGTGCCGAACATCTTGTCCCAGATGATGAAGACGCCCGCGTAATTGCTGTCCAGGTAACGCGGGTTGCGGCCGTGATGCACGCGGTGGTGCGAGGGCGTGTTCATGACCGCCTCGAACCAGCGGGGCAGCTTGTTGATGGCCTCGGTGTGGATCCAGAACTGGTAGATCAGGTTGATCCCGCCGACGAAGAGCACCAGCGCCGGGTGAAAGCCCAGCAGCACCAGCGGCGCGCGGACGATCATCATGAAGGTGAAGGTCTCGGTCCAGGTTTGGCGCAGCGCGGTGGTCAGGTTGTAATGCTGGCTGGAGTGGTGGTTGACGTGGCTCGCCCAGACCCAGCGGATGCGGTGGCCAAAGCGGTGCACCCAGTAGTAGCGCAGGTCATCCAAGACAAAGCACAGGAGGATGACGGGGAGCGAGGTGCCGAGGTCGAACGGGGTGATTTCCCACAAGAGGATAAAGAACCCCCAAGCGAGGAAGCCCAGCAGGATGCCCGACGCCACGCTTCCCGCCCCCATGATGAGCGAGGTCACCGCGTCGCGGGTTTCATAGCGGCCGCCGCGCCCGGTGATGCGGATCCAGAGGATCTCGGCCAGGATGGCGGCGATGAACAGGGGGACGGCCAGTTGCACCACGTCCGGGAATGTCAGGTCATCGGGCATGGGCTGGCTCCTTGTTGGCCTGGATGACGCGCGTCCAGGCCGTGGTTTCGTCCTGCGTCAGGACAAGGCGCAGGCCTGGCGCAGTCGGATCGGGCAGGGTCAGGTCGAGGCCCGTGGCGGTGGGCTTTGCGCGGGCGCCCCGCAGCAGGCGGGCGGTGCTGTCGGAGCCCATGGGCCAGACGAGGCCGGGGCCTTCGGGCGTCATGACCAACGCGGCGGCGCGCTTGCGGGTCAGGGTGACGGTGCCGGCGGGCAGCTCGGGGAACTCGCGCGCCCAGGCGGCGCGGGCCTCGTCCTCGGTGTCGAAGCGTTTCGGCGTGGACAGGCCACTGCGATGGACCAGCGCCACGATGGCCGCGATCCCTCCGACGACCAGCAGTATGAGCCAGTGCAGCGGCATGGTGTCCTCCCTGTCGATGACTGTGGCGGGGCGCGGGCGCGCTGTCAAAAGAGGCGTTGCGTCAGGGGGAAGGGGAATGTGGCGAAGGTCGCCACATTTCGTCGGATTTTGCCTGAAACCGAATCGCGCGGGGCGGCTGCGGGGCGGTTTGCGCATTGATTCGGGCGGTTTTGGGCGGAATTGCGGCGGAGATTGCCGCCTTGATTGGAAACGGTTTTTCGCAATGATCGGAGACTGTTGGCAACATGCAGGCCAATAGGGCGATTGTGGCATGAAGTCGTTGCGCGCCGCCCCGATTTCGCCCAAATCTGTCCTTGTCGGTGGGGGCCGACGACAAGGAAACGCTGACATGCGCGCAATTTTCGCAGCCCTCGCCCTGGTTTTCATGGCATCGCTCGCACAGGCTGACATTGCCTGGAAAGTTGACCGCATGGGTGCAGGCTCGATGCTGGTGATGAAGGACCGCGCAGGCGCCCTGACCCACATCAAGCGCGGCACCGAAGGCGCCCTCCATGTCTTTGACGTCTATGCGGGACAAGGCGCGCGGGCTCAGTTCGCCGGCAGCTACAAGACGAACGCCAAGGGGGACGTGGTGGAAACCATCGCCTTCGATGGGGCCGTGACGCGTTTTGTCCCGCATCGCTGCAATCGCACGGTCGGGGAATGCAAGTTCACCATGGTGCATCCGGACGGCTTCCATGAGCCGCGCGTGCGGGTGACTCATGCCATCCGCGGCGGGCTGGAGTACCGCGAATACGGCCTCGACGGACTGATGACCGAAGGCCAGATGATGGTGGACAAGGACGGCACCGCCAAGGACGGCTGGCAGCGCGACGACAAGAAAGACGAACAGAAACAGCGTACGAAGCGTGTCCTTCTGGCCTTGAAATAACCAATTACCCTAAGGGGCGAGCGATCTCTCTCCGCTCAACCCGACCTGCTCTCTCTCTCTCTCTCTCTCTCTCTCTCTCTCTCCGAGAGCATGACGCCCGCCCGGTCTCTCTCCCGGGCGGGTGTTGTCGTTTTCAGCGGGCGAGTCGGGGCAAGCCCCGACCTACGCAGTCTCTGAGGGAATCGCGCGTAACAGAGATGGCGCAAGGCGCGCCTTGCCCTTCATCTTGACAAAAATACCCTCGGGGGTCGGGGGGCAGAGCCCCCCGTCGCGCATGGCGCGACAAACTCCGGTTGTACGTAGGGGCCAGGCCCCCATTGCCTTGCGTCAGATCAGCTTGCCGGGTCGGCCATGAGAGCCGTCAGCAGCGCCTTGGCATCGGCCCCGGACCAATCCGCGTCGCCGGTCAGGCGCGCGACCTCCTGCCCCTCGGGGTTCAGGATCACGGTCACGGGCAGGCCCAGCACGGCCATTTCGCGGGCCAGCATGGAATTCGGATCGCGGTGCAGGGGCAGGTTGTCGACGCCGATCTCGGCAAAGAAGTCCTGCATCTTGGCGGGCGGGTTGCGCGAGGTGGCGATGGTCACGACCTCGAAGGTGTCGCCGCCCAGCTCGGCCTGCAATTCCGACAGCATCGGCATCTCGTGGCGGCAGGGCGCGCACCAGGTCGCCCAGAAGTTCACCAGAACCCATTTGCCCTGCCAGTCCGACAGGTTCAGCGGCTGCTCGTCGAAGGTCATGAAATCGGCCTTGCCCGCGTCCTTGGGTGCGGGGTGAAAGACCATCTTGCGCATGTCGCCCGCCACCACGGCCTGCGCGGCGGCCACATCGGCGAACCCCGGATTTGCCAGCGCCATCGCACCGGTATAGAGAGCCGCAAGCACAAATCTTTTCATAAGACCTCCGAAAGGCACGTCATGTCGGACAAGACCTCGAACCAGATGTGGGGCGGCCGCTTTGCCGCAGGGCCGGATGCGATCATGGAGGCGATCAACGCCTCGATCGGATTCGACAAGCGGCTCGCGGCGCAGGATGTCGCCGGATCGAGGGCCCATGCCTCCATGTTGGCTGCACAGGGTATCATCAGTTCTAGCGATGCCGAGGCCATTCGGGAAGGTTTGCTCACGGTCTTGTCAGAGATCGACGGCGGGTCGTTCGAATTTTCCACGGCGCTGGAAGACATCCACATGAACGTGGAGGCACGGCTGAAGGAGATCGTCGGCGAACCGGCGGGGCGTCTGCACACGGCGCGGAGCCGCAACGACCAGGTGGCGACGGATTTCCGGCTTTGGGTGCGCGATCAGTTCGACGCCGCCGAAAGCGGGCTGGTGGCGCTGATGAAGGCGCTGCTGGCGCAGGCCGAGGCGGGCGCGGACTGGGTGATGCCGGGCTTTACCCACCTGCAGACCGCGCAGCCGGTGACATGGGGGCATCACATGATGGCCTATGTCGAGATGTTCTCGCGCGATCTGTCCCGCGTGCGCGACGGGCGCAAGCGGATGAACGAATCGCCTCTGGGTGCGGCGGCGCTGGCGGGGACGGGCTTTCCCATCGACCGGCACATGACGGCAGAGGCGCTGGGCTTTGACGCGCCGATGGCCAACAGCCTCGACGCCGTGTCGGCGCGGGATTTCGCGCTGGAGTTCCTGTCGGTGGCGTCGATTTCCGCCATGCACCTCAGCCGCTTTGCCGAGGAACTGGTGATCTGGTCGTCGGCGCAGTTCCGGTTCGTGACCCTTTCGGACCGGTTCTCGACCGGCTCGTCGATCATGCCGCAGAAGAAGAACCCCGACGCCGCAGAGCTGATCCGCGCCAAGATCGGCCGCATCTTTGGCGCCAATGTCGCGCTGATGATGGTGATGAAGGGCCTGCCGCTGGCCTATTCCAAGGACATGCAGGAGGACAAGGAGCAGGTGTTCGACGCCGCTGACAACTGGATGCTGGCCTTGGCGGCGATGGAAGGCATGGTCAAGGACATGACCGGCAACCGCGAGGTGCTGGAGCGCGCGGCGTCTTCGGGCTTCTCGACTGCGACCGATCTGGCCGACTGGCTGGTGCGCGAGACCGGCCTGCCCTTCCGCGAGGCGCATCACGTGACGGGCGCGCTGGTGGCCAAGGCCGAGGCCAAGGGCTGCGACCTGCCGGACCTGTCGCTGGAAGAGATGCAGGCGGTGCATGGCAAGATCGACGCGTCGATCTATGATGTCCTTGGTGTACACAATTCGGTACGCTCGCGTCAAAGCTATGGTGGCACCGCGCCCGAGCAGGTGCGCGCCCAGGTGGACCGCTGGAAAGGACTGCTGTGATGACCCTTCGCGCCATGATGGCCCTCGTGTTCCTGTCGGTGGTCGCTGCCTGCGGCGCGGACGGCGACCCGATCCCGCCAGAGCCAAAGGAGGCACCGGTCGGGCTTTCGGTTCAGGGCACGGTGTCCGTCGGGATCCGGGGCTGATGTTGCGGCACCTCTGGCTGGCGCTGGCCGCCTGGGGGGCGGTGCACCCGATGATCTATTTCGGGCGCTTCCTGTCCGCGAATGGCTGGGATCTGGGGGCGCTGGTGGACTCGTGGTTCGTCAATGACGGGACACGGGGGCTGACCTGGGACCTGACGATTGCGGCGGTGGTGCTGACGCTGTGGATTCTGTCCGAGGTGGCGGTGCGGCGCAACTGGCTGGCGCTTCTGGCCATTCCGGCGACCTTTTGTATCGGTGTCAGTTGCGGGCTGCCCCTCTACCTGTGGTTTCGTGCGCGACCAGTCAGCTAACGCTTGCCTTGTTCCGGTTTGGCGGTAGCCTTCGATTGTTGGAATGTTTCACGATTGGAGGCCGCCATGGTCCGACTGCTTGTCCTGGGATTTGCCCTTTTGATCGGAGCGCTGCCCGTCGCAGCGCAGACGCTGGTCACGGTGACCGGTGCGGTAGAGGCTCCGAACCGTGGGGCCTTCGATCCGGCGGTGGACAAGTTCCTTGGCCACCACGATGTGCGGTTTGACCGGGCTTTTGCGTTTGATGCCGCTGCCCTCGCCGCGCTGCCGCAGGTGACGGTCCAGGCGGATTTCCCGAAAGGGGAGGCGGTGCATGCCTTTGCGGGGCCGCTTCTGGCGGATGTGCTGGCGGTTGCGGGGGCTGACGGGCAGACGGTGAGCGTGCAGGCTCTGGACGGCTACGCGGTCGAGGCGCCCGTGGCGGAGATGGTCGCTCAGGGCGCTGTTCTGGCGACGTCGCGCGACGGGCAGGCGCTGGGGATCGGGGATTTCGGCCCGGTCTGGGTGGTCTTTCCCCGCGCCGAGCGGGCGGACCTGAAGGATATGGATGACGGGCGCTGGGTCTGGTCGGTGTTCCATATCCGGATCGAGTGATCGGGGCGGTTTGGCGGGCCTAGCCCCGGTTCCTTTGGACAACCGATTTCCGATGCTGGGGGCTGGCCCCGCCGCGTCCTTCGCGGTACATCGCGCGAAACCCATAATGGAGCGCGCCGATGGACCACTTCCTGTATCGTGACGGCCAGCTGTTTGCCGAGGATGTTCCCGTCGCCGAGATCGCGGCCCAGGTCGGCACGCCGTTTTACCTGTATTCGCTGAACACGCTCCTGCGGCATTTCACGCTGTTCGACGAGGCGCTGTCCTGGGGGCCGCACCTTGTGTGCTACGCGATGAAGGCGGCCAGCAATCAGGCGATCCTTACGGCGCTGGGCAAGGCGGGCGCAGGCATGGATGTGGTGTCGGGCGGCGAATATGCGCGGGCCAAGGCGGCTGGCGTGCCGGGAGAGCGGATCGTGTTTTCCGGCGTCGGCAAGACCAAGGAAGAGATCCGGCTGGCGCTGGAAGGCGGCATTCGCCAATTCAACGTCGAATCCGAGCCGGAGATGCGGGCGATTTCCGAGGTGGCGCAGTCCATGGGCGTCGAGGTGCCGGTGGCCATTCGCGTGAACCCGGACGTGGACGCCAAGACCCATGCCAAGATCGCCACGGGCAAGTCCGAGAACAAGTTCGGCATTCCCATCGCGCGGGCAAAGGAAGTCTATGCCGAGGCGGCGGCTTTGCCGGGGCTGAAGGTGGTGGGGATCGACGTTCACATCGGGTCTCAGCTGACGCAGCTGGAGCCTTTCGAGCAGGCCTATCGCAAGGTCGCCGAACTGACCGAGGTGCTGCGCGCCGAGGGGCACGAGATCACGCGGCTCGATCTGGGGGGCGGGTTGGGGATCCCCTATGCGCGCTCGAACGAGGCGCCGCCGCTGCCGTCCGATTATGGCCAGCTGATCCAGCGCACCGTGGGGCATCTGGGCTGCGAGATCGAGATCGAGCCGGGGCGGCTGATTGCCGGGAACTCGGGCCTGCTGGTGTCCAAGGTGATCTACCTGAAGAACGGCGAGGGGCGCGATTTCCTGATCCTCGACGCGGCGATGAACGACCTGATCCGCCCGGCGATGTATGACGCGCATCACGAGATCATCCCGGTCATGGAATCCGAGGTGGCGACCGAACTGGCCCCCTATGACATCGTCGGGCCGGTCTGCGAGTCGGGCGATACCTTTGCCAAGGGGCGGCTGATGCCGCCGCTGAAGGCCGGGGATCTTGTGGCCTTCCGGTCGGCGGGTGCCTATGGCGCGGTGATGTCGTCGGAGTACAACACGCGGCCGCTGGTGCCCGAAGTTCTGGCAAAAGAAGTTCAATTCGCCGTCATCCGGGCGCGTCCGACCTATGAGGATATCATAAATCGGGATACCGTTCCTGAATGGTTGTGAGCTATCCTGCGCGCAACCTGATGCAGGAGGCGCGTTTTGGCTCGCAAGGAACCGCGACACACCCCTAATTCCGAGCGTGTCACCGGGTTGATCCGGTGGCCGCTGCGGCTGACCCGTTCCGGTATGGTGGCAGAGGCCGTCACGCGCGCCTTCTGGCCGCTGTGGTCGGTGCTGTTCGTCGTGCTGGCCCTGCTGATGCTGGGCGTGCAGGACGAGGTGGCCGTGGAATGGGTCTGGGGCGTCGGCGCGGTGCTGGCGGGCCTGGGTCTGTGGGCGCTGTGGCGAGGTGTGCGGATGTTCCGCTGGCCGTCCGAGGATGCCGCGCTGGTACGTCTGGATCAGGCGATGAAGGGGCGGCCCATTCAGGCGCTTCTGGACCGGCAGGCGATTGGCGGCGACGATCCTGCCTCGTTGGCGGTCTGGAAGGCGCATCAGGCGCGGATGCAGGCGCGCCTGCGCGACGCCCGCGCGGTGGAACCGGACCTGCGGGTGTCGCGCGCCGATCCCTTTGCCCTGCGTTATGTCGCGGTGCTGGGTCTGGCGGTGGCGCTGCTGTTCGGGTCCTTCGGGCGCGTGCAATCGGTGACCAACATGGGTGTTGGCGGGGGCGGGCTGGCCGAGGGGCCGGCGTGGGAAGGCTGGATGCAGCCGCCCGCCTATACGCGGTTGCCGTCGGTCTACCTGAACGACATCACCGACCCGGAACTCTCCGTGCCGGAGGGCGCGGCGATCACCTTGCGCATGTACGGGCAGGTGGGCGCGCTGACGGTCGAGGAAGATGTCTCGGACCGCGAGGTCACGCCCGAGATGGCCAGCGCCACGGCGCAGGATTTCGAGGTGGCGCGCTCTGGGCGGCTGGCGATCGAGGGGCCCGGCGGGCGTGAATGGCAGGTGGCCATGGTGCCCGACGCGGGGCCGAGCGTGGCGCGCGAGGGCGAGATCGAGACCAGTTACGAGGGCGAGGCGAAGATCCCCTTCCGGGCGCAGGACGACCATGGCGTCGTGACCGGGGTGGCGCGGATCACGCTGGACCTTGGCGCGGTGGACCGTCGCTGGGGGCGGGCGTTGGAGCCGGAGCCTCAGGAAGTGATCGAAGTGCCGCTGCCGATGCCGGTGGCGGGGGACCGGACGGATTTCGTCGAACCTCTGGTGGCGAACTTCTCGCTGCACCCCTGGGCGAACCTGCCGGTTCGAATGGAGCTGGAGGTGCAGGACGCCCGCGGGCAGAGCGCGCTGTCCCAGCCCGAGGAGATCACGCTGCCGGGTCGGCGGTTCTTTGACCCGGTGGCGGCGGCGCTGATCGAGGAGCGGCAGGCGCTGCTGTGGAACCGCGATTACGCGCGCGAGGCGGCGATGATCCTGCGCGCGGTGCTGAACCGCTCGGACGCGCTGTTCCGCAAGCCGGAGCAGGCCGAGACCCTGCGTGGTCTGATGGAGCGGATCGAGGCGGGCGCGCTGGACGGCATGAGCGACGAAGCGCAGGCGGAGATCACGCAGGCGCTGTGGGATCTGGCGCTGGAACTGGAAGAGGGCGATCTGGAGGACGCGCGGCAGCGGATGCAGCGCGCGCAGGAGCGTCTGGAAGAGGCGATGAAGAACGGCGCCTCGGATCAGGAAATCGCCGAACTGATGCAGGAACTGCGCGAGGCGACCCGCGATTACATGCGCCAGCTGGCGCAGGAGCAGGCCAAGCGCGGTGAGCAGGAGGGGCAACCTCAGAACCCGCAGGACATGATCGAGATGTCGCAGGACGACATCCAGCGGATGATGGACCGCATTCAGGAGTTGATGGAAGAGGGCCGGATGGCTGAGGCGCAGGAGGCGATGCGCCAGCTTCAGGAGATGCTGGAGAACATGCAGATGACCCAGGGCCAGGGTCAGGGGCAGTCTCCGGGTGAGCAGGCGATGGAAGGGTTGTCGGAAACGCTGCGCGACCAGCAGGAACTGTCGGACGAGGCGTTCCGCGAGTTGAATCAGGGTCAGCAGGGACAACAGCAGGGCCAGCAACAGCAGCCCGGTGAGGGTCAGCAGCAAGGCCAGCAACAGGGGCAACAGCCGGGCAGCGGGCAGGACGGTCAGCCGGGGCAGGGTCAGCAGGGCCAGAGCCAGAACGGGCAGTCGCTGGCGGACAGTCTGGCGGAACGGCAGCGGTCCTTGCGCGACGAGTTGAACCGCCAGCGGAACAACCTGCCGGGGCAGGGCTCCGAGGCTGGGGAAGAGGCCGGGCGCGCGTTGGAGCGGGCCGAAGGTGCTATGGACGGCGCCGAGCGTGCGCTGCGGGACGGCGCGTTGGGCGAGGCGATCGACCAGCAGTCACAGGCGCTCGAGGCGCTGCGCGAGGGGATGCGGTCCTTGGGCGAGGCCTTGGCGGAGCAACAGCAGCAGCAGGGGCAACAGCGGTCCGGGCAGCAGGGCTTTGCCGAGGGCGGCGACCCGCAGGAGCAGCGTGATCCGCTGGGCCGCAATGCCGGGACCACCGGGCGGACCGGGACGGACGAGGGCCTGTTGCAGGGCGAGGACGTCTATCGCCGCGCCGAGGAACTGCTGGGCGAGTTGCGCAAGCGGTCGGGCGAGACGGAACGCCCGGAAGTGGAGCGTGATTACCTGGAGCGGCTGCTGGAGCGGTTCTGAGGCGACGTGACCCAAAGGTGCGCGGCTGTGCGCCGCGCGCTGTTTGTCTCGTCGTCGGCCTGCGGCCTCCTCCTCGGGGTGCCTCTGGCGGAGGTATTTTCGTCAAGATGAAGCGGGGCGCTGTGGCCTGATTGCCTTTGGGGCGAACAGGCTGGGCGGGTCAATTGCCGGGATCGACCTTGCCGCGCAGCGCCTTGACCTCGCCGCGTTCCTTTTTCGCCTGAAGGCGGCGGCGTTTCGATCCCAGCGTGGGCTTGGTGGCGATGCGGCGCTTGGGCTTTTCGCAGGCTTTGAGGATCAGTTCGGCCAGGCGCTCGCGGGCGATCTCGCGGTTGCGGGCTTGGCTGCGGGTGTCCTGCACCTGGATGACGATGGCGCCGTCGGTGGTCCAGCGGCGACCTGCGAGGCGTTTGAGGCGTGATTTCACCGGGGCAGGGAGGTTTGGGGAGCGCTCTGCCTCGAACCGCAGTTCGACGGCGGTGGAGACCTTGTTGACGTTCTGCCCGCCGGGGCCCGAGGCGCGGATGAACTGTTCGGTCAGTTCCCAGTCCTCGATGGTGATTTGGTCGTTGATGCGCATGGGGCCAAATGTGGTGGCGCGGCGCGCAGAGTAAAGGGCAAACAATGTCTCGAGTTACAGTTGAATTGGCTGTTCGCGGTCTCTCGCTGCGCTCGAATGCGAAAACCAGTTCATTGAAATTCAATTTGAACTCAAGACAATTTAAAAGGGCCGCCTGCGTCAAGCGACCCTTCGAGAATTACGGAGGCGGGGCGGTTAGGCTCTGCCAATCCGGGGGTCATGTGACCCAGGGGCTGCCCTAGGTCGCGTCTCCTCGAACTGTTCCGACACCTCTCTCCAATGCTTCTCTTGACACTGGATCACCTCCTTTCAGCTGTTTCAACGCAAAGCTTTAGCGTGTGCGGGTTGTTGGCCCACTGGCTCGGTACACACGCAAGATGATGGTGGCACGGGATCCCCGAACCACAAAGTATTTTTTGCGTTCTAGCCGAATTTTTGGTTAACGTGCCTGTAGATGCAGCGTTTCGGCGCGGCGGTTCAGGCCGCCTGCGCCGTCCCGAGAGCTTTGGCCACGATCACCCGGAAGGGGATCAGCGCGACCAGTGCGAGGCCCAGTTTCACCATCCAGTCGGCCACGGCGAGCGACACCCAGAGCGGCGCCATGGGGCCTGCGCCCAAGAGCGGCACGGCCTCGTTTGCCCAGGACACGTCGTTGCCCGGCTCGATCGCGGTGAGGGCGGCGGAGAAGGCGATGGTGAAGAAGATCGCGGTGTCGAGCGAGGAGCCGACCAGCGTCGAGGCCAGCGGCGCACGCCACCATGCGCCAGAGCGCAGGCGGTCGAAGATCGCCACGTCCATCAGTTGCGCCGTCAGGAAGGCAAGGCCGGAGCCGAGCGCGATGCGCAGCGTCACCGCCGGATAGGTGTAGCCGTCGCCTTGGAGCATGATCTGGGTGCCGATCAGCGAGCAGATCACGCCGACGATGAAGCCCGCGAAGACCACCTTGCGCGCGGCGGGCGCGCCGTAGATGCGGTTCATCAGGTCGGTGACGAGGAAGGCGAAGGGATAGGTGAAGGCACCCCAGGTCAGCCAGTTGCCGAAGAGGAACTGGACCAGGATGTTGGAGGCCAGCACGATGGCGGCCATGGCAAGGATGCCGGGAATGTACGTGCGGTTCATGATGGACCCGTTTTTGACAAGGTTGCGGGGACTTGGCGCGGCAGGATGCCGGACGGGCGGTCCTTAACGACATGGGGTGAGTCGTGCAAGGGGTCAGGGGGACAGTCGGAATTCGACGACTTGCGTCGATTGCAGCGCGTTGAAGTTGTCGTCCGAGATCAGCGTCAGGCGGATCGCGCCCGTGTCGTCGCGCCAGACGGCGAGGCCTTCGAGGTTGTCTAACTGGCCGGGGCGGGTGTGGACGAGGGTGTCCTCGGAGAGGATCGCGGAGTCCGACAGGGTGAAGGCGCGGATGCGGCTGGAGAAGGCGAAGCCGTTGAAGGCGCGTTCCAACAGGTAGAGCCTTCCGTCCGGGCCGAAATCCGCGCCCACGGGAAGGAAGCCGCCGCGGCGGGGGATTGCGAAGGGCTGGGTCCATGTGCCGTCGAAGCGCCAGACGGGAAAGGCGCGGGTCAGCTGGCCGGAGCGTTCGGGGAGGGTGTAGAGGCGGCCCCGGGCGTCGATGGCCAGCGCCTCGGGGCCGGTGTTGGGGTGCGGGGCGCTGAAGCCGGTGATCGGCGGCAGCGGGCGGGCGGGGCCGTCGTCTGCGTAGGCCCAGACGCGGTGTTCCCCTTCGAAGGAGACGTAGGTCGTGCCGTCGGGCGCTATGGCGAGGCCCTCGGAATCGGAGAGTTCGAGCGACAGGGGTCTGTCGTCGGGGTCGTGCAGGCCGCGCGGGGGTGTGGGCGTGATGGCGGTGATGCGGGAGCCGTCGCGCTGGATGGTGGCCGACAGGATCATGGCGCGGTCGGAGATGACCGTCAGGCGGCTGCCGTCATCCGAGACTTCGAGGCCGGAGAAGCCGCCTGCGTCGTGGACCCGGACCGGCCAGGTAAAGGTGCCGAGGTATTCGGGTTCGGCGCGCAGGGTCGTGGGCAGGCACAGGAAAAGGCAGAGCGCGGCCAGAGGGCCGCGCGCTTTGAGCTGTGTCATGGAGTTACTGGGCGGCGAGAACGTCGGCGCATTGGCCGGGGAGGTCGCCCATGGTCAGCTCGCGCCGGGGCGGGGCGGGCTTGGCATTCGGGTCCGGCGGCGGCGGATTGAGGATGTTCTTCACCCACTGTTCGGCGTCGGCGCAGCCGTCCCCGGCAGGCGGTGCCGCCTGGTTGACGCAGCCCGCCGCGCCCTTGGGGCAGTTCAGGCGGACGTGGAAGTGGTAGTGGTGGCCCCACCACGGACGGACCTTGCGCAGCCAGGCGCGGTCGCCTTTCTCGTCCTTGCACATCTGCACCTTGGCGCCCGGAAAGACAAAGATGCGCGCGGTGCGCGGATCCTGCGCGGCGGCCTTGATAATCTCGTGGTGCTGCCGGGTCCATTTGTCGTTGGTATAGGCACCCGACGAACGGCGCATGGAAATGGACGAGATGTTCTCGCGCGCCTTGGCGGAGAGGGTCAGGTCGTTGGCAGGCAGCATCCAGATGTCGGCGTCGAGGCCGATCTGGTGGCTGGCGTGGCCGGTCAGCATGGGGCCGCCGCGCGGCTGGCTCATGTCGCCGACGTAGATGCCTTTCCAGCCGGGTTGCTGCGCGGCTTTGCGGCTGAGATCCTGCACGAAGTCCACCAGTTCCGGGTGGCCCCAGTTGCGGTTGCGCGACAGGCGCATGGCCTGCCATGTCGGGCCGGTCTCGGGCAGTTCCGCGCCGCCTGCGAGGCAGCCCTTGGAATAGGAGCCATAGGGCGCGGAGGCCTGCGCGGAGGCGCTGGATTTGGAGCCGAACAGCTGCTTGGCCTGTTTCGAGGACAGCACCGGGTCGATGGGTTTCGCCACTTCCATCCGCTCGCCCGAGATGTCGCGGGGGGCGGGGGAACAGGCCGCGAGGGCCATGAGGGCAATCAGGAATGTCTTGCGGATCATTGGGTCATATCCCCTTCGGGTCGCACCCAGCGTAGCAGGAAGAGGCCGAGGAGGAAAAGGAAGATCACGGGGAGAAAGCCCAATTGGTTCGATTGGGTCCACAATGTGAAGAGGGTGATGAGCGCTGGGGCAAGGAAGGCGGTGGCCTTGCCGGTGAGGGCGAAGAGGCCGAAGGCTTCGGCGGGGCGCTCGGGGTCGGTGTGGCGCACCATGAGCGAGCGCGAAGCGGAGTAAAGCGCGCCGCCCGCACCGCCCATGATCGCGCCGCAGATGAAGAAGGTGACGTCGGGGATCAGGCTGCCGGGGGGCAGCGGGATCATGAAAAGGTGGTCTCGTGACATGCCGACGACCACGGTGGAGACGATGATGAGCGCCCAGATGCTGGCGAGGATCACAGGTTTCGGGCCAAGGCGTTCATCGGCGATGCCGCCGATCCAGCTGATGACGGCGGCAGCGATGGCGGCGATGATGCCGAAGACGCCGATCTGGATGATGGTCCAGTCGAGCACCAGTTTCGCGTAGATGCCGCCGTAGCTGTAAAGCGCGGTCAGCGCGTCGCGGTAGAACATGCTGCCCACGAGGAAGTTCAGGCAGGAGCGGCGTTTCCGGATGGCCGTCACCGAGGCGCGCAGGTCGCGCAGCATCGAGCCGATGGTGGCGCTGTGCGGTGTGCGGTCCTCGCGGATGGTGAGGAAGTAGGGGATCGTAAAGAGCGCGAACCAGATGGCGATGAAGGGTCCGACAGAGCGGGTGCCTTCGCGTGCCTCGGGGTCGAGGCCAAAGAGCGGCGAGAGGCCGATGAGGGTCTTGCCGCTGTCGTTTTCCGCCAGAAAGAGCAGCATGATGAAGAGCGACAGCACCCCGCCCCAATAGCCAAAGGCGGTGGCCATGCCGGAGATGCGGCCGATCTCTGCGCGAGAGCCGAGGGAGGGCAGCAGCGCGTTGTTCAGGTTGAAGGCGGATTCGGAGAAGACGAAGCCCGCCCAGAAGGCCACGAGAGCCACCATCAGGCCGGTGCCGTCGGGCTTCAGCCCCCAGAGGGCGAAGGCGCAGACAATGGCGAGGGCGGTGAAGACGCGGATCCAGGGGAGTTTTCGCCCGGTGGAGTCGGCCCAAGCGCCGAGGAAGGGCGCGGAAAAGGCGATGACGAGGCCCGCGACGGTCTGGGCCGAGGACCACAGCCCCTGGGCGCTGGCGCGGGCGGCCTGATCGGCCTGACCGTGCGCCAGGAACCATTCGGCGGCGACGGCGGCGAAATAGGGGGCGAAGATGAAGGTGAGGCCAAGCGTGGCGTAGGGCTGCTGTGCCCAGTCGTAGAAGGCCCAGCCCCAGATGCGTTTGCGGTGTGTCGTGGTCATGTCGTCCCCCCTGCGGGCAGGTTAGAGCCTGTGCGGGAGGGGCTGGCAAGATGGAACCGGGGGAGTCGGGGTGGAACCCCGACCTACGCGTGACCGGAGGTTGTGCGTAACCGGCTCAGGTTTCGCGGTGGGGCGGCCAGGGGCGTGCGGCTTCGGCCTCGATCCATTTCGTGACCCAGTCTGGGAGGGTGGGTGCCGTAGTCATGTCGACGCCCATGGCGGCGGCGAGGCGGTCGGTCGTCACGATGCCGTTGCGGTCGGTGATGGCGGTGCGCAGCACGATCTGGCTGGAGCATTCTCCGTCCTCCTTCCACATGCTTTGTTCGATGTAGGTGAAACGATGGTCCCAGCCGATGGCGCGGGTTTGTACCTCGACCTTGTCGAAGCCGCGCACGCGGCGGCGGTAGCGTACCACGGAGCCTGCGACGGTGAGGCCCCATTTCTCGCGCTTGAGCACGTCCAGAAGACCCATGCGTTCCGCCATGGGAATGCGGCCCAGGTCATAGAGCGTCAGGGTGCGGCCGTTGTTCAATTCGTTCCACATGTCGAGGTCCCAGGGCATGCAGCGGTGGTGCGAGACATGGGTGTCGAAGATGCCCATGCGCGGCATCCGGCGGGCGGCGCGCATGTCCTTGAAGAGGCGGAAGAAGGGATACATGGCAGGACTCCTTTGACCCCGGGACATGCTGCGCTGCGGCAGCAACGTCAACCAAGACCTCGCGGCACTCTTGTTCTGCGGGCGTCGGGCGCTTAGGTGGTACGCAACCGAAATATGAAGAGGCCTGCGATGATTTCGCTTTTCCAGATTCTGCTGATGATCATCGGCATCGTGAAGTTCATCGTGATCGCGCATGTCATCATGAGCTGGCTCATCAACTTTCAGATCCTGAACCTGCGCCAGCCGCTGGTGGCCTCGATCTGGGACGGGCTGAACCGGCTGCTGGAGCCGATCTACAGCAAGCTGCGGTCGTTCCTGCCGCCCATGGGGGGGCTGGACCTTGCGCCGCTGCTTTTCTTCGTCGCGCTGATCGCGGTGGAGATCATCCTGCGCAACAACGTGGCGATGTTCTACTGATCTTGGTGCGAGAGGGGGCGCTGCCCCCGTCTGCCGCTGGCAGACTCCCCCGAGGGTATTTGGAAAACCAAAGAAGCAGGGGCGTCCGGTTCGTTTGGCCGGGCGCTTTTTCGTGTTCAGTCGCGGATTTCGTCCGGGGCGACGCCCCAGAGGGCGGCTTTCGGGGCCCAGCCCTTGTATCCGCCCGTGGTGAGTTGGCACCAGTCGACGCCGCATTCGCCGAGGCGCGCGATCACGCCCAGTTCGAGGCGGGCGTTGACCTGTGAATCGCGCGAGGGGCGGGCGTAGAGGGAGAGCATGTCCTCTTCGACGATGACGGTGCGCACACCGGAGAGCAGGGAGTAATGCACCCAGCCGCCAGCGCCGTCGCGATCGCGCACGCGGCGCCAGTGGCCATATTCGGCGGTGACTTCGAGCGGCATGTCGCGGCGGGTGTAGACCCAGTCGATGCGGTGGCTGAGCGAGGGGCCGCGGCGCACGTTGCCCTCGGCCGCCTTCATCGAGACGTAGCGCGGGATGGGGAGGTTGGTCACGGAGCCGCGTTCCGCCGCCAATGCCGAGATTGGGGCCGAGGTTGCCGCCAGGATCAGCGCAATGCACGCTGTCGCGAGGTGTCTGAACATGTCCGCCTGCTCTTTTTGTTCGGCGGGTTCTTGTGCCCCGTCCGGTCCTGACGCAGGTTAGCCGTAACGCGCCCATCGGAGAAGCACGGGAGAGCCTCCATGCCATCAAAACGTCTGAGTGTTGTCCTGACGCGACGCTTGCCCGAAGTTGTCGAGACGCGTCTGTCGGAACTGTTCGACGTCAGGTTGCGTCTGGAAGATACGCCCATGACCCGCGAGGAACTGGTGGCGGCGGTGCAGGACTGCGACGTTCTGGTGCCCGCGATCACCGACAGGATCGACGCGGGCCTGATCGGGCAGGCGGGCGAGCGGCTGAAGCTGATCGCCAACTACGGCGCGGGGTTCGATCACATCGACGTGGCGACGGCGCGGTCGCGGGGCATCCTTGTGTCGAACACGCCGGGGGTGGTGACGGATGACACCGCCGACATGGTGATGGCGCTGATGCTGGCGGTGACGCGGCGGCTGCCGGACGGGCTGGCGGTGATGCAGGACGGGTCCTGGCAGGGCTGGGCGCCGACGGCGTTCCTGGGCGGTCGACTGGGCGGCAAGCGGCTGGGCATCCTTGGCATGGGGCGTATCGGGCAGGCGGTCGCGAAGCGCGCGGCGGCCTTTGGGATGCAGGTGCATTACCACAATCGGCGGCGGCTGCGGCCCGAGGTCGAAGGGGCGCTGGACGCGACCTGGTGGGAGAGCCTCGACCAGATGCTGGCGCGCATGGATGTTGTCAGCGTGAACTGTCCCTCGACGCCCTCGACCTTTCACCTGCTGAACGCGCGGCGGTTGCAGTTGATGAAGCCGGATGCGGTGATCGTGAACACTTCGCGCGGGGAGGTGATCGACGAGAACGCGCTGGTGCGGCTCTTGAAGGCCGGGCAGCTGGGCGGCGCGGGGCTGGACGTCTACGAGCAGGGCTCGCACGGGAACGCCGATCTGCGGGCCATGTCGAACGTGGTGATGACGCCTCAGATGGGGTCGGCCACGCGTGAGGGGCGTGTCGAGATGGGCGAGAAGGTCATCATCAACATCAAGACCTTTGCCGACGGGCATCGTCCGCCGGACCAGGTCGTGCCGTCGATGCTGTGATCCGGGTCGTGCTGATCCTGCTGGCGTTCCAGCTGGCAGGAGAGACCGTGTCGCGTGGGTTGTCGCTGGCGGTGCCCGGCCCGGTGCTGGGGCTGGCGGGGTTGTTTACAGCCTTCCTGATCGTGCCGCGACTGGCGGGCTACATGCAGGAGACCGTGCAGGGACTGTTGGCGCATCTGTCGCTGTTGTTCGTGCCTGCCGGGGTGGGCGTGGTGGCGCATCTCGACGTGATCGCGGCGCATGGGATCGGGCTGATCGTTGCGCTGGTGGGGTCCACCGTGCTGGCGATCCTTGCCGGGGTCGGAGCCTTCGTGCTGGTGGCACGGCTGACCGGAGGGCTGGAGGATGGATGAGGCGCTGGCGCTCTGGTCCTACCTCGCGCGGGAGCCGCTGCTTTGGCTGACGCTGACACTGGCGGCCTATACCGCCGCCGAGGGGGTGTCGGCGCTGTTGAACCGGCATCCGCTGGCGAACCCGGTGTTGATCGCGGTGATCCTTCTGGCGCTGGTGCTGCGTGGGACGGGCACGCGTTACGACACGTATTTTCAGGGCGCGCAGTTCGTGCATTTCATGCTTGGCCCGGCGACGGTGGGGCTGGCGCTGCCGCTGTACCTGAACCTCGGGCGGGTGCGGCGGGCCGCGCTGCCGATGCTGGCGGCGCTGCTGGCCGGGTCACTGGTGGCGATGCTGTCGGCACTGGGGCTGGCTTGGGCCATGGGGTTGCGGGGCGCGGTGCTGCTGTCGCTGGCGCCGAAATCGGCCACTGCCCCGGTGGCGCTGGGCGTGTCCGAGGCGGTGGGCGGCATCCCGACGCTGACCGCCGCGCTGGTGATCCTGACGGGGATCATCGGGGCGGTGGTGTCGACGCCCATGCTGAACGCTTTGGGCGTGAAGGACTGGCGGGCGCGCGGATTTGCCGTTGGCGTCGCGGCGCATGGAATCGGGACGGCGCATGCCTTTCGCATCCACCCGACGGCGGGGGCGTTTTCCGGCATCGGTATGGGGTTGAACGCGATCCTGACGGCGGTGCTGGCGCCGCTGGTGGTGGGGCTGCTGTTCTGAGGGCGGATTGGCGCATGGACTTTTGCCCGCGCAGGGGCCATTGCCCGGTCAACCAAGGAGATTTCCAATGACCCAATGTGCGCTTTGCAAGGCCGAGCCGACCAGCCCCTATACCGTGACCCCCAAGGATGACGAGATCGCGCTGTGCGAGACCTGCCTTGCGGGGGTGCAGGGTGGTCCCGAGGATGGCCCGCACTGGCAGTGCCTGAACGAGGCGATCTGGTCGACCGAACCCGCCGAGCAGGTGGTGGCCTGGCGGCTGCTGAACGCGCTGGACGCGGCCTGGGCGAATGACCTGCTGGAGATGGCCTATCTGGAGCGGGAGGTCATGGAGTGGGCGCAGGCCGGTGCGCCGTCGGGCGATGCGATCGTGCATCGCGACGTGAACGGCACGGTGTTGCAGAACGGCGATACGGTCACGCTGATCAAGGCGCTGCCGGTGAAGGGCGCGGGATTTACCGCGAAACAGGGGACGGCGGTGCGGAAGATTTCGCTGGAGCCGGACAATGCCGAGCACATTTCGGGCCGGGTCGAGGGTCAGCGGATCGTGATCCTGACGAAGTTCGTGAAGAAGAGCTGAAGAGGGGGCGCTGCCCCCGCGCCTGCGGCGCTCCCCCGGAGATATTTGGACCAAGAAGAAGCAGGGGCGCGGCGCCCGGAACAGGAACGCCCGGGCGGATGAGGCCCGGGCGTTTTCGTTCAGTGCTGCTTGTAGCTGATCTCGCGCTTGTCGGCGCCGGGGCCGACCTTGGCGCGGCGGACGAGGAGGCGGTTGAGAGCCTGGATATAGGCCAGCGCGGAGGCCACGACGGTGTCGGTATGGGCCGACTGGCCGGTGGCGATCATGCCGTCCTCTTCGAGCCGGACGGAGACGGTGGCCTGTGCGTCGGTGCCTTCGGTCACGGCGTTCACCTGGTAGAGTTGCAGCCGCGCCTTGTTGGGGTGGAGGACGCGGATCGCCTTGAAGGTGGCATCGACGGGGCCGTCGCCTTCGGAGGTGGCCTGCTGGTCCTTGCCGTCGATTTCAAGCTCGATCTCGGCCTCGGCGGGGACTGTGCCGCAGGTGACGCGGAGGTTCACCAGCTGGATCGCGTCCGCACCTTCGGTGGTGGCGGAGACCAGCGCGAGGATGTCGTCGTCGAAGACCTCCTTCTTGCGGTCGGCGAGGTCCTTGAAGCGGACGAAGATGTCCTTGAGCTGGTTGTCGCCCACCTCGGTGCCGAGGTCCTTGAGCTTGGCGCGCAGGGCGGCGCGGCCGGAGTGTTTGCCGAGCGGCAGGGAGGTCCCGGCGAGGCCCACGTCCTCCGGGCGCATGATCTCGAAGGTTTCCTTGTTCTTCAGCATGCCGTCCTGGTGGATACCGGATTCATGGGCAAAGGCGTTCTTGCCCACGATGGCCTTGTTCGGCTGCACCTGGAAGCCAGACACCGTGGCGACGCGGCGCGAGATATGCATGATCTTCTTCGTGTCGATGCCGGTGTCGAAAGGCATGATGTCGTGGCGGACCTTCATGGCCATCACGACCTCTTCCAAGGCGGTGTTGCCTGCGCGTTCGCCGAGCCCGTTGATGGTGCATTCGATCTGGCGCGCGCCGGCCTCGACTGCCGCGAGAGAGTTCGCCGTCGCCATGCCGAGGTCGTTGTGGCAATGGGTGGCAAAGACCACATCGTCGGCGCCGGGCACGGTCTCGATCAGGCGGCGGATGAGGTCGGCGCTTTCGCGCGGCGCGGTGTAGCCGACGGTGTCGGGGATGTTGATGGTCGTTGCCCCGGCCTTGATCGCGATCTCGATCACGCGGCAGAGGTAATCCCATTCGGTGCGCGTCGCGTCCATGGGCGACCACTGGACATTGTCGCAGATGTTGCGCGCATGGGTCACCGTCTGGTGGATGCGGTCGGCCATCTCGTCCATGGTGAGGTTCGGAATGGCGCGGTGCAGTGGCGAGGTGCCGATGAAGGTGTGGATGCGCGGCTGCGCGGCGTGTTTCACCGCCTCCATGCAGCGGTCGATGTCGGGCAGTTGCGCGCGGGCAAGGCCGCAGATCACGGCGTTCTTCGATCGCTTGGCGATCTCGGAGACGGCGGCGAAATCGCCCTCGGAGGCGATGGGGAAGCCCGCTTCGATGATGTCGACCCCCATGTCGTCGAGCAGCTCGGCGATCTCGAGCTTTTCATCATGGGTCATGGTCGCGCCGGGCGACTGTTCGCCGTCACGGAGCGTGGTGTCGAAGATGAGGACGCGGTTGGAATCGGTCATTGTCTTGGTCCGTTTCAGATTTGCGGTTTGGTGGCCGGGGTCATGTCGGCATCACCGGAATTTGGTTCACCTTTCGGCTCGATCAGCAGCACCTTTACCTCCACGTCAGCGCGGGGGCGATGCACCTGTCCGGCGGGCACGATTACGATCTCGCCCGCCTTTACGGTCACCGGGTCGCGATCCTCGTACTCCATCACCATCTCGCCTTCCAGAACGAGAAAGAAGTCGTCGGTCGTGTCGTGCTTGTGAAAGGGAAACGCGCCCTGAAATTTCACCACCATGATGTCGTTGTCATTGTACGACGCGACGACATGCGGGTCCCAGTGCGTTGAGAACATGGCCAGTTTCTGGGCCAGATTGATCGGTGTCATGTATGTGTCCTGACTGCTGTTGGAATGGCTCGGCGCGTCACATGTCTCCTCTGAGCAGGCGCGCCGACAGGTGCACGCTCAGAGGCGTGCTAGCAGCAGGTCGTGGCCACGCACGAAAGGCGCCGGAAGACGCGGAGCATTCGTGATATGGGCCAAGGTCATCATGGGCCGCACTATACGCCTGCAATTGTAAATGAAAACCCATGAAAAGCGCAAAAACTCGCGCGGGGCGGGTGGCATGGCTTTGATGCGTCGGGGATTTGGGGCATACTCCGGGAAAACAGGCCATGACAGGCGGGGCAGTGCGATGATCAGGACAGTGGTTTGGGCCTTGGCTCTCGGCTTGGGGTTGGCAGGCGCTGCCGTGGCAGAGCGGCAGGAGGCCAAGGTTTACATCTTTGGCAATTCGCTGGTGCATCACCTCAGCGAGAAGGCCGAGAACACCAACGTGCCGCATTGGCTGAACGAGATGGCGAAGGCCGATGGGCGGACCTTTGGCGTCGACGGCCAGTGGGGTTTTCTGCGCAACTTTGCCGAGAGCCTGCCGCCGTCTGCCAATTGGTCTTTCAGCGGCGTGAAGGGCGTCTGGGGGCCGGGGCAGGGGGGATTCGGCGACGGTGGGTTCACCGATGTCCTTGTGACGCCTGCGAATTTTATCCAGTACCAGCTGCCTGACGTGCCTTACGAGGGGGACAATTCGACCGGCGAAAGCCCGTTGGGCGCGATGCAGAAGTTGTTCGATTGGGTGCACGAGCAAAGCCCGGCCTCGCGCCTGTTCGTCTACGAAGGCTGGGCCGAGATGGAGGCGATCACCGGGCGGTTTCCTCCGGGCGAGAGGGATTTCGAGCGCTATCATCAGGTTAACCTTGGTGAATACCACCAGTGGTATCGCGATCTGGTGAACGTGCTCGACGTGACCCGTCCCGATCTGGAGGTCGAGTTGATCCCGGTGGCCTCTGTCCTGGCGGGGTTGATGGCGGAGGGCGGTCCGCTGGCCGATGTGCCCGTCGAGGCGCTGTATGAGGATGGCGCGCCGCATGGGACGCCGTCGCTGTATTTCCTTGCCTCCATGGTGGTTTATAGCTGGCTTTACGACGCGCCGCCCCCGGCGCGCTATCGGCCTCCGGCGACGTTGCATCCGGATGTGGTGTTGAACTACGGCGCGATTGCCGAGGCGATCTGGGCGGCGGCGCCGGTGGCGACGGCTGCGGCGACCGTGGAGGCGCGCGGGTCAGAGGTGGTGGCAGAGGTCACCGAAGAGGCCGCGCCGGACTTGCCGGAGCGCGAGGCGCTGGTGTTGCCCGCCAGCGGGATGCGGCCTGCGGGGCTGCCGTCGCTGGGGTTCGGGCTGAACGGGATTTCCGATTGGTCGACGCAGCATCCCTTTGTGAACATGATGAAATCCGCGCGCGGCTGGGTGGGACATTCCGCGACGGAGTGGGGCGCCATGTCGACCGAGGAACTGCGCGCGGGCGGGTATCTTAATGAATATGACTATCCGGTTGCGATCCCGCCGGAGGTGGTGGCGCTTGAGGCCGTCCTGTTAACCGATCAGGACGAAGGGCAGGAGTGGTTGCGCGGAGATTACGTGCTGACCTACGAGGGCACCGGCAAACTTGAAGTCACCGGACGGGCGCGGCGTGTGCGCTACGACGACGGCCGCGTGACGTTTTCGTACAGCCCTGGCGAGGGGCTGGTGGGGGTGCGGATCGATGAGGTTTCCGCCGACGATCCGATCCGGAACATCGCCATCGTGAAGGAGGAATACCTGCCACTGTACGAGGCCGGGGCGCTGTTCAACCCCTTGTTTCTGGAGAGGATTCAGGATGCGCGGTCGGTGCGCTTCATGGACTGGATGCTGACCAACGGCTCGCCGGTGATGAATTGGGCCGACCGCCCCGTGATGGAAAGCGCCAACTGGCTGGACTGGGGCGTGCCGCTCGAGGTCATGGTACGGCTGGCGAACGTGCTGGGGGCGGACCCGTGGTTCAACATGCCGCACGCGGCGGATGACGATTATGTCCGGCATTTTGCGGAGATGGTTAACCGCGATCTCGACCCCGGTTTGAAAGCCTATGTCGAGTATTCCAACGAGGTCTGGAACCAGATCTTTCCGCAAGCGGGCTATGCGCGGGCACAGGCGACGACGCTTTGGGGCGAAAGCGAACTTGGCTGGATGCAGTGGTACGGGCTGCGCTCGGCACAAGTTATGGACATCTGGAGCGAGGTTTACGGCGATGAGGCCGAGGCGCGGCTGGTGCGGGTGATTGGCACGCACACCGGCTGGCCGGGGCTGGAGGAGCAGATCCTCGTAGCGCCGCTGGCGTACCTTGCGTTGGGGCGCAAGCCGGTCGAAAGCTTCGATGCCTATGCGATCACGGGATATTTTGGCTACGAAATGGGCTCGGAAGAGATGGCGCAGCGCATGAACGGCTGGCTCGACCAGTCCGAGGCGCTGGCGACCAAGGCGGGCGAGGCCGAGGGCCTGCGGCGGGTGTCCCTGCGCGAGTTCGTGAAGGCCGCGCGGTTCGAGGCGGCGATTGCCCCGGTGGCTAAAGCCTTGGAAGAAGGCAGTTTATCGCAACTGGTTAACGAAGTGTTCCCCTATCAGGCGGGCGCGGCGCGGCGTTATGATTTGGACCTCGTGATGTACGAAGGTGGCACGCATGTCACGGCGCACGGTGCGCAGGTGAATGACGAGAGGCTGACGGAGTTCTTCAAGGTTTTCAACTATACCCCTGAAATGGCGAAACTTTATGAGCAGTTGCTGGGTGGCTGGGCAGCATCGGGCGGGACGTTGTTCAATGCGTTTGTGGACGTGGCCCCGGCCTCGCAATGGGGCTCGTGGGGCGCGTTAAGACATCTTGAGGATTCCAACCCGCGTTGGGACATGCTGGCGGCCTACAATGCCTCTGGTCCACAGTGGGAGGAGCGCGAAGCCACTGTTTTCGCTGACGGAATCCGGGTCCTGGGGTCCGGTGCCGCCGAGCGGATCGAGGGCACGGCGGCCGAGGATTACGTGGTCGCGCTGGGCGGAGACGACGTTATAGTTTCAGGCGGCGGTGCGGATGTCATCAACGGCGGCGCGGGGCAGGACGTGGTGGTGCTGCCGCTCGCGCAGGAAAGCTATGAATTCCAGCAGGTTGACGGGGTGACGGAGGTGCGCGGACCGCAGGGTGTGACACGTCTTGCAGGGGTCGAAGCGCTGCGGTTCGGGGCCGAGGACGCGCCGGATGTGGCGCTGGAGAGCCTTGGGGGTTAACCGGGCGGACGCCTCGTTAACGGAAGCGCGTTAACCTTTTTGAAAGGTGAGTCGTGACCACATTCAGGGGGTAAAGTGGCCACATGTTAACCTTTGCGGCGCACTGCCACCCACAACGACGCGAATCGGACACGCAGGTGGGTTGAAAACCCAACCTACGGCTTAGCCGCGCAGGCGGTTGATTTCCTCGACCAGCACCTCGGCGCCCAGTTCGGCGCGGAAGTTCGCCTCGATATGGGCGCGACCCGCCGAGGACAGGCGCAGCAGTGCGTCGGGGTCGCCCGCCAGCGAACGGATGGTGCGGGCCAGCTGGCCGGGGTTCTTGGGTTCGACGAGGTAACCGGTGGAGCCGTCGGCGATCAGTTCCGACACGCCGCCCGCGTCGGTGCCGACGGTGGGCACGCCCATGGACATGGCCTCCATATAGGCGACGCCGAGCGGTTCGTGCCAGGAGGCGAGGACAAAGAGGTGCGCCTGCTCCAGCTTGGCCTTGACCTCGACGTTCGAGATCGCGCCAAGCAGTTTGACGTGGTCCTGAAGGCGGAGTTTCTTCAGGTGATCCTCGAGCTGGGTGCGGTAGCCGGTGCCGCCGTGATCGTCTTCGCCCGCGATTTCAACGCGCACGTCGACGCCCTGGTCGATCAGCTGGCGGGTGGCGGACATGAGGTCCTGATGGCCCTTCACCACGTTCAGCCGCGCGCAGGAGAAGATGCGGATCGGGCGACCGTGCTCTGGCGGCTGATAGGGCTTGGCGCGCTTCAGATTGGTGGTGTCGACGCCCATGGGACGGATCAGCAGGCGGTCTGGCAGGTCGCCCGCGAGCTGCTCGTGCACCTCGTCCATGAGCTTTTGCGTGATGACGGTGGCAAAGCTGGCATCGCGCCATTTGAAGCGCTGGCCGGGGCCGTAGTCGGACAGCGGTCCGTGCAGGGTCAGCGAGTAGCGCGGCCCGCCCATGTGGTGCGTCAGCGCGGCGATAAAGGCGGCGCGGGCGGCGGAATGGGCGTGGATGTGGTCGAGGTTCAGGCGCTTTGCCGCGGCGTGCAGCCGGTCGGCGGCGGCGAGGCTGATGAGCACGTCCTTTGAAAAGGCGCGCGGCTCGGTCAGCAGCCATTTCGGCAGGCCCTTGGGCGTCAGTTTGGCCACGGCGGACAGGGCAAAGATCGGGTTCACGCGGCCAAGGTAGGTGGTGCGGGCCATGGCCTCGCCCGCCCAGTCGTGGGAAATCAGTTTCGCGGGCGGCTTGCGGGTAGAGAAGACATGCACCTCGTGCCCCATCGCTTCGAGCGCCTTGATCTCGCGCCAGAAGAAGATGTGGGTCTGTCCCGGAAATTGCGGGACGATGTAACCGATGCGAAGGCCTTGCGGCAAAAGTGATTCCCTGAGTTGGCAGCCCCGCCTTCCCCGTGGCAGGTTGGGCCGAGTATTTCCGGCGGCTCCTTCATTTGGCCATAGTTAACTGAAAGTAATGTTCCGGAAGCGTTCAGGTTTTTCGCCGGGTGTGGCGCAGCGGGTACGGGTTGTGGGGAAAGCGAAGGATTCAGACGGAATGCGGGCCACGGTTGTGCTGCCGGCGTCGAACGAGGCAGCGCTGATCGGCGGCTGCCTTTCTGCGCTTTTGCAGTCCGACGGGGTCGAGGGCGTCGAAGTCGTCGTCGTGGCGAACGGCTGCCGGGACGATACGGCGGCGCGGGCGCGGGCGTTCGCAGAGGCTTTTGCCGCGAAGGGCTGGGCGTTGCGGGTGTTGGAACGCGCCGAGGGTGGCAAGCTGGGTGCGCTGAATGCCGGGGATGCGGTGGCTCGTGGGCCGGTACGGATTTACCTCGATGCGGATGTGACGGTGTCGCCGGGGGTGTTGGCGCAGATCGTGCAGGCCTTGCAGGGCGATGCGCCCGCCTATGCCAGCGGTGCCTGCCGGATCACGGCGCAGGGTGCGGTCAGCCGGGCCTATGCGCGAATGTGGGCGCGCGTGCCCTTCATGCGCGAGGGCGTGCCGGGCTGCGGGCTGTTCGCGGTGAACGCGGCGGGGCGTGCGCGTTGGGGGGAATTTCCTGACATCATTTCCGATGACACCTTCGTGCGGCTGAGCTTTACCCCCGAGGAACGGCATGGGGTGCCCGCGCCGTATGACTGGCCGATTGCCGAGGGGTTCGGGCGGCTGGTGCGCGTCAGGCGCAGGCAGGACGCCGGGGTGCATGAGATCGAAAAATTGTATCCGCATTTGTTGAAAAACGACGACAAAAAGCCCTTTCCGCTGCGTGAGAAGCTGGGGATCGCGCTGCGCGACCCGCTGGGGTTCGGCGTCTACGCGGGCGTTGCCCTGGCCGTGAAACTGACGGCGGGACGCGCCGAGGGATGGAGCAGGGGGCGGTGAGGATAACCATTCCGGGCATGACGGGGCAGGGGCTTGGGGCGCGGGTGCTGCGGTCGAGCCTGCTGACGGTGGGGGGCTTTGGCTTCAGCCAGATGGTGCGGCTGGCGTCGAACCTGATCCTGACGCGTCTGTTGTTCCCCGAGGCCTTTGGCCTGATGGCGCTGGTGATGGTGTTCCTGATGGGGCTGCACCAGTTTTCGGACGTGGGTGTTGTGCCTGCGGTGATGCAGTCGAAGCGCGGCGATGATCCTGAATTCCTGAACACCGGCTGGACCATGCAGGTGTTGCGGGGCTTTGGGCTTTGGGCGGTGGCCTGTGCGCTGGCCTGGCCGATGGCGCAGTTCTACGACCAGCCGGAGCTGGCCGCGATGTTGCCCGTGGCGGCCTTGACCCTGGCGATCGACGGGTTCCGGCCCACCAGCATGATTACCGCCAACCGGCACCTGATGCTGGGGCGGGTGACGGTTCTGGACATGGCCACGCAGCTGTCGGGCGTCGTGGTGGCGATCCTCCTTGCGTGGTGGTGGCAAAGCGTCTGGGCGCTGGTCGTTTCGGCGCTGGTGGGGTCCGTGATGCAGGTAATCCTGAACACGGTGTTCCTGCCCGGACCGCGCAACCGCTTTCACTGGGAGCGGGAGGCCGTGTCGGAGCTGATGCTGTTCGGCAAATGGGTGTTCCTGGCGACCATCGCGGGGTTCTTCTACAACCAGGCGGACAAGATCCTGATGGGCAAGCACCTCGCGCTGGAGGTGTTCGGGGTCTACAACATCGGCTTCTTCTGGGCGTCCTTCCCGATGATGCTGGGCTACATGGTGACGCAGAAGATCCTGATCCCGATCTACCGCGAAGCGCCGCCGAAGGAGAGCGCCGCCAATTTCGCCAAGCTGCGCAAGATGCGGGTGGTGGTCACGGCGATGCTGATGGGGTTCGTCGGGGTCTTTGCCCTGCTGGGCGACTGGCTGGTGAGCCTGCTTTACGACGACCGCTACATCGCGGCGGGGGCCGTGGCCGTGGTGCTGGCCTGCGCGCAGATGCCCGCGCTGATCGTCATGACCTACGATCAGGCGGCGCTGGCGGCGGGGGATTCGAAACGCTTCTTTGTCCTCGCGCTGGCACGGGCGCTGCTGCTTTGGGCCGGGCTGTTGCTTGGGCTGGAGGCAGCGGGGCTGCTGGGCGCGCTGGTCGGCATGGGCTGCGCCTACCTGGCGGCCTACCCGGTGGTGGTCTGGCTGGCGCGGCGCATGGGGGCCTGGGACGGGCTGCACGACCTTGGGTTCGGCGCGGTGGCGCTGGGGCTGACGGCGCTGGCGCTCTGGGTGAACTGGGACTCGGTCGCCGTGCTTTCGGGCATGTAGGCCTTACCAAAAGGGGTAGGGTATTGTCCGCCATTCCCCGTGAATTTTGCACCTAAAGCGGTCATCTTCTACACTGTAGAAACAGTCCCGTGGTGAATGCGGCTTTTTCCGGGGTGAATTCCTAAAAACCGCCGCATTTTTCCCGCATTCCTGAAGCAAGGGTGGGAACGTCTATTTTGACAAGGTGGTTTGGGCATGACGGACTCGGTCAGCGAGAATGACATCGCAATTGTCGGCATGGCCGCGCACCTGCCCGGAGCGGAGGATATCGCTGCCTACTGGCGCAACCTGCGCGACGGCGTGTCCTCGATCCGCCGTCTGTCCGAGGAAGAGCTGACCGCCGCGGGCGAAGACCCCGGCCTGATGCGCCACCGCGATTACGTGCCCTTTGCCGCGCCGCTGGATGGTTTCGCGGACTTCGACGCCGAGTTCTACGGGCTGTCGCCCAAGGACGCGGCGGTGATGGACCCGCAGCACCGCCAGTTCCTCGAAGTCGCATGGGAGGCGCTTGAGACGGCGGGCCACGTGCCCGAGGGGTTTGATGGTTCCATCGGTGTGTTCGCGGGCTGCGGGATGGGGTCGTATTTCTACTTCAACGTCTGTTCGAACCCGGACCTGGTTGAAAACACGGGGATGTTCCTGCTGCGCCACACCGGGAACGACAAGGATTTCATGACGACGCGGCTGTCGCATATCCTTGACCTGAAGGGGCCGTCGATAAACCTGCAAACCGCCTGTTCAACGTCGCTGGTCGCCGTGCATTACGCCGCGCAGGCGCTGTTGAACGGCGAATGCGACATGGCGCTGGCCGGGGGCGTGACCATCGAACTGCCGCAGGGGCGCGGGTATTTGTACAAGGAGAACGAGATCCTCAGCCCGGACGGGGCCTGCCATGCCTTCGACCATCGGGCGAAGGGGACGGTGTTCGGGTCGGGCGCGGGCGTGGTGGTGCTGCGTCGTTTGGCGGATGCCATTGCGGATGGCGATCACATCTGGGCCGTGGTGAAGGGCTCCGCTGTCAACAACGACGGCGCGCAGAAGGCCGGGTATCTGGCCCCCTCGGTCGAGGGGCAGGCAGAGGCGATTGCCGATGCGCAGGCCCTTGCGGGTGTGACGGCGGAGACGGTGCAATACGTTGAATGCCACGGGACCGGGACATATCTGGGCGATCCCATCGAGGTGGCTGCGCTGACGCAGGCCTTCCGCGAGACATCGGATGCGGTGGGGACCTGCCGGATCGGGTCGGTCAAGACCAACATCGGCCATCTGGATACGGCGGCGGGCGTTGCATCTCTGGTGAAGGCATCGCTGGCGCTGCACCATCGGCAGATGCCGCCCTCGCTGGGGTTCGAGAAACCCAATCCGGCGATTGATTTCGACGGCTCTCCCTTCGTGGTGAACGACCGGCTGACCGCGTGGGAGCGCGGAGAGACGCCACGCCGCGCCGGGGTGAATTCGCTGGGCGTTGGCGGGACCAATGCGCATGTGGTGCTGGAGGAAGCGCCGGAACGGGTGGCCAGCGACGAGAGCGACTGGCCGTTCCAGATCCTGACGGTTTCCGGCCGGTCCAAGGCGGCCCTGGAGGCCAATGCCGCGCGTCTGGCGGCGCATCTGCGCGCGCATCCCGAGCAGCCCTTGGCGGATGTCGCCTGGACGCTGCGCGAGGGGCGGCGTCATTTCGATCGTCGCATGGTTGTGGTTGCCGGAACCCATGCCGAGGCGGCGGACCGTCTGGATGGCCGCGAACCGCGTCGGCAGTTCGTGCACGAGGCGGTGGAGTCGCCGGAGGTGGTCTTCATGTTCCCGGGCGGCGGCGCGCAGTACGCGGGCATGGCGCGGGACCTGTACGAGACGGAGCCGGTCTTTGCCGAGTGGATGGATCGTGGATTGTCTGTGCTGGAGTCGCTGATGGCGGCGTCGGAAGTGAGTATTTCCGAAGCAGAGAAACGGGATGTGCGCGCGCTCTGGCTGGGGTCGGACGAGGCGGCGTTGCTCAGGCCTTCGGTGCAATTGCCGCTCATCATGATTACCGAATACGCGTTGGCGCAGCTGTGGATGAGCTGGGGGATCACGCCCGTGGCGCTGACCGGGCATTCCATGGGCGAGAACACGGCGGCCTGCGTGGCGGGCGTGATGGGCTTCGAGGACTGTATCGGGCTGGTGCATTTGCGCGGGCGGCTGATGGATTCGGTGCCGAAGGGCGGGATGCTGTCGGTTGGTTTGGCGGCAGACGCGTTGCGGCCCTTGCTGGGAGATGCGCTGGATCTGGGCGCGGTGAATGCGCCGGGGCTGTCGGTGGCCTCGGGACCTCAGGGGGCCTTGGATGAATTGGAGGGTGTGCTGGCGGCGAAAGGCGTCGATTGCCAGCGCATCGGCATCGACATCGCGGCGCATTCGCGGTTGTTGGAGCCGGTGCTGGAGGCCTTTGGCGACTACTTGCGCAGCATCGAATTGCGCGCGCCGCAGGTGCCTTTGACCTCCAACGTGACCGGGCAGATGATGACCGACGCGCAGGCGACGGACCCGGGGTATTGGGTGTCGCACCTGCGCGGAACGGTGCTGTTTGCCGATTGCGTGGGCGCGGTTTCCGGGCCGTCGCGCGTGCTGCTGGAGGTGGGGCCGGGCAAGGCGCTGACCTCGCTGGCGCGGGCGCATCCCGGTGTGGTGGCGGGGCAGGTGCTGTCGTCCTTGCGGCATCGCGACGAGGACGTGGCCGACGATGCGCATATGTTCGAGGTGCTGGGGCGGCTGGCGGCGCTGGGCGTGGGCATCGACTGGGGGCAGGTCTGGGGCGAGGCGCGGCGCAACCGGGTGGTCTTGCCGACCTATGCCTTTCAGCGGCAACGCTATTTCATCGAACCGGGCAAGGCGGCGGACACGCGGCCCACGTTCCTGATGCGCTCGGATGACGTGTCGGGCTGGGGCTGGAAGCCGGTCTGGCGGCCGCGCGCTGCCGAGGTGGAGGTGTCCGATCTGGAGGATGCCGACCGGCAGGTCTGGCTGATGTTCATGGACGAGGCCGGAGTCGCGGGGCGGCTGGCTGCGCGGCTGCGCGGTGCGGGGCATGAGGTGGTCGAGGTGCGGCCCGGTGACGGCTTTGCCCGGGTGGGTGAGGGGTATGTTCTCGCGCCGGAGCATGGCCGCGAAGGGTTCGACCTACTGATGGCTGATCTGGCGGCGCGGGGTTTGTTGCCGACGCGGATCGGGCATTTCTGGCTGCTGACGGAGGGGGAGGGGCATCGGCCCGGGTCGTCGTTCTTCCATCGCGTACAGGAGCAGGGGTTCTACACGTTGCTCTTTCTCGCGCAGGCGCTTGAGGGGGAGGCGGTTCCGCGTCCCGTGCATCTGACGGTGGTGACCAATGGCGCGGCGCGGCTGCGGGACGAGGCGTTGCCCTACCCGGAAAAGGCCACCGTGGCTGGACCCGCGCGGGTGATCCCGCGCGAGATGGCGGGCGTTTCGGTCACGACTTTGGATGTGGAATTGCCAGGGGTTGTGGAGGCGCCGTTCTGGGCGCGCGCGCGGGCCGAAGCCGTGCGGGATAGCGCCTTGGCGGCGCTCGAGGCGCGCTTGTTGGAGGAACTGCTGGCCGAGCCGGGCGACCGCATCGCGGCGCTGCGCGGGGACCGGCGGTTCGAATGTGCTATGCGGCCCGTGGCGTTGGAGGCGGTTCCGCCAGTCGATGGCGGTGTCGTTGTGATCACAGGAGGCTTTGGCGGCATCGGCCTGACGTTGGCGCAGGACATGGCGGCGCGCGGGGCGAAGTTGGCGCTTCTGGCGCGCAAGGCCCTGCCGGATCGCGCCGAATGGGCGGATTACCTGCGCCGTCACGCGCCGCAGGACCGGGTTGCCACGCGCATCCGCGCCGTGCAGGCGCTGGAGGCGCAAGGGGCCGAGGTCATGGTCGTGGCCGCCGACGTCTGCAACGCGGGCCAGATGCGCGCGGCGCGCGAGGCGATCGAGGCGCGCTTTGGTGTGATCACAGGTGTCGTGCATGGCGCGGGCGTGATCGCCGACGCGCCCCTGATGACGAAAACGCCGTCTTCAGTGGAGGACGTGTTCACGCCCAAGATCCACGGCACCGAGGTGCTGGGCGAGGTCTTTCCCGACGGTTCGGTCGAGTGGATGGTGCTGTTTGCCTCCTCCTCGACCGTGACCGCGCCCGCCGGGCAGGTGGATTACGTGGCGGCGAATGAGTTCCTGAACGCCTTTGCGCAGGCGCGGTCCGGCAAGACGCGGGTTGTGGCGTTGAACTGGGGCATCTGGAACGAGGTCGGCATGGCGGCCGAGGCCGTGGCGGCGCGCACGGGCGATCTGCCCAAGGCGCCGGTGGAATCGGTGGCGCTGCCGATGCTGGACGAGATGACCTTTGACGCGCAGGGAAATCGCGTGTTTTCCGCGTCTTACAGTGTGAACGACTGGTGGATCGGAGAGCACCGGACACGGGCAGGCGATGCGCTTTTGCCCGGGACGGGGTATCTGACGCTCGCCGCTCATGCGTTGCGGGCGCATCACGAGGACGGCGGGTTCGAACTGCGCGACCTGGAATTCCTGCGCCCGCTGAAGGTGGCCGAGCAGGGCACGCGCGGCGTTCGCGTGCGGCTGGAACGGTCGGATGCGGGCTATGGATTCGAGGTCCTGGCGGATGTCTCGCTGAACGGGCGGCACGGGTATGCAAGTTGTGCACAAGGTGATCTGTCACTGCTGCCCATGGCGCGGCCTGCGGCGGTCGACCTCGACGCGGTGCGGCGGCGCTGCGGTCCTGTGCGCGACGGTAGCGGGGCCAAGATGTTGACCGCGCAGGAGGTTTTCCTCGACTTCGGACCGCGCTGGCAGGTGCTGGACGCCTGCGCGCTGGGGCGTGGCGAGGGGGTGGCGGACCTGTCTCTGGGCGTCGACGCGCAAGGTGACGGCTGCCTGCTGCACCCGGCGCTGCTGGATATTGCGACGGGCTGGGCGATGGAGCTGATCGCGGGCTACCAGCCAACGCATCTGTGGGTGCCGGTGCGCTATGCCTCGGTCCATGTATACACTTTGTCTAATAGCCTGCCCGCGCGGGTGGTCAGCTGGGTGCGCAACGCGGCGGCCAATGATGCGGCGCGCGAAACGGCGGTGTTCGACATCACGCTCTGCACGCCCGAGGGCGAAGTCCTGGTGGATATCAAGGGTTTCACCATCCGCAAACTGGCCTCGCTGGACGTGCTGAGTGCCGCCCCGCGCCTGACGGTCGCAGAGGTGGAGTTCGACGAACCCGCCGGTGCGCAGGCCCTGTCCCCCGCCGAGGAACGGCTGGCGCACAACCTGTCGCAGGGCATCCTGCCCGCCGAGGGCGTCGATGCTTTCTGGCGCGTGCTGGGATCGGGCGAGCGGCAGGTGGTGGTGTCCTCCATGGATCTGCCGTCGCTGGTGGAACAGGCGCGGGTGGTTGAGGCCTCGGCTACGCAGGCTTTTGACCGGCCGCAGCTGGAGAGCGATTTTGTCGCGCCCGAGGGCGAGATCGAGACGCGGCTGGCGGGCTTCTGGCAGGAGCTGCTGGGGGTGACAAATGTTGGCGTCGAGGATTCCTTCTTTGACCTTGGCGGGCACTCGCTGATCGCGGTGCGCCTCTTTGCCATGGTCAAGAAGGCCTTCCGCGTCGATTTCCCGATTTCCGTGCTGTTCGAAGCGCCGACGATCCGCGCCTGCGCCCGGCTGATCGAAGCGGAGGTGGGGCCCGTCGAGGGGGCCGCGCCCGCCGCTCCGGTCAAGCGATTCCGGCATCTCGTCGCGATGCATGACGGCGACGGCGGGCCGCGCCAGCCGTTCTTCCTGATCGCCGGGATGTTCGGTAACGTGTTGAACTTGCGTCATCTTGCGCATCTTCTGGGAACGGATCGCCCGTTCTACGGCGTGCAGGCGCGCGGGTTGTACGGCGGTGAAGCCCCGCATGAGACCATCGAGGAGGCCGCCCGCGACTACATTGCCGAGATGCGGCAGGTGCAGCCGGAGGGGCCCTATATGCTGGGCGGGTTCTCGGGCGGTGGGATCACCGCCTACGAGGTCGCCCGGCAGTTGGAGGCCATGGGGCAGGAGGTGTCGCTGGTGGTCATGCTGGACACGCCCTTGCCGCAGCGCCGTCCTTTGGAGCCGGTGGACCGGGCGCTGATCCAGTTGGCGCAGGCGCGCGAGAAGGGTGTGACCTATCCGTTTATCTGGGCGAAGAACCGGATCGCCTGGGAGATCGCGCGGAGGCGCGCGCCCGAGGCGACGGCGGCCACGGGCTTCCACAATGCCGAGATCGAAGCGGCCTTCTACCGTGCCATCTCTGCATACAAGGTGCATACATGGTCCGGGCGTCTGGTGCTGTTCCGACCGCCGTTGGTGGGCAAATGGCGTGTCTCCGGTGGTCGCCTGGTGAATTCGGAACGCACCTATGTGCTGGAGGACAACGACTGGCGCTCGGTCGCGCCGCAGGTCGAGGTGCACGAGGTGCCGGGCGACCATGACTCGATGGTGCTGGAGCCGAATGTGCGCGTACTGGCGGGCCTGATGCGGGCGGCGATCGAGACGGCAGAGCATTCCGCGCCCGGTGAGGTGGTCCCCTTCCCCGGCCACGCGGCGGAGTAGACAATGCGTATACTCGTGGTCTCCCTCAACTGGCGCACCGCCGAGATGACCCTGCGGTCGATCCGCGCGGCGCTGGACGCCATGGAGGGGCTGGACGCTGACCTGGTGGTTGTGGACAACGATTCGGGGGATGGGTCATTCGAGGTGATCCGCGACACGGTGGACCGTGAGGGCCTGCCGGTGCGGGTGTTCCAGTCCGGGCACAACGGGGGTTTCGGTGCCGGGAACAACGTCGGTATCTGGGCCGGGATGGCTGATGGCGGTGAACCGGATTTCATATACCTGCTGAATTCAGATGCTTTTCCGGCCAAGGATGCGATCCGGGCCCTGGCCGACCATTTGGCGTCGCATCCACGCGTCGGCTGCGCCGGATCCTACATCCACGGCGAGGACGGTGAGGCGCATGTGACCGCCTTCCGCTTTCCGTCGATTGCATCGGAATTCGAGGGCGCGGTGCGCTTTGGCCCGGTGTCCCGGGCTCTGGCGCGTCATCGGGTGCCATTGGGCGTTCCGGATTGTACACAACCTGTAGACTGGCTGGCGGGGGCGTCGATGTTGCTGCGCCGCGAGGTGTTGGAGCAAACAGGTTCCTTCGACGAGGAATACTTCTTGTATTTCGAGGAAACCGACCTGTGTCTGCAAATCGCCCGCGCCGGGTTTGAAACCCATTACGTGCGCGAAAGCGCTGTGATGCATATCGGATCGGTCTCGACAGGCATGAAGAAATGGTCAAGAATTCCAACCTATTGGCTGGACAGCCGCTGGACCTATTTCGCCAAGAACCACGGCCGAGCCTATGCCGTTGCCGCCACCTTGGCGCATGTGGCGGGCGGGCTGCTCTGGCGGCTCAGGCGCGTCGTGCAGGGTAAGCCGCCCGCTGATCCGCCGCATTTTCTGCGCGATCTCCTAAAACACGACCTGAAGGCCATGACGCGCCCCTTGCCGGGTGCCGAAGGGGCGACGAGGAGGGACAAACATGTCCACGTTTGACTGCGTTCTGATCGGAAATGAATCGCTGCTGGTGCAGTGTGGCGAGATGGTTCTGACAAAAGGGCATCGCGTCCGAGCGGTCGTCACGCATAGCGCCGATGTGCGCGCCTGGGCCGAGGGGCGCGGGCTACGGGTCGAGGGATACGGCGACGGTCTGGCGGAACGGCTGGGTGTGTTCGACTGGCTGTTGTCAATTGCCAATCTCGAGATCATCCCGACGGACGTGCTGGCCTGCGCCACGCGCGGCGCGTTGAATTTCCATGACGGGCCCTTGCCGCGTCACGCTGGGTTGAACGCGCCCGTCTGGGCGCTGCTCGAGGGCGAGGCACGCCACGGCGTGACCTGGCACATGATCGAAGGCGGTGTGGACGAGGGTGATATCCTCGTGCAGCGGTTCTTTGACATTGCGCCGGGGGACAGTGCGCTCACGTTGAATACAAAGGCCTACGAGGCGGCTATGGGGTCGTTTCCGGCGGTGCTGGAGCAACTCGAAAACGGCCTCCGCCGTGCGCCGCAAGACTTGGCGCAGCGGACGTATCATGCCTTGGCGGACCGTCCGAAAGGCTTTGGTCTGTTGGATTTTTCCCTGCCTGCCAGTGCGTTGGAGCGGAACGTGCGCGCGCTCGACCACGGGCCGTACTGGAACCCGCTCTGCGCGCCAAAGCTACGGGCGGGGGGGCAGGTCTGGCTGGTCTCGGCGGCGCGCGTGGTCGAAAGCCGCGCTGTCCCGGGTACGGTTCTGGACTGCGACGGTGACTTGACGGTGGCTTGCGGCAGCGGTGCGCTGGTTCTGACCCTGACGCGCATCTGCGGTGCGCCGGTGAACGCGGCGCAGGTGGCCTCGGTCGGTGATCGGTTGGACGTCGGTGACTTACGCGCGGTGGACCGGACCGTGGGATTGACCGTGAAGGGGGAGAAGGCCGCGCGGCGCGCCTTTGCGACCTTTGAACCTGCTGTTATCGCCGGAGTTTCCGGCGAGGCGGGGGAGATCGTGACGCGCGAGTTGACCGTGTCACGCGATGCCGTGGCGCCTTGGGCGCGGCGAGTCACGGGGCGAGACACGGTCGATCTGGCGTGGTCGGATGCGGAACTGGCACGGGCAGCGGAGACCGGGATCGTCTCCCCCTGGGCGCTTCTGCGCGCCGGAGAGGCCCTTGGCCCTGTGCGCCGGTTTGCAACGGACCTCTTTGCCCGCGCGCCGGAATTGTCCTGGCCCGAGGTGCCGATGATCGGCGTGTCCGAGGCGGGGCATGTGCCGGGGACGGTCGTGACGGTGCATCTGTCCGGGGCGTTTTCGTATGATTCCGGGCGTATTGCGCCGGAAATGGCGGAATTGCTGGCGGCGCGACTCGCCTTCTGGTCGGCGGGCGGCGAGGGCCTGCCGGAGGCAGAGCGGGCGCTGGTGCTGGATCAATGGAATGCGACCTCGGTCGAACATGATCGCAGCCTGACCATGCAGACCGCGTTCGAGGCGCAGGTTGCCCGAAGCCCGGATGCCACCGCGTTGATTTTTGAAGATGTACATCTGTCGTATACAGATCTGAACGCCCGCGCCAACCGCGTGGCGCACCTGCTGCGGCAGATGGGTATCGGCGCGGGGCAGATTGTCGGCCTGTGCGTGACGCGCTCGGTCGACCTGATGGTCGGCGCGCTGGGGATATTGAAGGCGGGCGGCGCCTACCTGCCCATGGATCCCAGCTATCCGGCTGACAGGCTTCAGCATTTTGTCGAGGACAGCGGTGCACAGGTCATCGTGACGCAAGCCGGGGTCGAGGCAGCGCTGCCGCGTCATGACGCTCAGGTGCTGGTGCTGGATGCCGAACCGCGTCTGTCGGAGATGCCCGAGGAAAACCCGGAGCCGGTCTCCGCCCCCGGTGACATTGCATACATGATTTATACAAGTGGTTCGACGGGCAAACCCAAGGGTGTCATGGTCGAGCACCGCAACGTGGTGAATTTCTACGTCGGGATGGACCAGCATATCCCGACGACGGGTGTCTGGCTGGCGGTGACCTCGCTGTCTTTCGACATCTCGGTGCTGGAACTGTTCTGGACCACGGCGCGCGGCTTGACGGTTGTTCTGACCGGGGACGAGGACCGTGGGCTGATTTCCAATGGGCCGATGCCGACCGCCGGCGGCATGGACTTTTCCCTTTATTATTGGGGCAATGACGACGGCGTCGGGCGCGACAAATACGCCATGCTGCTGGAGGGCGCGAAGTTCGCGGACGAGAACGGTTTCGTGGCCGTCTGGACGCCGGAGCGGCACTTCCATGCTTTCGGTGGGCCTTATCCGAACCCGTCCGTGACGGGCGCTGCGGTGGCGGCGGTGACGAAGAACATCGGTGTGCGGTCCGGGTCTGTGGTGGCTCCGCTGCACCATCCCGCGCGGATCGCCGAGGAATGGGCGGTCATCGACAACCTCACGAACGGGCGCGCCGGTCTGGCCATTGCCAGCGGCTGGCAGCCCGATGATTTCGTGCTGCGGCCGGAGAACACGCCGCCCGAGAACAAGCCCGCCATGATGCGCGATCTGGACATCGTGCGCCGCTTGTGGCGTGGCGATGCCGTTGAATTCCCTCGAAAAGACGGCTCGATGCACGCCGTGGTCACGCAGCCGCGCCCGGTGTCGAAGGAGATCCCGATCTGGGTGACGACGGCGGGCAATCCGGCGACCTGGAAGGAGGCCGGAGAGAACGGCTGCCACGTGCTGACGCACCTTCTGGGGCAGTCTGTCGACGAGGTCGCGGGCAAGATCCGGCTGTATCATCAGGCGCTTAGGGATGCCGGGCACGATCCGGCGGACTTCAAGGTCACGCTGATGCTGCACACTTTTCTCAGCGATACGCGCGAGCACGCGCGTGAGATCGCGCGTCAGCCGATGAAGGATTACCTGACCTCGGCGGCGGGGCTGATCAAGCAATACGCCTGGGCCTTCCCGGCCTTCAAGCGGCCCGAAGGGGTGTCGAACGCCTTTGACCTGACGCTGGATGGCTTGGGTGAGGAGGAGCTGGACGCGATTCTTGAATTCGCCTTCGAGCGGTATTTCAACGACAGCGGGCTGTTCGGGACGGTCGAGGATGCTTTGGCGCGGGTCGAAGAGGTCAAGGCCATCGGCGTGACCGAGGTCGCCTGCCTGATCGACTACGGCATCGCGCGGGACGTGGTGTTGGACGGGCTGCGCCCGCTGGCCGAGGTGGTGCGGCGTGCCAACGCGGTGCGGGAGCTTGCGGCGGATGATTTCAGCATCGCGGCCCAGATCGTGCGGCATGGCGTGACGCACCTGCAATGCACGCCGTCCATGGCGCGGATGATCGTCATGAACGATGAGGCGCGGTATGCACTCAAGAGTGTGCAACATGTATACCTTGGTGGCGAGCCGCTGCCCGGGGCCTTGGTCGAGGAATTCGCCGAGGCGACGGGCGCGACGGTCACCAACATGTACGGGCCGACGGAGACGACCATCTGGTCGTCCTGCATCCGGGCGGAGCCGGGGCAGGCGGTGGTGGACATTGGCAAGCCCTTGGCGAACCAGCAGATGTACGTGCTGGACGAGGACCGGCAGCCCGTGGGGGTTGGTGTCGAGGGCGAGTTGTGGATCGGCGGCGAAGGCGTGACGCGCGGCTATTGGCAGCGCGAGGACCTGACCGCCGAACGCTTTGTCGACAACCCGTATGCACCTGGGCGGATGTATCGGACCGGCGACCTTGTTCGGTGGCGGTCTGACGGTCGGATCGACTTTGTCGGGCGGGTCGATCACCAGGTGAAGCTGCGCGGATACCGGATCGAACTGGGCGAGATCGAGGCTTGCCTGGAGTCGGTGCCCGGCGTCACGCAAGCCGTGGTTTTGGCGCGCGAGGATGTGCCCGGCGATGTGCGGCTTGTGGGGTATTACACCGGCACGCGGCAGGAAGAGGCGGCGTTGAAGGCCGTGATGGCGCGCGAACTGCCGGGCTTCATGGTGCCGGGGCGGTTCGTGCGGATGGAGGCTTTCCCATTGACGCCAAACAAAAAAGTGGATCGCAAGGCGCTGCCCGTGCCGACGGTCGTGCAAACGGTCGAGATGCAGCCCGCCTCCACGGCTACCCCAAGGCCAGCACCCGCTGCCCCGGTCGCGCAGGGCGATACGGCTGCGGTTCAGACTCAGGTCGCGGCGATCTGGGCCCGTTTCCTGGGTGTGCAGGGGGCGAAGGGGGGCGACAGCTTCTTTGACCTCGGCGGGCATTCGCTGTTGGCGGTGCAGGTGCACCGGGCCATCCGCGAGGAAATGGGCGCGGCGAAACTGTCGATCACCGATATTTTTCGGCTGCCGAAACTGGCTGATCTTAGCGCGCGCGTGGCTGAATTGATGGAGTTCGGAACGAAGCCCGCGGAGGTCGCGGTTGCGCCCACGAGTGAGCGTCAGACGAGCACTCGGGCCGACGCCATGGCGCGGCGGCGCGAGATGCGGGCGCGTCGGCGGGCCTGAGATCCTTTGAACTGCGGTCGTTGCGCTGGCGCGGCGGCCGGGACGAACACGGGCACGGTGTGTGCCGGAACGCGGGGGAGGCTTTGCCTCCCCCGAACCCCCTCCACGGTATTTTTATCAAGATGAAGGGGGCGCGTGGTCCTGAACCGGCGACCTTGGGACCGCGGCCCTCCGGCGGGCGTGGGGCACGTTGCCCATATTTGCCATATTTCAGTCCGATTCGGGTCTGCCGTGGGGTTCCTTTTCGGGTGTGTGGCGCGGGCGGGGCCTTCCGTCAGGAGGTGGGGCCGGGACGATGTCCCGGAAATGTGGCCGAAGCGCCCAAATTGGCCGCTGATTTCATTCAAATTTCTGAAATCGTGTCGAAAATATGGCGGCGGTTCGGATTGCGGATACGCACTGTTTCCCGCATTGGGGCCGCAAGGTGATGGCAAAAATAAGGCGGCTTGGTTAGATTGTGTCCTGAAGATGGCGTGCTCCGGTCGCCTTTTGCCCGAATTGGGGCGGGGTTCCGGGGTCGTCTCTTCCGCATTGGGGGCCAACTTTGCGGGAGCGCGTGACATGAACCAGTTCCAGTCCTTCGGAGAAATCCTCGCTGCAGTGAAGCGGCGGGGCTGGCTGATCCTCGGGATCTTTCTTGCAGGATGTATCCTGTCGGTAAATTTCGCGCTGACCCAGCAGAAGGTCTACGAGGCGACCGCGGTCGTGCAGATCGAGGACGCCACCGTTTCCAACACCTCGAACGGGGCGGCAACTGCGGCCAATGACACCTCGCGTCGGCTGCAGTTGATCGAGCAGCGGCTGATGTCGCGCGACAATCTCGTGCGGGTGATGGAAAAGCATGAGCTGTTCACCGAGGATGCGAGCCTGACCGACAGCGAGCGCGTCTACATGATGCGCCAGTCGGCGCGGATCAAGGAAATCACCAACTCTACGCCGGTCTTCAGCGCCGCCGGGCAGAGGCCGTCGGGGCTGATGATAACGGTGCAACTGGCCGATGCCGAGAAGGCCGCCGTCGTTGCGAACGACCTCATGGAATCGGTGATCGTGCAGTCGCGCACCCGGTCCGAGGAACAGGCGCGCGAGACGCTGGCGTTCTACATGAACGAAGAAGCGCGGGTGGATGCCGAGATCGTCGCGCTGGAGGACATGATCGCAGAGTACAAGACGGCCAACGCGGCCCAGCTGCCGGCGGGTGTGATGGCGCTGCGCACGCAGCTGACGACCCTGCGTGACAGTGAGTTGAACCTGGAGCAGGAAATCATCTCGATCCAGTCGAACGATGGCCGCAAGCGCGCCGAGGACGTCGAGCGTCAGTTGGGGCTGTTGCAGGATCAGCTGGCGCTGGTCTCGGCCCGTGCAGCGCAGATCGAAGCTCAGATTGCCAGTGCTCCGGGGGTCGAGCGCGAGCTGACCCGGCTGGAGCGCGAGATGGACAAGCTGAAGGACCAGTACAGTGTGATCACACGGTCCAAGGCCGAGGCCGAGATGGGTCAGGCATTGCAGGATCAACAGGCCGGTGGGCGTTTCGAAGTGTTGGAAACCGCGCTGGTGCCGGAGAACCCGATGTCGTCGTCGCGCAAGAAGATCGCCGGTGTGGGGGCCTTTGGCAGCCTGCTGCTGGCGCTGGCCGTGGCTGCGGTGGTGGAAATGATGAACCCGGCGATCCGCAATCCCGCGCAGATGGAGCGTCTTCTGGGCATCCAGCCGGTGGTGTCGATCCCGGTGGTGGCGACGGGGCGTGACCGCGCCGTGGGTGGCACGAAGTGGCTGGGCAAGGCGCTCGCGCTGTTCGCGATGCTGGCCGGGCTGGTGGCCTGGCTGGGCAAGGCCTCGGGCTTGGGGTCGCTCTTGGGGAACGTGTTGCCGCGTCGCGTGGTGGCCGGCGAGTAAAGCGGGCTCTGGCCCGACGGAATGCAGCCCCTTCGTGCGCTTGGGAGCGTCGGAGGGAAGAGACCGCGGCGGGAGGTGGGGCCTTCGCCGCGGTTTTCTTTTGCGGCATCTGATCCGGGATCAGTAGGTGTAGCGCTCGACGCCGGTGCCCTCGGCCTTGTTCAGGACCATGCCGAGCAGCGGCGTGTCGGGGCCGAGGCGACGCTCGACTTCCTTGATCTCGCGCTCGGTGGTCAGGCCGCCGCCGACCACCAGGAGCACGCCGTCGAACATCGGCTGGAAGGCGATGACATCGTCGTAGAACAGCGCCGGCGGCAGGTCAAAAAGCATGACGTCCGGGTGCAAGACGTCCTCGATATGCCGCAGCGCGCGTTCGGTGCGCGGGTCCTGAAGCAGTTCCGATGCATAGGGTTCGGCCACGGTGTTCAGGGCGAATGCAATGTTGCGGCCGGCGTCAAAGCTGTTGGCCCCCATGCGCAGGAAATGATCCTCGGGTTCGAGGGCACCGCGCAGCACGTCGCCAAGCGAGCCGGGCCCGTCGACCCCCATGACCTGATGCAGGCTGGGGCGGCGCATGTCGAAATCCATCACCAGCGTGCGCGTATTTTCCTGCCGTGACAGGGAAATGGCGAGGTTCGCCGTGGTGAAGGTCTTGCCACAGTCCTTGCCCGGAGAGGTGATGGCGACGCGTTTCCAGCCCTTTTCGTTCAGCGCGTGCATGAGGCGCGTGCGCAGGACGTCAAAGGTGGTGTGCGCCGGATCGAGCCGGTCGGCTGTGATGATGCGGTTGCGGTTGAGGTGGTTCAGGTCGAATTTCGCCACCGGAATGTCGAACCAGAGGTCGTCATGCTCTGGTGCGGGGTCTTCGGGTGCACGCTGTGCCGGGGTGAGCGGCAAGGGCGTCGGCGGCACGGTCCGCCGGGTCTGTTCGATCTCGGTGAGGCGCGCGGCGCGGACGGCTTCGGCCTGTTCCGCGATGCGCTGCTCCTCGGCCTGGCGGGCGGCTTCGATCCGGCGGGCCTTGTCGGCCTTGCGTGCGGCAGCGGCGGCCTCGACGCGGGCGCGCTCCGCGGCCTCTGCGCGGGCTTGTTCTTCGGCCTGGCGCCGGGCTTCGGCATCGGCTGCAGCGCGGGCTTCGGCGTCACGGCGGGCTTTTGCTTCGGCGGCGACGCGTTCTTCCTCGGCACGGCGGGCGCGCTCGGCGGCCTCTGCGCGGGCTTGTTCATCGGCTTGGCGCCGTGCTTCAGCTTCGGCCGCAGCGCGGGCTTCGGCGTCGCGGCGGGCTTCTTCTTCGGCAGCGATGCGTTCTTCTTCGGCACGGCGGGCGCGCTCGGCGGCGTCCGCGCGGGCCTTTTCTTCGGCCTGACGCTGGGCTTCGGCGGCGGCGCGTTCTTCGGCGAGGCGGCGGTTCTTTTCGGCGCGGGCGCGGGCGATGGCCTCGGCGCGCTCCTGCTCGCGGCGGGCCTTCTCGGCAGCCTCGGCGGCGAGGCGAGCCTCTTCGGCCAGTCGTTCCGCTTCGCGATGGGCGGCAATGCGTGCCTCTTCGGCAAGGCGCTCGGCCTCGACTTCCTCGGCAAGGCGGCGCGCCTCTGCCTCTGCGGCACGCCGATGGGCTTCCGCCTCTTCCGCCATGCGCAGAGCTTCGGCCTGATGGATGGCTTCTGCCTCCGCCTCGCGGCGGGCGAGTCGGTCTTCGCGGGTCTCAAGCGGCGGGATCGGTGCGAGATCTTCCTCCGCAGGTTCCTCGACCTTCAGAGCCTTGCGCTTGCGGCGAAATTTCCGGCTGTCCATCATGTTCATGCCTTGCCCTCGGGCCCCGTCGCGGCGGGTCCCCTGCGCTTTTAAATCCTTGTATGCCCGTTTTGCGGACATGACTGCTCGGGGTGGTTAAAGCAGTCAATTCTGGCCAGAATGAGACCGATTAAAGGGTATTGTTTACCAAACCCGTCCCCGTGTCAGAAGCCGAACAGATTTGCCTGCGTGATCGCCCTGTCGATGAAACGCGCGCGGTCGGGTTCGGGTTGCCAGCCCAGCACCGACTTGGGCCGGGCATTGTCGAAGGGCGAGAAATGCGCGCGGCTTTTCCAGTCGGCCAGCGAGGGGCGCACCACGCCCTTGCGCCGCAGCGCGTGCTTTTTCAGCAGGTATTTCACCGCGTCCGAGGCGTAGAAAGCGTTCAAGTTGCCGGTCGAGACGCGGATGCGCGCCCCCAGTTCCGCGTGGATCGCGTCGAAATAATCGCGCGCCGACATCATGGGATCGCCGATGAGGTTGAAGCTTTGCCCTTCGACGCCCTCTGCGCTGCCCATGGCGATCAGCCCGTCGGCCACGTCGTCGTTCAGCACGAAGGGCAGGGTGTTGCGGCCATGGCCCCAGATGCGCACCGCGCCCGCGCCGTGCCAGCGCCCGATGCCCCAGTGTTGCAGCGGACCGCCGGGGCCGACGACGATGCCGGGGCGGGCGATGACCAGCGGCAGGCCGCGCTCGGTGTGCAGCTTCAGCAGCTGGCGCTCGCACTCGGCCTTGGACCGGGCATACATGTTGCGATCCGTCATGTCGGCGGGAAAGGGTGTGTCCTCGGTGATCGTCACGCCCGGATCGGACATGTCGTAAGAGGCGATGGTTCCGGTGTATACAAGTCGTGTAACGCTAGCCTTTTCAGCGGCAACGCCGATGCGGGTGGCCACGCCCACGTCATGGATCAGCGCGTCGGACCAAGTGGATTCAAGGCTGCGGGCGAGGTTGTACACCTGTTGTATGCCTTGCATCGACGCAGTTAGCGCGTCGAGGTCATAGAGGTCCACCGGCACGGTTTCGACATTGTCCGGCAGGTCCGGGAAGGGGCCGGACCGCCCGCGCGAGACGACGCGCACGTCGTGACCCTGCGCCACCAGACGCCGGGTCAGCGCGCGACCGATGAAGCCGGTGCCGCCGATGACCATGGCGGTGGGCTTGGGCGCGCGGGTCTTTACCGCCGGGGCGGCGACCTGCTTTGCCTGCGCCGGAAGGGCGTCGATGATGGCGTCGATGGTGTCCATGACCGCCACCGCAGAGGCGGCGGAGAAGCGCGGGTCCTGCTTGCCTTGTGCCATGGCGCCGTAGACGGCGGCGTCCATGCCCCGGAAGGACAGGCCATAGGGGTTCTGCGTGTTCAGAGACTTGCTCTGGGTCCAGGCGTTGCGCAGCCCGTTGCCCATGCGTTGCGCTGCCAGATCCAGCTGGCGGCGCAGCGGGTTTACGATGAGGTCGGAGGCGTTCTCGCGTTCGACCGTCAGGGTGTCCCCGGCAAAGTCCAGCCGCGCGCGCGCCGACGAGCCGCGCAGCGTGACGGAGCGGTCGTCCACCGTCTCGACCATGGTGATCCGGAACAGCAGGTTCACATGCCCGGCGCGGGCCAGCACGCGAAAGCCCTGCGGGCGGGGATCGTCGCCGGGCAGCATCACGGGGTGCGTCGCCTCGGCATGGGTGATCTGGATGGGGCCAAAGAGGTCGTGGGCAAAGGCCACCAGATGCGGACCCAGTTCGAGGATCAGGTTCTGCGGCTGGCGCAGCAGCCACAGGTTGAACGGGCCGGAGCGCAGGGGGGCGAGGGGCAGCGCCCATGTGACCTCGGCCGTGTGGATGCGGCCATAGTCCCCGGCCTGCATCGCGGCCTTCATCCGGGTGTACGAGGGCAGGCCAAGGAAGTTGTGACCGGGGGCAAAGAATCGGCCTGCCTGTTCAGCGGCTTCGGCGATTCGACGGGTGGCAGCGGATGATTCGGCAACAGGCTTTTCCACAAGCACATGCAACCCGCCGGAGAGACATTGTGTCGCTATACTCTCGTGTATGTTGGGGGGCGTGAGGATATGCGCCGCGTCGCACATCCCAGAGGCGATCAAATCGTCCACATCTGTGAATATGGTTGCGCCGTGTTGCGCCGCCAGTGCCTTGGCCGCCGATTCGCGGGGGTCGCAGACGGCAGTCACCTGAACGCCGGGGGTCGCGGCGAGGGCGTCTGCGTGCCAGTCGGCGATGTAGCCTGCGCCGATGAGGCCAATGCGGATGGGGGCTTGGGTGACGGTCATGTGGGCCTCATTTGTATTCTATGATCCGCATTTCGGCGCCGCTCAGACGCCGGGCGTGGTAGCGCAACATGCCGATCAGGTTCGGGAATTTGGACAGGGCGATAAGGGCGGCGTGGGGCCAGGCCTCGGACCAGCGCATACCGCCGCGTCGCAGACCCTGCACCGTGCGCAGGTAATTCAGCAGGTAGATCAACAGGATGAACGCCGTCAGCCAGAGTTGCGTGACAAATCCCGCCAGCGCGATCAGCGGCAGGACCAGCGCGTAGGTCCAGACCCGCATGCGTTCGCGTGCAAAGTATTCCGGGTGCAGATGCCCCACCTGGGCAAAGCCGTGGCCGCTGCGGATGGCGCGTTGCCACCATTGGCCAAAGCGGGTCATGGCGGCGTCGTGGCGGGTCATTTCCTCGGGGATGCGGTGCAGCAGCCAGCCCGCCTTGCGAAAGCGGACGCAGATTTCCTCGTCCTCGGAGGCGATGACGATGGGGTTCATGCCGCCGACGGCGCGCCAGAGCGGCGCGCGCACCATCATGTCGCCGCCGCAGGCCAGGATCGTCCCGGCGGGGCGGCGCCATTCCCAGTCGCACAGCTGGTTGTACAGGCTCACGTCGCGGTGGATTTCCGACCGCCAGCCGGTGACCATGCCGACTTTGGGGTTGTCGTCGAGGAAGGCCGCCGCCTTGTCGAGGTAGCCGGGCACCAGCGCGCAGTCGCCGTCGATGAACTGCACGTATTCCGGTGCGTCGAGCGCGTCGAACCCGGCATTGCGGGCGCGGGCTGCGGTGAAGGGCGTGGACATGTCGAGGTTGACGACCTTGGCCCCGGCGGCGCGGGCGGCGGCGACGCTGTCGTCGGTGGACCCGGAATCGACATACACAACCTGTCGCGCCAATTCGGCGACAGAGGCCAAGGCGGCCTTCAGGCGGTGTCCTTCGTTGCGTCCTATCAGGACGACGTCGACGGGGGTCATTGGGGGGGCTCCGACAGGGGTGTTGGGCGCTTTGGGGGTGTTTCCCCGCGCGCATAGGCGGTGAACAGGGTCGAGAGGCGCGCGGCCTCGGTCTGGATGGCGAAGTCGGCGGCGACGATGGCGCGGCCCGCTTGCCCCATGGCGCGGCGCCTGTCGGGGTCAGCGAGCGTTTCGGCGATGGCGGCGGCCAGCGCGTCCGGGTCGCCGGGGGGCACCAGCGTTCCGGCCGCGGGGCTAACCAGTTCCGGCACACCAGCGATGCGCGTGGTCACGACCGGCACGCCGGAGGCCAAGGCCTCCATCAGCACCACGGGCACACCCTCGGCAAAGGAGGGCAGGACAAAGAGGTCGGTCTGTGCCAGTGCCTCGGCCACTTCGGACTGGCTGCGATAGCCCATGAAGGTCACGCAATGGTGCAGGTCCAACTGGCGGGCGTAGGCGTCGATGGCGGCGCGCTCGGGCCCGTCGCCGATCAGGGTCAGGCGCAGGTCGGGGTGGTCGGGCTTCAGCGCGGCAAGGGCGCGCAGCAGGACGGGCACGCCCTTTACCCCTGCCAGCCGCCCGACGAACAGCATGTTCTGCCCGTCATGCGGCGCAGGCCTGTAGCGCCCCGGATCGACGCCGCAATGGATGACGTGGAAGCGGTCCCAGTGGATCTGATTGCTGAAACACATCAGCTGCGAGCGGGCAAAGTCGCTGATGCAGGCGACGAACCGCGCGCGTGCGGCCTTTTCGTCGATGCGCCAGTGGTGTGGCTCAAAGAAGATGTCCGGCCCGTGGATGGTAAAGCTATAGGGGATGCCCGACAGTTCCGAGGCCAGCATGGCCACGGTACAGGATGCCTTGGCGATGTGGTTGTGCAGGTGGCCGATGCCCCGGTCCGCAAGATGGGCGGCCAGCACCCCGGCCTCGGCAAAGTAGATCAGGTTGTAGAGACGGCCCTTGATCCCTTTCGGCGCGGTGGTCCACGCCAGTTTCAGCGCCTTCAGGTAACGCCGGGGCTTGCGCATCCAGCGCAGGTGCGCCGACAGCAGGCGCGGACCCTTGCAGGCGTCCAGCACCTTGAAGGTGCGGGCGTGTTCCTCGCGCTGTTCCGGGCCGACGAGGTGCTCGGCCCCGGTGGTGCGGATCGAACAGGTTTCGACCTGATGACCCAATGTGCGCAGGGCGGCGACCTCGCGCTGGATGAAGGTGTCCGAGGCGCGCGGGTATTCCCCGGTGAGGTAGGCGAGTTTCGGCAGGCTCATCCCTTGCCCTCCTTCGTGCGGGCCATCATGCCCTCGAAGGTGTCGATGTCCTGCCCGCCAAGTGCGTGGCGCAGGCGGGTGTTGGGGTAATGCAACGGCATCATCCGCGCCCGCAGGATCGGCTCGCGGAAGAGGCCGGGGAGGTGTTTGGCGATAGGCCTCAGCAGCCGGGCGAGGGTGGCCCATGTGCTATAGGGCACGGTCAGGTTCAGGCGCGGCCAGCCGTAGACGCGCCTGTGCGCGCGCAGGAAACGGGCGCGGGTCGGGCGGTCGTCGTCAAAGACGTTGAGTATGGCGATGCCGTCGGTGGGCGTGCGCGCGGCCTCGACCGCGGCGCGGGCCACGTGGTCGACATGGGCGAGGGGCAACTCGCCTTTTGAGCCGATGGTGACGAAGAGTTTCGACGCCCAGAAGCCTTGCAGCGCGTGCCAGCTGCGAGTCGGCCCCCAGATCGCGCCGGGGCGCAGGATCCATGCGTCCTCGCGGTCGGCCTGTTGGAACATCTCCTCCTGCAGGCGCTTGGCCCCGGCGTAGGGATCGCGGGCGGTTTTCAGCGAGCCATCGGGCAAGGGGATCAGCGGGGTCGATTCGGTCATCGTCCCGCCGGGGGCGAGCCTGTCAGTGTCGTAGACGGACAGGGACGAGATCAGGACGAGGCGTGGATCGCGCGTGGTCCAGACGTCGAAGATGGTCTCGCTGGCGGTCAGCGTGTCGCGGGCCAGCCGCGCCGGATCGTCGCCCATGTGGGCGGCGGCATGGATCAGCGCGGCGTCCTCCGGGAGGGCGTTTGCGAGGGTTGTCGCGGCGTCTGGGGCGGTCAGGTCGAGTTGCAGGTGGGTGATGCCGGGGTCCTTTGACCATTCGGGCAGCGGCGCGGAGCGGGTCACGGCCAGCACGGGCAGGCCGTGCCGCCGCGCCTCGGCCACGCAGGCCCGGCCAAGAAAGCCGTTCGCGCCGGTTATGGCGATCAGCTGGCCCATGGCATCGGCTCCATAGGTTCACAGGTGGTTGTCATGCGCTGCGCGCCCGTGGTTTCGCCCGCGTTCTGGATGGCCAGCGTGACCTCTGTCAGGTGCAGGGCCATGTCGTTGGACATGCGCGGCGGGCGGTTTTCGCGCAGGGCGTCCAGCACTTCGGCAGGGCCGAGCATGAAGTTCATCGCCGCCGCACCCCAGCGTTTGACCTTTGGATGTGTTGGTTGGGCGAGGCGCAGGCGCTTCGGGAACGGGTGTTCCATCAGGCGGCGGCGCAGGTTCAGGCGGCGGGCAAAGCGCACCTTTGCCCCGTTGTCCCAAGCGGCGTCGCAGGACAGCACGCCCTTGTCCCCCACGATGCGGATGGTGTGGTTGTGCGGCGCGGTGATGGAGCAGGTCAGGCGCGTCACCGGCCCGTTCTCGAAATAGAGAACGGCCACGGACAGGTCGGGGGCGAAGGGGCCGGTGCCCTCCTTGTTCGGGATGGTCTCGGCGCTGGCGGCAACCACGGTGCGGACCGGGCCGAACCACGCCATCAGCCATGTCAGGTAGTAGCCCGCGTGTTCCAGCGTGCAACCGACGCGGAATTCGTCCTGATACGGCCAGGGCGCGCCCGATTCCGAGACCCATTTGTGGTAGGCCGCCTGCGGGACGAATCCGTCGTCGAGTTCCGCGTAGATCGCGCGGGGCGTCCCGGCGATGCCGTGACGCAAGGCGTGGCCCAGCGTCTGGGCCGCCTCGCCCAAGGCGGAACAGGGGGCAGAAGCCAGCGTCAGCCCCCGCTCGGTGGCCAGCGCGTGCAGGGTCTTGGCGTCCTCCAGCGTGGTGGCAAGGGGCTTTTCGGAATAGACGGGGTGCCCAGCCTTCAGGCAGGCCTGCGACGTTGTGAAATGGGCATGCGGGTTGGTGAGGTTCAGCACCAGCGCGCCGGGCGCTGCGGCCAGAAGCGCTTCGAAGGACTCACAGGCCGGGTAGCCCCAATGGGTGCAGAACTGCGTCAGCCGCGCGCTGTCGATGTCGTAGACCCCGGCCACCTCGATCCCCGGAAAGGTCTGGAGAGAACGCGCGTATAGATCGGCCACGAACCCGCAGCCGAGCAACAAAACGCGGTCCTTCTGACCGTTCGTCGTGACCTCGTGGACAACCACCATGAACCCCCTTGATCGGTGCCAAGGCATATACAGGAACATGGCGATAATGGGACGATTGCCGCGCATGGGCCGCAGAATGCGGCGCTGCGGCATCACCTGCGCGAATTTTGACGCCGTTGTTGCAGAAACGGCACGGACCTGACGCAGGATAGCGGCTATCAAGGCGGGCGGGGACAAGTGAGGCTGCTGATGGAATTCCGGATCGAAGGCCAGACGATCCATGTGAACGTACCGACCTGGGCCGTGCTCGAAGCGCGGGTGCGGGAACGTTTCGCGCAACGTAAAGGGTTTGCGCTGGCGACGATCAACCTTGACCACCTGGTGAAGCTGCGCGGCGATACGGCTTTTCGGATCGCCTATGCGGCGCAGGATTTCGTGGTGGCGGATGGCAATCCGATTGTCTGGATGTCGAAGCTGGCCGGGCGGCCCGTGTCGTTGATCCCGGGGTCGGAGGCGATCGAGCCGCTGGCCCGCATCGCGGCGGCGCAGGGGGTCAAGGTGGCGCTGTTCGGCGCGTCGGACCCGGTGCTGGCGGCGGCCAAGGACTACCTCGAGCGCGAGATCCGCGATCTGGACGTGGTCTGTACCATCGCGCCGGCCATGGGCTTCGATCCCAAGGGCGAGCTGGCCGAGGCCATGCTGGGCGAGATCGCCGACAGCGGCGCGCGGCTGTGTTTCGTCGCTTTGGGCGCCCCAAAGCAGGAGGTCTTCGCCGCCCATGGCCGCAAGGTCGCCCCCGAGGTCGGTTTCGTCAGCATCGGCGCGGGCCTCGATTTCTTTGCCGGAACCCAGAATCGCGCGCCGAAATGGGTGCGGACATTCGCGCTGGAATGGCTGTGGCGGGCGCTGTCGAACCCGAAACGGCTGGGGCCGCGCTATGCGAAATGCATTGCCATCCTGCCCTCTGAAACGGCCAAGGCGGCGATGATCCGGCTGGGCGACAGCCGCGAGTGACCCGCCGGCACAGGCGCTAGGACTTCTCGGTCTTCCCGGCCTTCACGCTGATGAACCAGGTCAGGGCCGCGATGACTGCAGCGATGCCGACACCCAGCCCCATCAGGTCGCGCGCCCCGTCCCAGGCCACCGCCTGCCCGAGGAAGACGACCGCCAGAACGACGATCACCACCGCGACGAGCTTGTTCTTCAGGTCGTCGAGCGTGCGGATCTTCAGCCAGTCGGGTGTCGGCACCGTGGGGTCGATGAACAGTGAATACAGCCCCACCGAGACGATGTAGAAGACCGTCCCCATCAGGAACAGATCGATGATCTCGATGAATTCCAGCGCCATTTCCTTGGCGCCCTTGCGGGTGACTTCGGCCTTTTCGAACAGGTACCAGACCAGCTTGCCGCCTTCGAGAAAGCCGTAGACCAGCAGGCAGACCGAAGCGACCAGCGCGCCGATTACCGCGATCAGGACCAGGTAGCGGGCACTTCCAAGGACAGGGCGCATGACGGTTTTCCTTTGCGTAGGTCGGGGTCAACCCCGACCTACCTCAGGGGGGACGCGGTTTCAGATGCGCTCGATTGCCACGGCAATGCCCTGACCACCCCCGATGCACATGGTGATGAGCGCGCGGCGGCCATTGATGCGCTCCAGCTCGTATAGTGCCTTGACCGTGACGATGGAGCCGGTCGCGCCGACCGGATGGCCCAGCGCAATGGCGCCGCCGTTGGGGTTCACCTTGGCCGGGTCCAGACCGAGGCCCTTGTTCACCGCCAGCGCCTGCGCGGCAAAGGCCTCGTTGCTTTCGATCACGTCGAAATCGCCGACCGTCAGGCCGGTGCGCGCCAGAAGGGCCTCGACCGCCGGGACCGGGCCGATGCCCATGACCTCGGGACGCACGCCCGCGTGGGCGTAGCCGATCACCCGCGCACGCGGCGTCAGACCGGCGCGCTCGGCGGCCTCGCCCCGCGCCAGCACCAGCGCAGCCGCGCCGTCGTTGATCCCCGAGGCATTGCCCGCCGTGACCGACCCATCCTTGCGGAAAGCCGGACGCAGGCCCGCCAGCGCCTCCAGCGTCGTGGCCTTGGGGTGCTCGTCGACCTTGAACGCCACCGTATCGCGCTTCACCTTCACCTCGACCGGGACGATCTGGCTGTCGAAATACCCCGCCTCGATGGCCGCCGCCGCGCGCCGCTGGCTTTCCAGCGCAAAGGCGTCCTGCTCCTCGCGGGTGACGGAATGCTCGCCCGCGACGTTTTCGGCGGTGATTCCCATGTGGCCGGTGCCGAAGGGGCAGTTCAGCGCGCCCAGCATCATGTCCAGCGTCTTGATATCGCCCATCTTCTGGCCCCACCGCTGGCCTGGCACGATATAGGGCGAGCGCGACATGGCCTCGGCCCCGCCGACCAGCGCGAAGTCCGCATCGCCCAGCGCCAGTGCCTGCACGCCCGACACGATGGCCTGCGCCCCCGACCCGCACAGGCGGTTCACGTTCATCGCCGGAACCGTGTCCGGGATACCGGCCTGCATCGCGGCGACGCGGCTGAGGTACATGTCACGCGGTTCGGTGTTGATGACATGGCCAAAGACCACCGTGCCGATTTGCCCCGGCTCGACCCCGGCGCGTTCCAGCGCGGCCTTGCTGGCAGCGGTCGCCGTGTCGATGGGCGCAACGCCCGACAGCGACCCGCCAAAGGTGCCGATGGCGGTACGTGCGCCGCTCAGAATGACGATATCACCCAGTTCCTGCATGTCTCTCTCCCTATGGTTGGCCGCACTTTGCCCGCTGCGCGACCGACTGTCAGCCGCGACGTGACGTCCCGCCTTTGGCAGGCTATGCCTTGTCCTATGGAAGCGCTCCCGAACATCCTGCACGCCATTGCCGACACGCCCTTGGTCGAGCTGTCCCGCCTCACCGCGCAGCTTGGCCTGCGGGGCCGATTGCTGGCGAAATGCGATTACCTTTTGCCCGGCTTTTCCAAGAAAGACCGCGCCGCGCGGGCGATCATGGAGGCGGCCACCGCCTCGGGTGCCTTGCGGCCCGGTCAGCCGGTGATCGAGCTGACCTCGGGCAACATGGGGACCGGGCTGGCGATTGCCTGTGCCGTGATGGGCCATCCCTTCATCGCGGTGATGAGCGAGGGCAACTCGATGGAGCGCGCCCGGATGATGCGCGCCTTGGGGGCCGAGGTGGCGCTGGTCCCGCAGGCCCCCGGTGGCCGTCCGGGGCAGGTGTCCGGGGCGGACCTTGCACTGGTCGACGATGCGACCCGCCGCCTGACCGCCGAGCGCGGTGCTTTTCGCGCCGATCAATTCGCCCATGCGGGCAACCCCTTGGCGCATGAAACCGGCACCGGGCCGGAGATCTGGGCGCAATCGGGCGGGTCGGTCACCGCCTTCGCGGATTTCGCTGGGTCAGGGGGCACGCTGGGCGGCGTTGCGCGGTTCCTGACGCCCAAAGGGGTGCGGTGCTACGCCGTCGAACCCAAGGGGGCCGAGGCCATTTCGGGCGGCGCGACGGACCACCCCGACCATCCGATCCAGGGTGGCGGCTACCTGATGGCCGACCTCGCCCATCTGTCAGACGTGCCGCTTGCGGGCCATCTGACCGTGACCGGGGACGACGCCCGCGAGGCCGCCCGTCTTCTGGCGCGGAGCGAGGGTATCTTTGGCGGGTTTTCCTCGGGTGCGAACCTCGCCGCCGCGATCCAGTTGCTGAGAGGCCCGGAAGACGGCGGCACTGTCGCCTTTGTCGTCTGTGACAGCGGGCTGAAGTACCTGTCCACGGACTTGTGGGAGTAGAGCCGCCATGCTGGAACCCTTCGGGCCTGATCTCTGGCTCTCGGACGGCCCGGTTGTCACCGGGGCGGCGGGATTCCGGTTTCCGACACGCATGGCCGTCGTGCGCCTGCCGGATGGCGGCGGGCTGTGGGTCTGGTCGCCTGTGGCCCTGACCAACGCCCTGCGCGCCGAAGTGGAGGCCCTCGGTCCCGTCCGCCACATCGTCGCGCCGAACAGCCTGCATCATCTGTTTGTCGCGGCGTGGTCAAAGTTCTGGCCAGAGGCGCAGATCCATGCCGCGCCCGGCTGTCAGGCTTTGGGCGTGGACGCCAGCACACCGTTGTCAGATGTGCCGTGCCCGGCGTGGGCGGGGGTGCTCGACCAGGTTGTGGTGCCGGGGAACCGGATCACCACCGAAGTGGTGTTCTTCCATCGTCCGTCTGCCACGGTTCTTGTCACTGACCTCGTGCAGCAGCTGCCGCGCGATTGGTTTCACGGCTGGCGCAAGCTGGTGGCGCGGCTTGACCTGATGAGCGCGCCCGTGCCGTCGGTGCCGCGAAAGTTCCGGCTGGCCACGACGGACCGCAAGGTGGCAGGGGCGGCGGTGGCGCACATCCTGAAATGGCCCGTTGAACGGCTGGTCATGGCGCATGGGGCGCCGGTGAAGTCCGGGGCAAGAGAGGTGCTGAGCGCAGCATTCGATCGGCTGCGACCGCATATCTCCGAGGCTTGATAAAACGGTTTCAGGATGATTGCGGATGCCACGGGGCGCGAATGCCTGATGGCTGATCCGGTTGCCTTGCCATACCGCGTCGTTCCCTCAGTCCAGTCCGCGCCGATAATACGTGCCCGGAGGGGGGCCTGGCCGCTTGCGGGGACTTACAAACCCGACCAGCCGCGCCAGGCCCTTCCAGAGAGAGTTCCTACCATCCGAGGGCAAACCACGCGGTGCCACCATTGGCCGGGGGCCATCGTCATAGGGACGCAGGGCGGCATCGTGCCAGTTATCATCGGATCGAGACATGCACAGAGCATGGCTCAGAGACCCCTAACGGTCGGTTAATCGACGACTGACTGCATAGAATTGTCACTATTCTGGGAGTCGCCCAGCAGGCGCACTTCGCGTTGTGGGAATGGAATGGAAATCCCGTTCTCCTGAAAGGCGTCCCAGAGCGCCAGGAACACGTTTCCACGGATGTTGGTCAGGCCGCCCGTCGGGTCGGTGATCCAGAATCGCAGGATGTAATCCACCGAGGAATCGCCAAAGCCGACGATATGGCAGACCGGAGGCTTGAAGGTCAGCACCCGGTCCACGCCCTTTGCCGCCTCGATAGCGATCTTGCGCACCTTGTGCGGGTCGTCGTGGTAGGATGTGCCGAAATGGATGTCCAGCCGGACGAAGTCGTTGGAATGCGACCAGTTCACCACCTGCCCGGTGATGAGGTCCTCGTTGGGGATCAGGTACTCCCTGCCGTCCCGCGTCACGACGCTGACATAGCGCGCGCCTAGCGCCTCGATCCAGCCGAAGGTGTCGCCGAGGCTGATGACGTCCCCCGGCTTGATCGACTTGTCCAGCAGGATGATGATGCCTGAAACGAGGTTCGAAACGACCTTTTGCAGGCCGAAACCGAGGCCCACGCCGATCGCCCCCGACAGCACCGCAAGGCCGGTCAGATCGACTCCCACCGACTTCAGCCCGAGGAAGAACGCCGCACCGAACAGCGCCACCTGCAGGACCTTCACCGCAAGCACCTGCATCGACGGGCTGATGTCCTTGTTGCGCTGGATCGACGCCGCCGAAGCCCCTGACGCCAGCCGCGCCAGCGCCATGAGCGTCGCCATGACCACCACGGCCTTCAGCAGCAGCCACAACGAAAACCGCGTGTCGCCCAGCGTGAAGGCAAAGGAATCGAGGAAGGCCCGCGCCTCGTCATGCCAGCCGAGGATCGACAGGGTGGCCCATGTCCACGCACCGTAGCGCACAAGGAACGCCATCGCCGGACTGAGGAACATCCGCGTGGCAAAAGCGATGAACAGCCATGCCGCCGAAAGGTTCGCCAGTATGCGCAGCAGCACCGAGCGCGACCCCCAGGTGACCTCCTTCATCACCAGGTAGACGCACCAGATCAGCAGAACGAACAGGATCATCCGCATGCGCCGCTGCACCACCAGCCCCAGCCGCAAGCGCCATTTCGGCCAGTTGTCGCGCGATCTCAGCCAGTTGCCATACAGCGGAGACAGCGCCAGGGCCCCCAGCCACGCGACGGCGAACACGCCCATGGCGATCAGCAATTGGTACAGGGTCCACTTGCGCGTCACCTCGCGCCATAGCGCGCCGCCCTCGGCCAACAGGAAATCGAGCCCCTGCCGGATCAGGTCCCCGTCGAGGGGGATCGGTGTCACTGGCTCCATGCCGGTCCTTCCATCGTGGTTAATTCATCCTAGGCAAAGCCGCTCTCCGTGCAAGCGTGACGACCCGAGCCAAGCCCTTGATAGACTCACCGGCAACCTGTATCTGCGATGGCATGGAACAGACGCTCGACCTTTGCGACCGCGCCCGGCTGCGCGAACGCTTCTTCGGGGCCACCCACACGGTGCGCGCCTGCCTATCGGTATGAGCTGAGGCGCTTTTGCGCCCGGCGCCGACGCGCCACCCATTCAAGATACCCAAGACACCCATACCCAAAGAACGGGAGAGGACCATGTCCCCCAAGACGCTTTATGACAAGATCTGGGATGCGCACGTCGTATCCGAAGACGCGGACGGCACCTGCCTTCTGTATATCGACCGCCACCTCGTCCACGAAGTGACGTCTCCTCAGGCTTTCGAGGGCCTGCGCATGGCGGGCCGCAAGGTGCGCGCGCCGGAAAAGACCATCGCCGTGCCGGACCACAACGTGCCCACCACCGCGGGCCGCGAAGACCCGAAAAACATGACCGAGGATTCCGCCATCCAGGTCGCCGCGCTCGACAAGAACGCAAAGGATTTCGGCATCCATTACTACCCGGTGACCGACATCCGTCAGGGCATCGTGCACATCGTCGGCCCGGAGCAGGGTTGGACCCTGCCGGGCATGACGGTTGTCTGTGGTGACTCGCATACTGCGACCCACGGCGCCTTCGGCGCGCTGGCGCATGGTATCGGCACCTCCGAGGTGGAGCACGTTCTGGCCACCCAGACGCTGATCCAGAAGAAGTCCAAGAACATGAAGGTCGAGATCACCGGCAAGCTGCGCCCCGGTGTGACCGCCAAGGACATCACCCTCGCCGTGATCGGCCAGACCGGCACCGGCGGCGGCACCGGCTACGTCATCGAGTACTGTGGCGAGGCGATCCGCGACCTGTCGATGGAAGGCCGCATGACCGTCTGTAACATGGCCATCGAAGGCGGCGCACGCGCTGGCCTGATCGCGCCGGACGAGAAGACCTTTGAATACGTCAAAGGCCGCCCGCACGCCCCGAAAGGTGCGCAGTTCGAGGCCGCTCTGGCCTGGTGGAAGACCCTCTTCACCGACGAAGGCGCGCATTTCGACAAGGTCGTGACGCTGAAGGGCGAGGAAATCGAGCCGGTCGTGACCTGGGGCACCTCGCCCGAGGACGTGCTGCCGATCTCCGCGCTGGTGCCCGCGCCCGAGGACTTCAAGGGCGGCAAGGTCGAGGCGGCCAAGCGCTCGCTGGACTACATGGGTCTGACCCCGGGCCAGAAGCTGACCGACATCAAGATCGACACGGTGTTCATCGGCTCCTGCACCAACGGCCGGATCGAGGACCTGCGCGCCGCCGCAGAGATCGTGAAGGGCCAGAAGATCAAGGTGAACCGCGCCATGGTGGTGCCGGGCTCGGGCCTCGTGCGTCTTCAGGCCGAGGAAGAAGGTCTGGACAAGATCTTTACCGATGCCGGTTTCGAATGGCGTCTGGCGGGCTGCTCCATGTGCCTCGCGATGAACCCCGACCAGCTGTCCGAGAACGAGCGCTGCGCGTCCACGTCCAACCGCAACTTCGAAGGCCGTCAGGGGTACAAGGGGCGCACGCACCTCGTGTCGCCTGCCATGGCCGCTGCTGCCGCGCTGACCGGTCACCTGACCGACGTGCGCGAGCTGCTGACCGAGACCGCGTGATCCCGCGCCGGGCGGTGCTTACCGCCCGGTTAATCCTGCTTCCGCAAGGGGTAAAAGCCGAAATGCTGCACTGCGATATGCATGGTTTGTGCATAGTTTCTGCATGGATTGTGCATCCGGGTGCATCGGATCGGCGGACACCACATCTTGCGGCCCGAAATTAGGAGTCTGTTAATGGACAAGTTTACCAAGCTTACCGGGATCGCGGCCCCCATGCCGCTCGTGAACATCGACACGGACATGATCATCCCGAAGATCTTCCTCAAGACGATCAAGCGCTCCGGCCTTGGCGTGAACCTCTTCGACGAGATGCGCTATGACCGTCAGGGCAACGAGATCCCCGATTTCGTCCTGAACCAGCCGCAGTACCGCGAGGCAGAGATCATCGTCGCCGGTGACAACTTCGGCTGCGGCTCGTCGCGTGAACACGCGCCGTGGGCGCTGAAGGATTTCGGCATCAAGTCGGTCATCTCGACCAGCTTCGCCGACATCTTCTACAACAACTGCTTCAAGAACGGCATCCTGCCGATCGTGCTGCCGCAAGAGGCCGTCGATGTGCTGATGAAGGACGCCGAGAAGGGCTCGAACGCGCGCATGATCGTTGATCTGGAAGAGCAGACCGTGTCGACCTCGGACGGCCAGTCGTTCTCCTTCGAGATCGACCCGTTCAAGAAGCATTGCCTGCTGAACGGTCTCGACGACATCGGTCTTTCGCTGGAGAAGGCCCCGGCCATCGACACCTACGAGGGCAAGATGGCGCAGGAGCGTCCCTGGGTCTGACCGCCCGCGAGATTACAGAAAGGCCCGCCACCCCGGCGGGCCTTTTTCGTTCCGTTCCCGGGAGCCGGGAACGCGTTGATATGTCCGCCCCGGTCTAAACTACCCATTAGGGTTAACGCCGCTGGGCATCCGGCGAGTTCGCGCCTGCGTGGCCACAGCGGCCTTGAGGATGGGTGAAAGAACGGGCTAAGGTTAAGAAATTCCGTCGATCTCATGGCGCTGCGCCGCTTGGCATAGATCCGGAAAATACTGCAAGCCCAATATCTTGTAGACCCACACAACCCCGCCGCGTCTGCGCCGCGGAAATGATGCAATCCCGCACCAGTCCAACCGCGAATCCGCCTGAAAACGGTGCGAGGTCTTACCTTGTTGTTGTGGTGCCGCGTGAAAAGGGGCAGAATTTGGGCAAGAATGAGGCAGCCCGTCACAATCGGCGGGATCGAAATGGAACAAGGTCGCGGCATCGTATCGCAACCGTCCGGATCGAAAGGGCAGATCTGTGATATCACGCATGGTGGCGGCTGCGGCGCGCGCTTTTCTTGTGGCTATGCTCATTGCCTTGCCCGCAATGATCCTGCCGAACGTGCGCCCTGACACCACGCAAATCGCTGCGCTTCTGGCGCTTGTCGCTGCCGTGCTGACCTTTGTCGAATACATCTCGGAATACCCCTCGCTGATCGAATTTCGCGATGCCCCGCCGTTCAACCGGATGAGGTTTCTCGCGCTTTTCGTGACCGTCCTTCTGATGTCCCTGATTGCACGCGGTGCGACACATCCGACCCCGGTGACGCTGTCCATCAGCCAGATCGGCCACAGCGTTGGACAGGCTATGGATTTCCCGTTCTCTCCCGTGCGCCTGATGGTGCTGGTTGCACCCGCCGACGCGCCTGCCCCTGCGCTCGACCTGATACGGGCGCTCGCCGGGCTGGCCTATCTGATTTCGCTCTCGACACTGGTGGTTTTCGTGGCCGTCGTGCGTTTGCTCGATTGGCCGATCCGCAAGGGCGCGTTCAATTTCTGGGTCAATCTGCCCCTGTTCGATCCGACCACCGGCGGAGATGTCTTGTACCGTCTGAAACGCGACAGCCATTTTAACGTCGCATTAGGGTTTCTTCTGCCATTCTTGGCACCGGCCGGATTGAAGCTGGCCGAAGCCTGGGGTGCCGCCCCGAACCTGATCGACTTTCAACCGCTTATCTGGACGATGATTGCATGGTCCTTCCTTCCGGCAAGTCTCATCATGCGCGGGGTCGCACTTATGAGGATCGCCGATCTGATCGAGGAAAAGCGCCGTCGCGCTTACGCGCAGGCCGAGTTGCAACTGGCCTGATCCTGGTTCTTTCTTACCTCATGGTCGCCTTTGCCGCGCGGGCCGATGGTCTGCGCGTCGCCACGTGGCATGGCGATTTCAGTCGCAAGGGGCCGGGTCTGCTGTTGCGGGAGCTCGTTGCCGGGGATGTGGATCTGACGCCGATCATTTCGGCCGATCCGGACATCCTGGTGCTGACCGACATCGACTACGATGGGGGACTGGCGGCGCTGGGCGCCATGCAAAAGGGGCTTCGCGAACGGGGCGCGGACCTGAGGCACGCCTTTGCCGTGCGTCCCAATACCGGGTGGCAGACAGGTCTGGACCTCGATGGCGACGGGCGGACTGGCGGACCACGGGATGCGCAGGGGTACGGCTTGTTTTCGGGTCAGGGTGGCGTGGCGGTTCTGTCGCGCTATCCCGTCGCGATGGAAGCGGACTTTTCCCGGCTTCCGTGGGGAGAGGCCCCGGACAGCAACATGATGTCCGGTGACACGGGACAGGATGTTCAGCGCCTGTCCAGTGCTGCGCATTGGGCGCTGCGGGTCGACGGGGCGGATGGCCCTTTTCTTCTGCTGACGTTGGCCGCGACGCCCCCGGTCTTCGATGGGCCGGAGGATCGGAACGGCCGGCGAAACCATGACGAGGTCCTGTTGTGGGGGCATTATCTGGACGGGCGTCTTGGCGCACCTCCGGGCTTGCCCGTTGTTATCGCCGGTAATCTGAATCTGGACCCTGAACGCGGCGAGGGTCTGCACGAAGCCGTGCAAACCCTCTTGGCGCATCCGCGCCTCACCGATCCGCAACCCGGGGTGGAGACTGTTTCGTGGGACAGTACCGGGCCTATGCGGGTCAGCTACGTGTTGCCTGACAAGGCATTCGATGTTCTGGGCGCCGGGGTCATGCCGTCTGAGGGCGACTCCGATCCGGGACGGCATCGGCTGGTCTGGGTCGATCTGTCCCTGCGACCAGCGGCGAGATTGCCCGCGCAATCGCCTCCTTCACCGGGGTCGGGGTGAAATCGGTCGCAACGTGATCAAAGCTGCCACGCGCGAGGTGATGAGGTTTGTTCCAAAGATACCGCATTTCCAGCAAGGAAGCGGCCAGCGGCAGAATCGGTCGCGCGAGCTGAAGCGGCCACCAGGCCATCGGCTTCACCCGAACGTCGCGGCCGAGGGCTTGACCGCAAAGATTTGCCAGCTCGCGGCCAGTCAGGGTGTACCCGGGGAATGCGATGTCACTGGTGCGAGGCAGGGCGGTGCGCCGCTCGGCCAGCATGACAACGGCGCGCGCCATGTCGGGAAGGAATGCCCAGGCGTGCGGAATGTCCGGGTCTCCCGGGTAGGTCAGAACCGACTTGTGCAACGATTTCGCCATGATCCGGTCCAACCAGTTGCCCGAGGCTTCGGTGTCCAGAAAATCTCCTGCGCGGAGGACGATCAGCGGAATACCGGCGCCACGCAATTGGCGCTCCATCTCGACGCGAATGCGGCCCAGCGGATTGCGTGCGGCATGTTCCAGATGCGGGCCGAATGCCTCGGGTGCATCCTCGCCATACACGTAAACGTTGCCTGCCAGGATCACCGTCGCGCCGGAGGCCCTGGCGGCGCAAATGACCTCCTGCGTCTGGCGGGGCACTTGCGCGGCCCAGTCGGGATAGGCGGGGTTCCAACCGTGCACGATCACGTCCTTGCCGCGGGCGGCGGCCATCAGATCGTCCCCCCGCGCAAACAGGCTGACAGACCACCCGGCATTCCAGAATGCCTCTGCGGTATGGCGTCCGAACCGGCCGTTGCCGCCAAGGATCAGAACTTTCCCCGTCATAGCGAAATTCCTCATTGGGTTGCTTTGCCAGATTGCGCCATTCAGAATATTTCAGGAATTGCGAGAATTCGCAGAGGGCGTATTCATATGTGAATGGCTGACTCGCTGTCCAAACTTGACTGGTCTCTGGTGCAGACTTTCCTCGCCGTGGGTGAAACCGGGTCGTTGACCGAAGCGGCGCGCCGTCTGAACATCTCGCAGCCCACCGCCGGACGTCAGATCCGCCAGATCGAGGAGGCCTTGGATGTCAGCCTTTTCCAACGCCAACCGCGCGGTCTGGCACTGACCGAGGCGGGTTCAGCACTGATGCCGCATGCGCGGACCATGGCGGATGCGCTGCACAGGCTGAGCCTGACCGCTGCCGGACGGTCGGAAAAACTTTCCGGTCCGGTCCGCGTGACCGCAAGCGTGTTCAGTGCGTTCCACCATCTGCCGCCGATCCTCGCGCGGTTGCGGACCGAGGAACCTGCAATTTCCATCGATCTCGTGCCCTCGAACCGGTCCGAGAACCTGCTGTATCGCGAGGCGGATATCGCGGTCCGGATGTATCGGACAGAACAGCTTGATATCGTGACGAAATACCTGGGTGAAATGAGGCTGGGGCTGTATGCGTCACAGAGCTACGTGGCGCGGTGCGGACAGCCAGAAAGCATGGATGATTTCTTTGACCATGACGTCATCGGCTACGATCGGTCTGACCTGATCCTTCAGGGCCTGCGCAAAGTGGGCATTCCGGCGCAACGCGATTGGTTTGCCACGCGGACCGACGATCAATGCGTCTACTATGAACTGATGCGCGCTGGCTGTGGGATCGGGTTTGCGCAAACCCATGTGGCGGATGCCGATCCGGGCCTGCGGCGTATCCTGCCGGACGTGCCGATGCCGACCCTGCCCCTTTGGTTGGCGGCGCATGAGGCGGTGCGCCAGACCCCCCGCATCCGCCGCGTCTGGGACGCGCTTGAACACGGGCTGAAGCCCTGTGTTTCTTGACCTTCCGTTGCCCAACGGCTAGGCGATGCGCAATCCACGAACAAAGGACGCCCCCATGAGCAACCCCTCGCTTCTCATCCTGCCCGGTGACGGGATCGGCCCCGAAGTCATGGCCGAAGTGCGCAAGATCATCAGCTGGTACGGTGACAAGCGCGGCTTGGCCTTCGACGTGTCCGAGGACCTCGTCGGCGGTGCGGCCTATGACAAGCACGGCACCCCGCTGCATGACGATACGATGGCCAAGGCGCAGGAAGTGGACGCGGTTCTGCTGGGCGCCGTGGGCGGTCCGAAATACGACGTGCTGGACTTCTCGGTGAAGCCCGAGCGCGGCCTGCTGCGCCTGCGCAAGGAGATGGACCTTTACGCCAACCTGCGCCCGGCGCAGTGCTTTGATGCGCTGGCGGATTTCTCGTCGCTGAAGAAGGACGTGGTGGCCGGTCTCGACATCATGATCATCCGCGAGCTGACTTCGGGCGTCTACTTTGGCGAGCCGCGCGGCATCATCAAGGAAGGCAACGAGCGCGTGGGCATCAACACCCAGCGCTATACCGAGTCCGAGATCGCCCGCGTGGCGCGGTCGGCCTTTGAAATGGCCCGCAAGCGCAACAACAAGGTCTGCTCGATGGAGAAGGCCAACGTGATGGAATCCGGCATCCTGTGGCGCGACGTCGTGCAGGAGATCCACGATGCGGAATATCCGGATGTGGAGCTGTCGCACATGTACGCCGACGCGGGCGCGATGCAGTTGACCCGCTGGCCAAAGCAGTTTGACGTGATCGTCACCGACAACCTCTTTGGCGACCTGCTGTCCGACCTCGCCGCGATGCTGACCGGTTCGCTGGGGATGCTGCCGTCGGCCTCGCTGGGCGCACCGATGGAGAACGGCCGTCCGAAGGCGCTGTACGAGCCGGTGCACGGCTCCGCGCCGGATATCGCGGGTCAGGGCAAGGCCAACCCGATCGCCTGCATCCTGTCTTTCGCAATGGCGCTGCGTTACTCTTTCGATCAGGGTGCCGAAGCGGATCGCCTTGAAAAGGCCGTGGAAAAAGTGCTGGCAGACGGTGTGCGCACTGCTGATCTGTTGGGCGAAGAGGGTGTTTCCCCGGTCTCGACCTCGGAAATGGGCGATGCCGTCGTCGCCGCTCTGGACGCCAGCCTCTAACAGGGGTTAACCAGATTGAAGGGCCGTTCCGGTACTGGGGTGCCGGGGCGGCCCTTTCCATTTGCATCCGCGGGAAACCTCTGGTTCGGTGCGGATGTTTGCGCAATCAGGAAGAGACCATGGGACATAACGCCAAAGGCGCGCTGCTGGCGCTGATCGCATTCGGAATCTACGCAACCCATGACGTGGTGATCAAATATCTCGGTGGGGGATACTCCCCGTTCCAGATCATCTTCTTCTCGACGCTGATGTCCTTCCCTTTAGTCAGTTTCATGCTGATGCGTGATCCGCAGCCCGGGACGCTGCGACCCGTCTACCCGATGTGGACGGTCATTCGCACCACGGCGGCCGTGCTGAACGGCATGTGCGCGTTCTACGCCTTTTCGGTGCTTCCTCTGGCGCAGACCTACGCCATCCTCTTTGCAGCGCCGCTGCTTATCACCATCCTGTCGATTCCCCTGCTGGGGGAGCAGGTCGGCTGGCGTCGTGGCGTCGCGGTTCTGGTCGGTCTGCTGGGCGTTCTGGTCGTGCTGCGCCCCGGGTCCGCGCCGATGTCGTTCGGCCACCTTGCCGCGCTGGGCTCGGCGATCTTTGGGGCGCTTGCATCCATCATCGTGCGCAAGGTCGGGCGCGAAGAACGCGCCGTCGTTCTGTTGCTTTACCCGATGGCGGCGAACTTCGTGGTGGTCGGCGCGCTGATGATCGCCTTCTACAAACCCATGCCGATCATCGACTTTGGAGCGGCCTCGCTGATCTCGATCATGGGGTTCATCGCCGGGCTTTTCCTGATCGGCGCGTACAAGGCCGGGGAGGCCGCCATCGTCGCACCGATGCAGTATTCCCAGATCCTGTGGGCCAGTGCCTACGGGTTTTTTCTGTTCGACGAGACGATTGATACCTTCACCATGATCGGCGCAGGCATCATCATCGCTTCGGGGATCTACATCGTTCTGCGCGAAAGCTCGAAGGGCAGTTCGCAGACCCCCGTGTTGCGCACCCGGTCTCGTGGTTACGGCGCGGCGTTCCGCATCTCGCCGTTCCTGCGTCCGGACGACCGGCGCAAGATGACCAACGCCGGAACCCGGACGGTCGGCGAGAACCAATAGGTAAAATGTTTTGGCGGGAGACGAAAAACGTCTCTTGCCAAAGTCGTGCGGGCGATATATCCCGCGCTCCACGGTCGGAGCGTAGCTCAGCCTGGTAGAGCACTGTCTTCGGGAGGCAGGGGCCGGAGGTTCGAATCCTCTCGCTCCGACCATTTACCAGCACATCATGATGATTTAGCCCTCGCGCGAAAACGCCGACCGTGAGTGTCACGATCGGCGTTGTCTGTGGGGTTGTCCGGCCCGAGGTAGTAAAACCGTTGGCCCCTACAAGCGGTTGCTTCAGGCAGCGTTCAACATGTTGTCGACGATCTGGCGAACTTCGTCCTTGGACTTGCCCAGTCGCTGCTGGAGCTTGCCTTCCAGTTGCTCGCGATCGCCGCGCGCCTCTTCCAGCTCGTCGTCGGTGAGATCACCATAGGCCGAGCGCAGCTTGCCCTTCAGTTCGGTCCATTTACCTTCCATGATGTCGCGATCCATGACGCGTCTCCTTTACCTGTTACCTTTGGATTGAACGGTCAGATCAGTTCTGAGCGACGTTCTCTTCTTCCGGCGGGGTCACTTCCAGCTTCGGAACGGTCACGGTGACCTCTTCCTCGACCACATCGACGTCGCCGACTTCTGCGTCGAACTTCGGCATCTGGCCGTCTTCGACGTTGACCTCGACATCGGGCAGGCGTGCTTCCTGGGTTTGATCGATGTCGATCATGTAAATGCCAAAGCCGACCAGCACGATTGCAACGATGGCTGCGATAACTGCACCAATTCTCATTGTGTATTCCCTCCTGATTTCAGTAGGTTAACCCGCGAGCCTCGATCTGGTTCCCGTGCCGTTCAAGATTTTTTGAAGACTGGCGCGGGTGTTTGGCGGGGTGACCATCTGGTCATCGGAGAAACTCGCAACTAGCGATCTGGTTCCCCACGCAGTGCGCCCAGAGTGTCCGCCTTCACGGCGCCGCGCTGGCCCATGGGGCGCTCTGGCCCGGTGGTGGTGTCGTGGCGCGTCTGCGCCTCCATTTCGGCATCGACCGTGGCGCCGAGCAGAACGATGAAGGCCGAGAGCCACAGCCAGTAGAGCAGGATTATGACGCCGCCAAGCGTGCCGAAGGTTTCGTTGTAGCTGCCAAACGACTGAACGTATTTGGAAAAGATGATGCTGCCGGTGACCCAAAGGGCGCAGGCCAGCGCGGCACCCGGCGTCAGCCAGCGCCACTTGGCACGACGTCGCGACGGACCAAAGCGGTACAACATGGCGATGCCGAAGACGCCGACGATGAACAGGATCGGCCAGCGGATGACCAGAACCAGTTCGTTGAATTGCGGGTTCTTCCACACGTAGGCCGCGATGGCGGGCATGGCTGCCACGATGCCGACCGTGATGAGGATGCCGATGATGAGGCAAAGCGTCATGGCGATATTGAGCAGCTTCAGAACGAAATAGCCGCGCCGCTCGCGCTCACCGTTGATGACGTTCAGACCGATGATGAAGTTCTCGACCGCTTTGGATGCGGACCACAGGGCCAACCCGATGGCAAAGAGAGCAGCCCAGCCCAGAGAGCTGTTCGACGCCGTGACGACGCTGGTCAGCTGGCCCATGAGGATCTCGGCGGCGGCAGCGGGCAGAACGCGCGCAATGGCGTCAGAGGTGTCGATCAGGTAACTGGGGTCGGTCACCATGCCCGCAAGGGCAACGGCTGCGGTGATCGCCGGAAACAGGGAGAGCAGACCGTAGAACGCGATTCCTGCCGACAGCAGGCTGAGGTTGTCATGAACGATGGTGTTGTAGATGCGCACGCCGACGTCGAGCAGACCTCGAGCAGGGATCTGGGACGGTGAAACGGCGGTGCGGCCTCGGCTCATATCGGGCTCCGGTTTGATGTCTTTTCAGCAAGATAGCGCGGAAAAGCGGTTATACCACGTTCTCTGTCACACCGGGAAGCGGTTGGACGAGTTCCGCGCCCTGGCCTTTGTCATAAGGCACAAGGAAGCCGCTGCGGTTTTCTGGCAGGCAGACGCCATTGCGGCGCACCTCTGCGGCCCAGCGGGTTTGCAGGGTCTTCGGGTCCCGCGCCTCTTCGGGCAGAGGGTCGAACCACCAATGTTGAAACAGCTTTTCGCGCAGCCGGGCCACCCGGTCAGGGGTCTTCAGCTCGACGGCGACTTCGGTGTCCCAACGCATCGAGCGCCCGTTGAGGTTCGCAGAGCCGACCAGACCGTAGTCGTCGTCGCGCACAAGGACTTTGTTGTGGACGTAAATGATGGGTGACCCTGCGAGAACCGCACGCGTGTCCCGCGCGGCCATCACCGGGCGCACCGGAGACGAGAATGTCACGCGGTCACCGAAAGCTTGCCGGAGCGTGTTCATGGCGTCCCGTTCCAAGGAGAGACCATAGCGCGCGTCCAACTCCTCGTTGCCCTCGAAAGCCACATCCTCGGGCAGGGCGGGAAGCACGAAGAAAAGGGTGAGGTCCGGATTCCTTGTCCCCGCTTCGGCCAAGGCATCGGCGACCACGCCGGAGCGGAGGAACTGGGTTTCCACGTAAACAAGGTGACGGGCCTCGCGAAAGGCGCTTAGATGTGCTTCCTCGATTTCGCTGAGCAAGGTCCGTGGTGACAGGAACGGCAATTGAAAACGGCGAGGGCAGGAGAGCGTGCGCTTGATCCCCGGAAGGGCGCCCGGAGTGGCCTTGCCGCCGCAAAGGTTTTCGAAACACAGAAGATGCGCACGGGCATCCCGGGCCTCTGGTCCTTTCAGGATGACCTGCACGTCGGACCAGGTCTGTGCGGCGGGTTGGTCATGTGCGGGCGAGTCGTAGCGTCGCTCGTTGAGGTCCAGCCCCCCGACATAAAGGATTTCACCGTCCATGACGGCAAGTTTCTGGTGGTGCGTCACCGTATGGATTTCTGGCAGGCTGCCCACGTCCAGTCTTACAGCCTGCCGGTCGAGCCGCGCACGGCTGATGTTCTTCATGCGGTCCCACTTCTTGCGCAGTAATGCAGGCAGGAGGGCGATCCAAGGCAATGCACCCGGCTTTGCAGGGTGCAGCGTGGCCCTGACCTGAAGTTGATTGGTCCCGACCACTCCGGCAGCTTCTGCCAGCGCAGCGCCCTGGCGCACGGTGCGCCACGATAATTCGTGCAGTTCGGTGCCCATCACCGGGTCGAAGTCAGTGACCACCAGCGTCACCTCGACACCGCGGCGCAAGGCATCTGCCAGCAGATCGAACCAGTCCTCTCCTACGGCGCGCGCTTCCGGGCTGCGCAGTTTGGTCGTCATGTCGAAGATGCGAAAGCCGGCAATGATCTCGCGGTTGGCGGCCAGTACAGCACGTTCAAAAGCTGGCCACGCCTCGTCGGCCGTCACCAGAACGTCGAAGTCCGGGACCAATGGACGGTCGGACTTGGCGCGCACGGGCGTCTCAGTCCGGTCGTCGGAGGTCAGATCTGTGACGGCCTCAAGCTGCATTTTCGATCTGCCGCTGCGCAGTGAAGTCGCGACGCGGGAAGATCACGCTTAACGTGAATTGACCATCGTCCTTCACCTGAGAAACCTGCCCGTCCAGCTGACGAATGAATGCTGTCATAAGACGATTCCCCAAACCGTCGCCTTCTTCGGTTTGGCTGTCTATGGGTTGGCTATCGACGCCCACAGTGTTCGTGATCAACAGCTCCACGTCGCCATGATCCAGTTCGGACAGGCTGATGGAGATCTGGCACTGGCCATTTTGACCAGTTCCGACATACTTGTAGGCATTGGTCAGCGCCTCGGTGACGAGCATGGACAACGGGACGGCCTGATCCGGGAACAGGGCAAAGCTTGCAATGTCCGTTTGCAGATCGACGCGACCGCTTTGTGAGAGGGTGGTGACATCGTCGACCACGGTCTTCACCAGATCGCCCGAATCCACGGTCGTCAGATCCGGCGTGGTGTAAAGCGTGCGGTGCAGCATGGCGAGGCCGCGCACGCGGCGCTGCAAGCCCGCCAGCATGTGCCGTGCCTCGGCAGACCGCGCCGAGCGGGCCTGCATGTTCATGATCGACGCAATAAGCTGAAGGTTGTTCTTCACCCGGTGGTGGACCTCCTTCAGCAGGACTTCCTTGTCGCGCAGGTCCTTTTCCTGACGGGCTTCTGCCTCTGTCAGGATCAGTGCCATGCGGTTGAAGGCACGCTGGGCTTCTTCAAGTTCCTCGGGGGGATCGACCAGTTGCAGATACGTCTGACGACGCTCGCCAAGGGCGAACTGCCGCATGGCAGAACGCAATTGCCGAATGTGACGCACAACCAAGCGCTGCAGACCAAGGAATGCCACGCCGATCCCGGCCAGCCACATCAGGGCCGGGAAGACCACCGCCATGCGCGCACGCGGGCCTTCGCCGCTGGCGTTGGCTACGGAAACTGGCCAGCTGCCGACCAGCACCAGAACATCGTCGATCATGGGCGCAACGGCGAAAAACCGTTCCTCACCGTTGCCCGCGATGCCGCGGAAAGTGGTGCCGACGCGCGTCACCAGTTCTGTCAATGGTATGTCGCGGGGCAGGAACCCCGGACCCGCCTGAATGCCGCTGGTCGAAGAGATGATGCTGCCGTCGAGATTGACCGAGGCGAGCTTCAGTTCCTGCGTCGGGAGTGGATTCTCCAGCATTGCGTTGGCGATGGAATGCGGAATGGAGATGGAGACCACGCCCACCGTCTCATCGCCGTTCTTCACAGGATGTGCCGCAGTGATGACCGATTGTTGGGTGATCGGGCCAACCGGCAGCATCTCGACAGCCGGGCCATTGCGGCGGATCGCATCCTCAAAGGCACGGGTGCCTGAAAAGTCTCGGACCATACCGTTCGAACTGCAATTCATCCGTCCATCCGCGGCGACGAAGCTTGCAAAGATGAACAGCTGCTGGCTGTCGATGAAATTGGCGAGGATATCCCTGCACGCAATGTCATCGACAATCGCCACAGCAGAGGACAGGCCTTGGGCGGCGCCCAAGGCTTGCTGTATCATCTCGCGCTCTCCCGTGGCGGCGGCCACGGTCTCTGAGAGCAATGCGGCCTTCGACAGGTCCTGCGCCTCGTCCACCACCACGTAGGTCTGGTAAACCGAGATGAGGCCCAGCGGCAGCATTGCCAGGGACATCAGGAAAGCGATGCGCGCGCCGAGGCTTTTTGTAAGGACCTTGATCACGTCAAAGCTCGTTCGTTGTTTCCGTTCACATGGCGTGACGTTGCGCCGATACGATCCCTGTCGTCACCCGGTCCGTCAGCTCCAGGTTCTCTTCGTCATCCAGCCCCATCAGTTCGGCCAGACGCGCCCGTGCCCGGTTGACCCGGCTTTTCACGGTGCCTACGGCGACACCGCATGTCTCTGCGGCCTCTTCGTAGGAGAACCCTTCTGCCCCAACCAGCACAAGCGCTTCACGCTGTTCATCCGACAGCTCTGCGAAGGCCGTGTTGAAGTCGCGCATCTGCAAGCGTCCGTCGTGGTCCGGTTTCTGGGCCAGACTGGCCGAGAAGGTCCCATCCGGGTCGCCCACTTCACGCCGCGCCTTGCGGTGGTGCGAGTAGTAGGTGTTCCTCAGGATTGTGAACAGCCAAGCCCGCAAATTGGTTCCCTTCTCGAAGGTATCAATTTTTGTCCAGGCTTTGACCAGTGCGTCCTGTACCATGTCATCTGCAAGCGCCGAGTTGCCAGTGAGGGACATGGCGAACGCGCGCATGGGCCCGAGGTGATCCACCAGCTGGTCGCGGGGATCACGGGTATCAGGACTCTGCATTATTGCTTCCGTTGTTGGAGGAATTTCCGCCCTCGGCTGCCCGCAACTGTGCCAGCAGATCGGTGAAGCGATCCGGTACGCCCTGCTTGGTAACGTCCCCGTAAGCGCGCTTCAGGTTCTCGTCGATTTCCTGTTGCACCCTTGTTGTCTTTCGATCTGAGTTCATGTTTCAGCTTACACATTTTTTTTGTCTATGGCGGGAACATAACGTGTTTTGCGGTGTTTGGTTCCCTGAGGATGCAAAAAAAATGATGGATACCGGACGATGAGCACAACTCAGTCTACCGACCTTACCAGCGTGATTGGCTCGAACCTGCCTTTCCTGCGCCGCTACGCCCGTGCCTTGACGGGCTCGCAGGACAAGGGTGACAACTACGCCGCTGCCACGCTTGAGGCGATCCTGAGCGATATCAATAGCTTCGACCGCACACTGGCGCCGAAGGTGGCGCTGTTCAAGGTCTTCCAGACCATTTGGAATTCCACCGGCGGCGCGCTGTCCGAGGATGATGATGGTCTTGCGGCCAAGGCACAAAAACACCTCGCCCGACTGACGCGTGACACGCGCGAGGCCCTTCTGCTGCACACCATCGAAGAAATGTCTTTCGCAGAAGTCGGCGCTGTGCTGGACACCTCCGAGACCGAAGCGCGCGAACTGGTTGATATTGCCTACGCCGAAATGTCGAAGTCCGTCTGCGGCAAGGTCATGATCATCGAGGACGAGGCGATCATCGCCATGGATCTCGAAAGCATCGTGGGAGAGATGGGTCATCAGGTCACCGGCATCGCCAAGACCGAAAAAGAAGCACTGGCGCTTTACAAGAAAGAGACGCCGGACCTCATCCTGTCCGACATCCAGCTGGCAGACCTGTCGTCGGGCATCGACGCGGTGAACCAGATCCTCGGCGACAACGCCGATATCCCGGTGATCTTCATCACGGCCTTCCCCGAGCGCCTGCTGACCGGCGAAAGCCCCGAGCCGGCGTTCCTGATCGCCAAGCCTTACACCGAGGAACAGGTCCGCTCGGCAGTCAGCCAAGCGATGTTTTTCTCGTCGACGGAAACGCTGCAAGCCTGATCCGAACGCATCATCTCGAATTGAACAAAAGGGCCCCGCTTGGGGCCCTTTTCATCTCGGTTCAGTTCGCCAATCTTTCCAGCGGCAGGTGCATCCGGTGAAAGAACCGATCAGGCTGGATTTCGGTGGTCAGCGTGCCACCAAGTTGTCCTTCCAAGGAAATCGTCAGCAGGCGCGATCCGAATCCGCCGCCCTGAATGTCGATCTCCCCCCATTGATGGCCGGTCTCGTTCCAGTCGATGCGCAGGGTGTCCCGTTCGATCCACCATTGGACGTCCAAGCGCCCGCCATCGACCGACAGGGCACCATACTTGGCCGAGTTCGTTGCCAGTTCGTGAATAGCCAGGGTCATGTAGACGACCGATTTGGGGCCGACGGCCACCTCTTCGCCCGTCAGTACCAATCGGTTTTCGCCTTGGTAAGGCTGCAACAGTTTTGACAGAAGATCACCCAATGGCGCTCCGGTTCCGAAACTGCCTTGGGCCTGCACGACGGGCACGATCATGTTGTGCGCCGCGTTCAGCGCTTCGAGCCTGCGCGTGATGCTGTCCGCGAGATCATGCGCAGAGGCGGAGGTGCGGCGGTCGATCCGCACCATCCCACCGATCAGCGAAAACAGGTTGCGGATCCTGTGGTTCATCTCTTGCAGGACGACGTCACGCTCGTCGACGGTGTGACGTAGCGCCAGCTCTGCTTCGAGCATCGCAACGAGATCGGACAGCGCGTCCAGATCGGCCTGGCTCCAGTCCCGCGGCTGTGAGTCGATCACGCAGAACGACCCAAGAACTTCGCCGGTAGGCGCGTGGACCGGCACACCCAGGTAAGCGATAACGTTCAGGTCATGCACTGCACCGTTGTCCCGCAGGAATGGATCGTGGCGGGCGTCTGACACCATCAGCGGTTCGCCGGAGCTGGCGACGTATTGGCAGAAAGAATGGGACAGAGGCGTGCCTTTCGCATCGCACGCTGGTCCGGCCAGGCCAGTTTGTGCCTTGAAATGCTGCCGCTCCGCGTCGACGTAGGACACGAGACTGACAGGCGCATTCAAAATGCGGCTGGCCAGTCGCACGCTGCGCTCGTGCGCCGGATCGGATGTATCCGTCATGACGCCGGTTTTGGTCAGTGCCTCCAGGCGTGCGGGATCGCTAAGTTTGAGCCGGTGATCGTTTACATCGGCCTTCAGCTGAACACCGGTCGCAAATTGCATTTCGGTCATGCCGTCTTCCATGCCCCAACTTGACTCCAATGACCCTATTTAGTGCTTAAAGTTCCGAGGTACAGTACTGTTACCTGTTTCGAGCAAGTTCTCGTAAGCATAGTGAACACCACTGCGAGTCAGTCGAGCCCGACACATGTCTGTGCCGGGCTCGGATAAGGTCTACTTGATCCCTTGTTACGGCGTGCGGCCACGCAGGGCGCGTGCGACCATTGCCACGACGAAGAGGATCAGGAACAGCACGAACAGCACTTGTGCGACGCCGGCCGATGCGGATGCGATGCCGCCAAAGCCAAAGATACCGGCGATGATGGCGACAACGAAGAAAAGCAGAGCCCAATAAAGCATTTCAGTTTCTCCTACAGTATTCGATCAGTCTGCCATCTCAACTTTCCATACACCGAATTGGTTCCCGGGAACCTTTCGCCCTGTTGCGGGTTTTATGACGGAAAGGAGATCAATCATGAGTGCTTCGAAAAATCCGCTTCGCAATGGGTCGGACTCCGGGATCGACCGTGCCGCCGCCCATGCCAAGGACGCCGTAAACAGTGCCCGCGAGTCGATTGAGGAAGGTTACGCGGAAGCGCGCGACCACGCTTCGCAAGCGTTTTCTGCGGCTCAGGAAAGTGGCCGTGCGGCCTACGAGGAGGGCGCGGTCATGGTGCGCGATGCACACGGTCAGCTTGAATCCGCGATCCGGCGCAATCCGACGGCCGCCCTGTTGGGGGCTGCCGGTGTCGGTCTGTTGGTGGGCTTGGCCATGAAGTCCCGGAAGTAAGACATACTCGGGAGGGGGCGCGGCTCCCTCCCCTTACCGCAAGAATAAAAAAAAGAAAAAATGTCTTAGGGCGTGCTTGGCATTAATGAACATAAACCGGCGCGCAGAGTTTGGGGACGACAAATGGCACAGCACGACCCCGGTCTTTCCGGTTTGACCGGAAGCATCGCGATACTCATCCAAGAGTTGCGCGGCCTGCTACGCGTGGAGATCGCTTTGGCAAAGGCCGAGATGTCACAAGGTGCTGCCCGCATGGCTGCGGGCATTTCGTTGATTGTGCTTGCTGCGATGCTTTCGTTCATCGGGCTGCTGGCGTTGTCGGGTGCGGCCGTTCTTGCGGTCAATGCGCAGGGATACAGCCTTTTGGCGTCGGCAATTATGGTTGGGGCCTCTGTAATCTTACTGGCCGCGATTTTTGCCTTTGTCGGAATTCGCAAAGTCAGCGTTTCCAATCTCGTGCCGAAGCGCGCCATGGCGAATATTCGCGCCGATTTGAAAAGTGCCACGGAGATGTCCAGTGACCGACCGTATTAAGGAATTGGAGGCGCAGGCCGCCATGCATCGCGCGGGTCTCGCGGCGGCACTCTCGGGGATTGCGCGTGGCGCGCAACCGACGGCCCTGGCAAGCACTGATCTCGCTCAATCCGCTGCGCGCCTTGCCATGGAGACTGCCAAGAAAAATCCGCTGGCGACCGCCTTGGTCGGCGCGGGCCTCGTGATGATTGCGGCGAACACGGGCAAGACGAAACCGTCCGCGCCGAAACCCGAGGCAATGCCTCAGGCGGACGCTGAAACCATGCGGGCGTCGCTGCATGAGGACCTCGGGCATCTTCCGCCTGAGGCACGTAAGCGCGTTATCCGGAAGCGGATCGAGGCGCTGGAAGCGCAAGAAGACGTGGAAAAGCATCCGACCACGCCTCTCGGCATCGCAAAGAAGCACCCTTTTGCCCTTCTGGTTGCCGCCGCCGGAATAGCGTTTGCGGCAAAGACGCTGTGGCCGACGAAGGCGCGAAAGGCGCAGGCCAAGCGCGATCAATCCGTCCGCGCCGCCGAGACCCAGTTGCAGGTCGAGGAGGCCCGGATACAGCCGTTTCCGTCAGGCCCCGCGCCCACGCATCACTTTCACCATCAGGACAGGATCTGACCCATGCTGGGCCTTTCCCCCCGCGAGTCTCGTATCGCTTTGCGCGCGTTGGTCGCGCTTTCGCTGGTCACGGTGATCGGCGCGCTGAAATTGGCGGGAGATCTCGTCGCCCCGGTCGTCTTGGGCCTCGTGCTAGGTGTCGTCCTGGCGCCGATCGTGACGCGGCTCGGTCGTGTCGGTGTGCCACGGTCGCTGAGCGCATCTGTTGCCCTGTTGGTGGCGGTGGTCTTTCTGATCCTGCTGCTCTCGGCGCTCGGTCCTGTCCTGTCCGGCCTGATGGAGGAAATCCCCAAGATCCAGAGAGAGGTTCGCGACTGGCTGGACGAGATCGTCCGGTTGGTACGTGGTGCGGAATCGCTTGGGCGCGAGATCGAGGAAAGTCTCGCGGAAGGCAGCGACGAAGCGGTGAAAGCCGCCGTGCCGACCCTGATCGACGCCCTTTGGATGGCGCCGAACTTCATGGCGCAGGCGATGATCTTCTCCGGCACGCTGTTTTTCTTCGTGATGACGGGGAACGATATCTATGACGCGCTTCCCGCACGATCCAGCGCCCTCCGCGCCGCCGACCGCGCGGTATCGCACTACTTCATCACGGTGACGACCATCAACGCAGTGCTCGGTCTGGCGGTCTTTGGCGTGATGACGCTGATCGGGTTGCCTAACCCGATGCTTTGGGGCGGGGCGGCGTTCCTCCTGAACTTCGTGCTGTATCTCGGTCCGATTGCGCTTTTGGTGGCGCTGCTTATCGCGGGTTTCACGCAGTTCTCGGGAGCGATGATCATGGTTCCGCCACTGGCCTATCTCGCCCTGAACCTGACCGAAGCGCAGTTTGTCACACCTTCTTTGGTCGGGCAGCGACTGCGCCTGAATCCGCTGGTGGTCTTTCTTGCCATCCTCTTCGGTCTCTGGCTATGGGGGCCGGTGGGCGGGATCGTGTCCCTGCCGGTTCTGGTCTGGGGGCTGGTCTTTACCGGCCACCGCACAGAGGCTGATTTCGAAGGCCAGGTCGAGGTCGAACCCGTGCCGGAAACCGCCTGATGGAACCTGTAGCGCCTTTCCGCGTTGTCCGCCTGAGGGACAGAAGAAAGGCCACAGCGCATGACCAATTCATACCCGGCCCTGCCCCTGCCTGACACGGCAGAGGGCGCTCCGCGTCGCACTGGCGTCGAGATTGAATTCGCTGGAATGGATGAGCGGCAAGCTGCGCGATGCATTGCCGAGCTGCTTGGCGGCGAGATCACCGAGAGCGATAGCCGTGAGTTGACGGTTCTCGGGACGGAACTGGGTGACATCGAGGTCGAACTGGACACCGTACTGCGCAAGAAGAAGGGCGTGCCCCTGCTTGAAAAGGGTCTGGACCTTGCCACCGGCCTCGTCCCGGTCGAGATCATTGCTCCGCCTCTGCCCACAGACCGGCTCGCAAGGCTGGACGATCTTGTTGCGGCGCTGCGGGAACGTGGCGCGACGGGCACGCGGGACGGTCTGATGTTGGGATTCGGTGTTCATCTGAACACTGAGGTCGTCGCTCCGGACCATCCGCATACGCTCAAGACCATTCTGGCCTTTGGCCTGATTGAGCCGTGGCTGCGCCGCGAGGAAGACCTCGATATGACGCGCCGTCTGATGCCGTATGTGAACCAATGGCCGTCTTCTTTCGTTGATGACATGGCGCGTAACATGCCTGGCACGATGGCTGCCCTGATGGCTGTGGCCGCGCGCCATATCGACTCTCGAAATCATGGTCTGGACCTGTTTCCGCTCTTTGCCCATGCGGAGCCGGAACTGTACCAACGCCTGTTCCCGAAGCCGGACAAGACGTCGGCGCGTCCAACCTTTCATTTCCGAATGCCCGACTGCCGTATCGACGAGCCCGATTGGTCCCTCGCACGCAGCTGGCGCCTGTGGTCGACCGTCGAAGAGGTCGCACAGAATGCGGACCTGCTGGAGGCCTTGGGCAGGGACTGGCTGGACCACATGCATTTCGCGCCGGGAGCGGATGGTCGTTGGGCCTCCAAGGTCGACGCGCGCTTCAAGACCCATTGGCAGGAGGCCGCAGAATGACCCGTCCCATCATCGGCGTCACGACCTCGGAACGGTCTGGCTGGCGCATCTATCCGCTCGTGAACCTGAGCCTCTGGCTGGCCGGGGGCAGGGGCAAGCGCTGGGGGGCGGGGCGTCCGCATGATCTTGATCAGGTCGATGGCGTCATCATCGGCGGCGGGGACGACATTGGCCCGGAGTTGTACGGCGGCAAGCTGGGCATTTCGGCACGGCTCGATCCCGAGCGGGACAGATTCGAACGCGAAATCGCGGAGCACGCCATCGCCCGCAACATTCCCGTGCTGGGCATCTGCCGCGGTGCGCAGATGCTGAACGTCGCCCTTGGCGGGACATTGGACCAGAACGCGTGGCAGACCTACGGGATGGAGCGCAAGATCCGCACGATCCTGCCCAAACGCGAGGTCCACCTGATAGAGGGCACGCTGCTGGCCGAGCATACTGGCGCGCAACCTATGAAGGTCAACGCGCTGCACACGCAGGCGGTAGACGCATTGGGCAACGGGTTGCAGGTCTCTGCGCGGGACGAGGCGGGCATGGTGCAGGCGATCGAACGCACCTCGGACCCGTTTGCCCTTGGCGTGCAATGGCACCCCGAACACCTGTTCTACGCGCACAGGCAGAGGGCGATCTTTCGTGCCTTGGTGGCGGCTGCGCGGGCACGAGCGGAGCGGCGCAATCAGTTGGCGGGCGCTTTCGACGCGGTAGAGCCGGCCGAGTAACGGTGAATTGCGTGGGCCCCATGGAAATCCGCGCCGAATCCTGTATATAAGCGGCTTCTTCTCCGAAGGATGCCTGACCATGACCGACGCTCCGATCACCCAGGACGTGTTGACGATCCCGCGCAAACTGCCCGAAGGCGGCAAGACCAACATCATTGGTCTGACGCGTGACGGCTTGCGCGATGCGTTGATCGCCATCGGCACGCCGGAGAAACAGGCCAAGATGCGCGTGAACCAGGTCTGGCAATGGCTGTACTTCTGGGGTGTGCGCGACTTTGCAGAGATGACCAACCTGGCCAAGGATTACCGCGCCAAGCTGGCGGCGCATTTCGAGATATCTCTGCCGGAAATGGTGTCGAAGCAGGTCTCTGCCGACGGCACCCGCAAGTACCTGGTGAAGATCGCGGGCGGCCACGAGGTCGAAGTGGTCTACATCCCCGAAACGGACCGGGGGACGCTGTGCATCTCTTCTCAGGTCGGTTGCACGCTGACCTGCTCCTTCTGCCACACGGGCACCCAGAAACTGGTGCGCAACCTGACAGCCGGGGAAATCGTCGGCCAGATCATGATGGCGCGCGACGACCTTGGCGAATGGCCCGAACCGGGCGTGGGCACCGGGGAACAGGGGCCGCGCCTGCTGTCCAATATCGTGCTGATGGGCATGGGCGAGCCGCTCTACAACTTCGACAACGTGCGCGACGCGATGAAGATCGCGATGGACGGCGAGGGCATCGCGCTCAGCCGTCGCCGCATCACTTTGTCCACCTCCGGCGTGGTGCCGGAAATCGCCAAGACTGCCGAGGAAATTGGCTGCCTTCTGGCCGTCTCGTTCCATGCCACCACTGACGAAACCCGCGACAAGCTGGTTCCGATCAACAAGCGTTGGAACATCGAAACGCTGCTGAACGCCCTGCGCGAATACCCAAAGCTGTCGAATTCGGAACGGATCACCTTTGAATACGTGATGCTGAAGGACGTGAACGACACGGATGCCGACGCGCGGCGACTGGTGAAGCTGATCCAGGGCATTCCGGCCAAGATCAACCTGATCCCCTTCAATGAGTGGCCCGGCTCGCCCTATCAGCGTTCGGACTGGGAGCGGATCGAGAAATTCGCCGACATCATCTACAAGGCCGGGTATGCCTCTCCGATCCGCACTCCACGGGGTGAGGACATCATGGCCGCCTGCGGTCAGCTGAAATCGGCCACGGAGCGGGAGCGCAAGTCGCGCGCCCAGATCGCGGCAGAAACCGGGACGGCGTGACACGCCTGTTCCGAGGATGCTCTGGACAGCCGCGTGCCGCTCCGCGATGACTGCGGTTCATGAAACTCACTGATATCTGTCCTGATACGCCGCGCGCGCCACACTTCATCGTCACCATCTACGGCGACGTGGTGGAGCCGCGCGGCGGCACGTTGTGGATGGGCACACTGATCGAGACCTGCGCCCGCCACGGCATCAGCGAAAGCCTTGTCCGGACCGCCGTGTCCCGGCTGGTCTCTGCCGGTCGGCTTGAAGGCGTTCGGGTGGGGCGGCGCAGTTATTACCGTCTTTCGGAACGGGCAAAAGCCGAGTTCCGACAGGCGTCGCGCATCCTTTTCGATCCGCCGGCTGCGCCGAAGGGGTGGCGCGTGGCGTTGTTGGGCGCCGGGGCGGAAGATCTGCAGGCGCCGTGGGTGCGGTTGGGCTCTGGCGCCGCGCTGGCGCCCGCGCGCGATGATCTGTCCCTGAAGGGGGGCGTGATCCTGCACGCCGACCAGTCTCAGGGCGATTTCCCCACGCTGGCGGCCCAGCTTTGGCCGCTGTCAGAGGTTGCCGGGTCCTATCGCGCCGTGCTTTCGCGATACAGCGCGCTGGACGATGCCGCCTGCGCCGGTCCCGATGCCTTGGCCTTGCGGCTGCGGCTGGTGGATGACTATCGGCGCGCCGCCTTGACCGATCCGCGCCTGCCATTCGATGCGTTGCCGTCCGACTGGCCCGCACCGCGCGCGCGCGCCTTGTTCGTGCGTTTGTACCACGCGCTGTCTTCTGCAGCCGATCAGCAGGTCGCCGTGCATTTCGAGACTCAGGACGGTCCGCTGCTGCGCGAAACGGATGCAACACAGCGTAGGCTCGCCTCTCTGGCCTGACATCGGCGAAATTTTTTCGTCTGTTATTCAATGGCTAAACAAAAACATCACGCAAAAACAAAAAAATGATTTTGCACGTGATGTTTTCCGGGATACCTAAAAACCAACCAACCGGTCAGCGAATGGAGGCGCCGCCGGACTCACACCCCTTGAGCGGGTCGTGGTAAGGTCGCGCAGCAATGGGAGGATTGATGATGTACGCACAGATGATCCAGTCGGAGAAGTCGGACGAGACCCTCGAAGAGTTGGCGGCGTTTCAGGCGCGCATCGACCGTGGAGAGCGGATCGAGCCGAAGGAGTGGATGCCCGAAGGCTACCGCAAGACGCTGATCCGCCAGATCGGCCAGCACGCCCATTCCGAGATCGTGGGCCAGCTGCCCGAAGGCAACTGGATCACCCGCGCGCCGACGCTGGAGCGCAAGCAGATCCTGCTGGCCAAGGTGCAGGACGAGGCGGGCCATGGGCTGTACCTCTATTCCGCCTGCGAGACGCTGGGGATCTCGCGCGATGAACTCTTTGACCGGCTGCACTCGGGCGCGATGAAGTACTCCTCGATCTTCAACTACCCGACGCTGACCTGGGCCGACATGGGTGCGGTGGGCTGGCTGGTCGACGGCGCGGCGATCATGAACCAGGTGCCCTTGCAACGCACCTCCTATGGTCCCTACGCCCGCGCCATGGTGCGGATCTGCAAGGAGGAATCCTTCCACCAGCGGCAGGGCTACACCATCATGATGAAGATGGCGCAGGGCACGCCCGAGCAGAAGGCCATGGCGCAGGATGCGCTCAACCGCTTCTGGTATCCGTCCCTGATGATGTTCGGCCCGTCCGACGCCGAGTCCGTGCATTCGAGCCAGAACATGGCGTGGAAGATCAAGATCAACACCAACGACGAGCTGCGTCAGCGCTTCGTCAACGAGACCGTGCCACAGGCGCATTACCTTGGGCTGACGGTGCCCGACGAGACGCTCAAGTGGAACGAGGACAAGCAGGGCTGGGACTTTGCCGAGCCGGATTGGACCGAGTTCTTCGAGGTGTTGCGCGGCAACGGGCCGTGCAACGAGGAACGCCTCGGCGCGCGCCGCAAGGCCTGGGACGACGGTGCATGGTTCCGCGACGGGCTGAGCGCCTATGCCGACAAGCAGGCAGCGCGCCGCCAGCGCCACGCCGCTGAATAAGGGGAGAGAACATGTCCAAGAAAGAATGGCCCCTCTGGGAGGTCTTCATCCGTGGCCAGCACGGGCTGAACCACCGTCACGTGGGCTCGCTGCACGCCTCCGACGCCGAGATGGCGATCAACCACGCCCGCGACGTCTACACCCGTCGCAAGGAAGGCGTGTCGATCTGGGTCGTGCCCTCGGCGCAGATCACCGCCTCGGCCCCGTCGGACAAGGGCGCGCTCTTCGATCCGGCAGAGGACAAGGTCTACCGCCACCCGACCTTCTACGACATCCCCGACGAAGTGGGGCACATGTGATGGCGCTGGACAGCACGACCGACGCGGCGCTCTTCGACTGGCTCTGCCGGCTGGGGGACAATGCGCTGATCCTCGGGCACCGCACCTCGGAATGGTGCGGCCATGGTCCGGTGCTGGAGGAGGACATCGCGCTGGCGAACACTGCGCTCGACTTGATCGGCCAGTGCCAGCTGTGGCTGGGCCTCGCGGCCGAGGTCGAGGGCAAGGGCCGCACGGCGGACAGCCTCGCGTACCTGCGCGACGCCATGGGGTTTCGCAACGTGAAGCTGGTGGAACTGCCGAACGGCGATCTGGGCCAGAAGGACATGGCGCGGACCGTTATGCGCGAGTTCCTGTTCGACGCCTATCACTTCGAACTGCTGACCGCGCTCAAGGACAGCACCGACCCGCGCGTGGCCGAGATCGCCGCCAAGGCGGCGAAGGAAGTGGCCTACCAACTCGACCGCGCCTCGGACCTCGTCGTACGCTTGGGCGATGGGACGGAAGAGAGCCACGCGCGGATGCAGGCCGCGCTGGATCACCTCTGGCCCTACACCGGCGAGATGTTCACCAGCGACGCGGTGGACGACGCCATGGCCGAGGCCGGGATCGCGCCGTCCCTCGCGGACATCCGCACCCGTTGGGAGGCCATCGTCACCGAGACGCTCGACGAGGCCACCCTCACCCGCCCCGAGCGCCGCTTCGACGTGCACACGGGGGGCAAGCAGGGGCGGCATACCGAACACCTGGGCTATATCCTGGCCGAGATGCAGTTCCTGCAACGCGCCTACCCGGGGGCCGAATGGTAGAGACGGACACCATATGGGCCTGGCTCGCCGAGGTGCCGGACCCGGAGATCCCCGTGGTCTCAGTCACCGATCTGGGCATCATCCGCGAGGTCGCGTGGCAGGGTGACACGCTGCGCGTCGCGGTCACGCCGACCTATTCCGGCTGCCCCGCCACGGCGGTGATCGACCTCATGGTCGAGGAAAAGCTGCGCGAGAAGGGCATCGCGAAGATCGCCCTCGAACGGCGCCTCTCGCCACCCTGGACGACGGACTGGATCACCGACAGCGCGCGCGAGAAACTGCGCGCCTATGGCATCGCCCCGCCCGTCGACGGCACCGCCAGCGATGGCCGCATGGGCCGCGCGGCGCGGCTGTCGGGATCGAACCTCAAGATCGACTGCCCGCGCTGCGGCTCGTCGCATACGGACAAGGTTTCGCAATACGGCTCGACGCCTTGCAAGGCCGCCTACGTCTGCCGCGACTGCCTTGAGCCCTTCGACTATTTCAAGTGCCACTGAGGCACCCCGGACTTCAGACAGGAGGAGGTCTGACATGCCCCGCTTCCATACCCTCGACGTTCTCGACGTCCGTCATGAGACCCGCGACGCCGTAGTCGTGACTCTCAAGCCGAAGGATGGCGATTTCGCCTTCACCCAAGGCCAATACCTGACCTTCCGCCGCGACTTCGACGGTGAGGAACTGCGCCGCAGCTACTCGATCTGCGCGGGGCTGGACGATGGCGCGCTGCGCGTCGGGATCAAGCGCGTCGACGGCGGGGCATTCAGCACCTGGGCCAACGAAAACCTCAAACCCGGCGACACGCTGGAGGCGATGGAACCGCAGGGCCGCTTCTTCACCGTGCTCGACCCCGCCTCGGCGAAGAACTACCTCGCCTTCGCGGGCGGGTCGGGCATCACGCCGGTGCTGTCGATCATCAAGACCACGCTGGCGCGCGAACCCAACAGCACCTTCACGCTGGTCTATGCCAACCGAAACGTCACCTCGATCATGTTCCGCGAGGAGCTGGAGGATCTGAAGAACACCTACCTCGGGCGGTTCTCGATCCTGCATGTCCTCGAATCCGAGGGCGATATCGACCTCTTCACCGGCCGCATCGACGCGGAGAAGATGGAGGCGCTGTTCCGCCTCTGGATCGACGCCGAGTCCGTCGACACCGCCTTCATCTGCGGGCCGGAGCCGATGATGCTGACCATCAAGGAAAGCCTCATGGCCCATGGCCTGACCGAGGACCAAGTGAAGTTCGAACTCTTCGCCAGCCAGCAGGGCCGCGCGAAACAGCGCGCGACCTCGCGCCATGTCGCAAACGACGGTGCGCGCTGTGCCGTGACCGTGACGCTCGACGGCACGACCCGTCAGTTCGAGATGCCCAAGGACGGCACCGCGATCCTCGACGCCGCCATCGCGCAGCACATGGATGCGCCCTACAGCTGCAAGGCGGGCGTCTGTTCGACCTGCCGCGCCAAGGTCACCGAGGGCGAGGTCGAGATGCTGACCAACCACGCGCTGGAGGACTACGAGGTCCGCGCCGGATATGTGCTGTCCTGCCAGTGCATCCCCCTCTCCGACACCGTGGTGCTGACCTATGACGAATGACCCCCGCCGCCTGCAGAGCTACATCGAAGGCGCATGGCGCAAGGGCAACGGCGAAGGCCGCCCGGTGCTGGACGCCGCCACTGGCGCGGTGCACGCGCTGATCGGGGCCGAGGGCCTCGACATGGCTGCAGCCCTCGACTGGGGCCGCGCGGTCGGTGGCCCCGCCCTGCGCCGATACACCACCCACGAACGCGCCATGATGCTGAAGGCCGTGGGGCAAAAGCTGATGGAGCAGAAGGCCGACTTCCACGCCGAGAGCCTGCACACCGGCGCCACGCCGCGCGATGCCCTGCCCGACATCGAGGGCGGAATCGGCACGCTGCTGACCTTCGCCTCCAAGGCCCGCAAGGAGCTGCCCAACGCCCGCGTGATCCCCGAGGGCCCGGTCGAGGTGCTCTCGAAGGATGGCTCCTTCGTCGGGCAGCACGTGCTGACGCCGATGCTGGGTGTCGCGGTGCATATCAATGCCTTCAACTTCCCGGTCTGGGGCATGCTGGAAAAGATCGCCCCGGCGCTGATCGCGGGCATGCCCTGCCTGGTCAAACCCGCCTCGGGGACAGCCTACCTGACGGAATTGGTGGTGCGGCGCATCCTCGATATGGGGATCCTGCCGGAGGGCGCGCTGCAGGTGCTGTGCGGATCGGTCGGCGACCTGCTGGATCACGTGACCGAACAGGACGTGGTGACCTTTACCGGCTCGGCGGCGACGGGGCGCAAGCTGCGCAGCCACCCGGCGATCGTGCAGAACTCGGTGCGCTTCACCATGGAGGCGGACAGTCTGAACGCCTCGATCCTCGCGCCCGACGCGGGGCCGGGCACGGCGGAGTTCGACCTCTTCGTGCGCGAGGTCTTCCGCGAGATGACCACAAAGGCGGGCCAGAAGTGCACCGCCATCCGCCGCATCCTTGTGCCTTCGGACCACGAACAGGCGGTGATCGAAGCCCTCTCGGCGCAGCTGGCCAAGGCCGTTCCCGGCCTGCCGGGGGACGAGGCGACGCGTATGGGCGCGCTGGCCTCGCTGGACGACCGCGCGTCGGTGCGCGAGAAGGTGGCCCGGATCGCGCAGGAGGCAGAGATTGTCTTTGGCGATCCGTCCACCGTCACCACGTCGTCGGGCGACCCCGAGGCGGGGGCCTTCATGAACCCCGTGCTGCTGCGCTGCGCATCGCCGCTGACCGCCCGCGCCCCGCATGACATCGAGGCCTTTGGCCCGGTGGCGACGGTGATGGGCTACGAGGGTGTCGATCAGGCCATGGCGCTGGCGATGAAGGGACGCGGTTCGCTGGTGTCCTCGGTGTTCACCAATGACGAAGGGTTCGCCTCCGACCTGACCCTCGGCCTCGCGCCGCAGCATGGCCGCGTGTTGATCGGTAACCGCGACTCGGCCAGGTCGTCGACCGGGCATGGCGCGCCGCTGGCGCCGCTGATCCACGGCGGCCCCGGTCGCGCCGGCGGTGGCGAGGAGATGGGCGGCATGCGGGGCGTGAAACACTTCATGGCGCGCACCGCCGTGCAGGGGACACCGAGGATGCTGTCCGCCGTGATGGGCCGCTGGGTGCCCGGCGCGCCCACGCAATCGGGCGAACACCCCTTCCGCAAGTCACTGGAAACGCTGCGCATCGGCGATCAGCTGGTCACTGAGCGCCGCGAGATCACCCGCGAGGACGTGGAGCACTTCGCCCACTTCACCGGGGACACCTTTTACGCCCACATGGACGAGGCGGCGGCCAAGGCAAACCCCTTCTTCGACGACCGCGTGGCGCATGGCTACTTGATCGCCAGCTTCGCCGCAGGGCTGTTCGTGCAGCCCGACCCCGGCCCCGTTCTGGCGAATTACGGCGTGGACGACATGCGCTTCCTCACCCCGGTGTACTTCGGCGACAGCCTGCAGGTGCAGCTGACCTGCAAGGAGATCACCCCGCGCGAGGGCTCGGTCTATGGAGAGGTGCGCTGGGACTGCCGCGTGTCGAACCAGAACGACAAGGTCGTTGCGCAGTATGACGTCCTGACAATGGTCGCGAAAACATGGCCGTTGGAGGCATAATCGCACATTGATTGGTCTCGCCCCTTGACCCTCCAGTGACTGGAAGCCCTATCTGCAGGGTCAAGGAGAAACACCATGACCGATTTGCGATTCGAAGTGACGAAGCTGAACTGCGGTGGCTGTGCCGGGCGCGCCACCCGCGCACTTGAGGCCGCCGAGGGTGTGACTGCCGCTACGGTCAACCTCGCCACCCGCACTGCGCAGGTCACCGGCGGAACTGCTGCGACGTTGCGCGATGCGCTCAGAACCGCTGGCTATCCGGCGGCGGAACAACGGATACGGCTCGGGATCAAGGGCATGTCCTGTGCCTCCTGCGCTGGCCGCGTGGAGCATGCGCTGACCTCTGTGCCCGGCGTCCTCTCCGCTTCGGTCAACCTTGCGTCGAATACCGCCGAGATTGTCAGTCTTGCCGGGTCTACAGACCCGCAGACCCTCGCCGACACCGTATCGAAAGCGGGCTATGCCGCCAGTCCGATAGATGAGGACGCCCCCGCGCGCGACGCGCACGCCGAGGAACAGCAGCGCCTGCGGCGTGACCTGTGGATTGCCGCAGCCCTGACCTTGCCGGTCTTCCTCGGTGAAATGGGCGGGCATCTTTTTCCTCCGCTGCATCACTGGTTGACGGCGACCTTGGGGCAGACACAATGGTGGACGCTGCAATTCGTATTGACGACGTTGGTCCTGATCGGCCCCGGACGCCGCTTTTACGAGGTCGGCCTTCCGTTGCTGGCCAAAGGCGCGCCGGACATGAACAGCCTGGTGGCGCTGGGGACCTTGGCTGCGTGGATCTATTCCACTGTCGCTCTGTTCCTGCCGGGGCTGCTGCCCGAAACTGCCGTGGCCGTCTATTACGAAGCCGCCGCCGTGATCGTTACGCTCATTCTGGTGGGGCGCTTTCTGGAAGCGCGGGCCAAGGGGCGCACCGGCGCGGCCATCCGTCATCTCGTCGGCTTGCGCCCGGACACGGCTCATGTCCAACGCGGAGAAACCTTTGCGGAAACGCCGTTGAAGGACATTCATCCCGGCGACATCCTCATGGCCAGGCCGGGAGAGCGCATCGCTGTCGATGGCGTTCTTCTGACAGGGCGATCCTTCGTCGATGAATCCATGCTCACCGGGGAAGCGGCGCCGGTCGAAAAGACCGGAGGGGCGGCCCTGACCGCCGGCACGGTCAACGGCAATGGCACCCTGACCTATCGCGCCGAAGCCGTGGGCAGGGACACCGTTCTTGCCCGCATCATCGCCATGGTCGAACAGGCGCAAGGGGCGAAGCTGCCGATCCAGGCGCTGGCGGACAAGGTTGTCCTGTACTTCGTGCCCGCCGTCCTGCTCACGGCTGCGCTGACCACCCTCGTCTGGCTGGTTTTCGGGCCGGGTCTGACGTTTGCGCTGGTTGCAGGGGTCTCTGTCCTGATCATCGCCTGCCCCTGTGCCATGGGGCTCGCCACGCCGGTGTCCATCATGGTTGGCACCGGGCGTGCTGCCGAACTGGGCGTTCTGTTCCGCAAGGGTGAAGCGCTTCAACGGCTCGACTCCGTGCGGCTGGTGGCCTTTGACAAGACCGGCACCCTCACCGAGGGCCGTCCGGAACTGACCCGGCAGGAGGCCGCGCCGGGATTTGAGGTTCAGGAGGTGCTCCGCCTCGCCGCCGCTGCTGAGAGAGGCTCCGAGCATCCCATCGCACAGGCCTTGTTGCGCGCTGCGCCGGATGCACCGACGCCCGAGGCGGTCGAGGCCATTCCCGGCCATGGTCTGCGCGCTACGGTTGAGGGCCGCACCATTCTCGCGGGAAATCCTCGCCTTATGGCGCGTGAAGGCATCGCGACCGACGCGCTGTGCGCCGAGCTTGAAGAGATCGCACAGGAAGCGCAAACGCCGATCCTAGTCGCTGTGGACGGCCAGTTGGCGGGCGTTCTGGCCGTCGCCGATCGTCTGAAATCCGATGCGCGGCAGGCCATTGCCGCCCTGCACGCCCAAGGGATCAAGACTGCGATGATCTCCGGCGACTCGGCGCCTGTCGCACATGCCATTGCCCGCGCGCTGGGCATCGACCATGTCACCGCCGAGGTCTTGCCCGAGGGCAAGCTGGCCGCGCTGCAGGCGTTGCAAGCCGAGTTCGGTCCCACCGCCTTTGTCGGTGACGGCATCAACGACGCGCCCGCTCTGGCGGCGGCGGATGTCGGTCTGGCCATTGGAACCGGCACCGATGTGGCGATCGAATCGGCCGATGTTGTGATGAGTGCGGGCAAGGTTGCGGGTGTGGTCACCGCGCTGCACGTCAGCCGCGCCACGCTGCGCAACATCCGGCAGAACCTGTTCTGGGCTTTTGGCTACAACGTCGTGCTGATTCCGGTGGCTGCGGGTGTGCTTTACCCGTTCACCGGGCTGATGCTCTCGCCGATGCTGGCGGCAGGGGCCATGGCGCTGTCCTCGGTTTTCGTCCTCAGCAATGCTCTCCGGCTCAAGCGTATGTCCGCAGGTTTGCCCGCCAGCGCCGGCGCGCACAGTGCGCAAGCCCGTTCAGAGGCCCCCGCGACAGCCGAAGCGTAGGCGGGGGCTACGCTGTCTCTCCCTCGGATACAGTCACGTCGACGGGCAGAGCCGCCGGTGTGACCAATCTCTCTAGCCGTTCCCGGGTCAGTGCCCAACGCGCCAGGGCAGCCTCTGCGGCAGCGACGGCATCCTGAGCCATGACCGCTGCCACCAGCGCGTCATGCGTCGCCAATGCCTTCTTGACCAGTTTCTTTTCCTTCTTGCCCGAAGGACCAAAGAAGCCTTGGCTCAGGCGCGTCTGATCCACCAGAATCCGCCGCAACGCTGGCATCAGGTAAGGATCGCCAGCCGCCTCACCCAGCCCAAGGTGAAAGCCGTGATCCGCAAGTGCCGCCGCTGCCGCATCCCCGGTCTCCAGTGATGCGACGAGGGCCGCTTGCCGCTCGGTCAGGACGTCCAGGTGAGCCGCGCTCCGGTCGTCGGCGGCCAGCCGTGCCACGTTGACCAGCACCAAAGGCGCGCTCCGCATCAATGCGCGCAGAGTCTCGACCTCCATCGAGGCCACGCTGGCGCCACGGTTGCGCTGCAACCGGACGAACCCTTCGCCTGCAAGCGCCTGAAGCACCTCCCGCAGCGGGGTGCGCGACAGGCCATAGGCCCGGGACACCTGCGTCTCGTCCAGTTCTGCCCCAGGTTCGAGGTCCATTTTCAGGATGCGTGCCTTCAGATCCTCGTGGCACTCCATCTTTTTGCTGATCGCCATCCGCGCCTCCCTGTATACGCCATGCGTACACGGACCGCGCGGACCGTCAACAGGTCCAGCGGTCAGGACCGCAGCGATTGTACAGTCGGGCGACGCAGGATGCCGATCGTCGGCAGAACCGCTGCCAGCGAGGCCAGCGACAGGAAGCCGAAGGCGAGTTGCACTTCTGTCCAGCCCGGAGCTGCCCGGATCATGACATTCGTCCGCGCGGTGACGAGTTCACTCAACCCCAAAGCCGCACCGTACCCCAGCGCGATGCCGAGCACCGTACCGCATGCCAGCAGGACCGTGGCGTAGCTCCAGATCACAGCCATGACGAACCGCCGGGGCGCGCCGACGGCGCGCAGCATCGCAAGGTGTCGCTGCATCAGCCGTGACAGGATGAACAGGCCCAGCAGGACTGCGGCCCCCACCAGCGCCTGCGTCACACCCGTAATGATCGACATCGCCTTTCGCACGTCGCCCATGATCCGATAGAGGTCTTGCAAGACTGCGCCGGGGAAGAACGCCATGGTCTGACCCTCCCGCGTGAATTGAGACCGCAGCCCATAAGCCGCGCCAAGGTCGCGCGGCACGACGATGACCGCCGGCGTGCCGGGAAAGACTTCGGGAGTGAAGGGCAGTCCGATCCGCGCGCCATCCGCGATCGTGTGGCCATTGGCGAGCCCGTGGATCTCCCAGATGGTTTCGATCGGCAGCATCACGGCGCGGTCCCATGGCGAGCCAGTCCGGTGCATCCGTCCGACGACCTCCAGCTCGAAGCCCTCGTGCGCTTCTTCGTCGGCGCTGGCACCGTGGCCATGGGACGGATGGAAGTGGTCCCCGATCTGGAGGTCGGACAGGGCGCCCACAACGACCTCTCCGGTTCGGGCAAAATTCCGGCCGATCATGTCGCCGCCGCTCAGGTGCCAGACGAACTCTGCGGTGGTGCCGACGACCGGCGCACCATGGTGACTGTCGCCAAAGGCCACAGGTGCGGCAATCCGGACGCGCGGGTCCCCTGCGATCCGGTCAAAGATTTCACCGGACAATAACGCGGTATCCGAGGACTTCAGGAAGACGGACGCCAGCAACAGGTCGGTCTCGGACCCTGGAGCGCCAACCACGACGGGAAACTTTGCCGCCGCCTGTGCCGTCCCGATCCGCAACCCGCGTTCCTGCGCGATGACCCCGACGCCAAGCGCCACGGACACGGCGATCAGGGCGATGAACATCGCGTTGGTCCAACGAAACCGCCTTAGCAGGGCGCGCACCAGTGGTGCGGTGCGATAGCCTCTCAACAAGACGAAACCCGTCACAACGGCAGGCAAAAGCAGCAGCACGGACCACAGCGCGTTCATGCTGCGTCCTCCGACACCAGCCGGCCTTCATCAAGGTGCAGCACCCGATCCATGAGCTCCAGCAGATGCGGGTCATGGCTGACCGCGATCAGCGTCTTGTGTTCCGACCGCGCCAGCGCCACGAGATCCGAGATCAGACGCTCGGCGGTACGCCGGTCCAGCGCCGCTGTGGGTTCATCGGCCAGCACGATCTCGGGGTTGCCTGCCAATGCGCGGGCGATGGCCACGCGTTGCCGTTCGCCGCCGGAATAGCTGGCCACCGGGCGCATGTCATCGTCGAGCCCCAACAGGGTCAGGTGTTCTCCGGCCCGCCGTACCACTTCGGCGCGGTCCTGCTTGGGCAGAAACAGCGCGCGCAACTCGGCATTTTCCCGCGCCGAGAGTTCGTCGAACAACAGGAAGTCCTGAAAGATCAGCCCCATATGTGCCGCCCTGAACCTGTCGCGGCGGTCTTCGCTGAGTGTCAGAAGATCGACCTCACCCCAACGGACGCTTCCGTTGGCGGACAGCAGGCCGGATAGGGCATTTAACAAAGTCGTCTTTCCCGCGCCCGAAGGCCCCGCGATGCCCAGGAGCGTACCTGCCTTGACTGTCAGGGTAGGCACGTCCAGCAGGACACGACCGCTCTCGGATTTTACCGTCAATCCGGTCGCAAGCAGGGGTAGGGACATAAGTTACTTTCTCAGGTGTTCAGGTGGGGCAGATGGCTGCAAAGGCGTGCGCTAGGGCCACTGAAAGATAAATTGGGGTGAAGGAAATCAAGTCGGTGTACGAAGCAAAAGTTTCTCGACATGTCCCATCATGGTGTTTTCTCAATCTGATCGCAATTTCGCCTCTTCAAGCTTGCAACATCAAGTGGGACCGTCAGGCAGTCGATGCGATATATCGTATCGTATTAGATATGTTATGTCATTACATTTTCGCTTGTGAGGCACTCTCGTTTGGTCGTCTGACCAACCATCGAAGGTTTAGGAGAAACATGCGTCGTACGCTTGGACCGCTGCCGTAGCCCGTTCGGAAATTTCCGCAATCGAACAATCCGGTTGAGCAGGTTCGATCACAGCGCAAAGCCACCGATGCCCGCCGATTGCCGGTGCGCGAAATTCCTTGGCCCGACCGCGCCCACGGCGTAGGTCTTTACATCCGAAGGCAGTACAGCATTCAATGCTTCCAGGCCCCCCCTGTACTCCAAAAGCGATGCGGGAAAGACCTTCAGGCCGTCGGCCTCGTTACGCAATGCGGCAAAGGCCTCGGTCGTGGGGAAGACATCGGGGTAGGGCGCCATGCCAGCGCCGATACCCTTCAGACGCAAAACATCCGACGGACCAAGAACCGTTCCCGTACGGATCAACGCGTGGTCCCTCGCGGCCCGCACCACCTGCACGATGCAGTTGAAGGGACTGAGCGAATTCAGCGAGACCTCGATCCGGGTGATCCCGGCGCCGATCAGGTTTTCGTCACGGGTTCCGCTTCCGCAGGCGTCAAACGGCGAAGGATGGCAATGAACTCGCGGCTCAAGTGGCCTTCCGTGCTGCGATCAATCCCGCCAGGGTCGCACCTTCGACCGGGACGCAGCGCACCGTCGCACCCAACGAAGCCAAGGCCCCCCGATAGGCCTCCGCCATGCCGCCCTCGCCGAGGATAACGACCTCCTGGCCCAACCAATAGGGCCGGGCGGCAGCCAGTTCCGCGCCGATCAGCAAACCGGACAGCCGCGCCCGTGCGGCACCTTCCGCAGTCCCGTCCAGCAGAGATCCCGCGCGTATCCCAAAGAGTTCCGCCGACAGGGCAGCAGGCCGCCCCATCGCATCGGATACTGCGGTCGCAAACGCATCGTCGTCCCATCCGTCGCCCACGGAGAACCGCAGCACCGACTGCCGCGACAAAAGGTCAAACAGCTCGCCTGTCATGAAGGTCCGGAAGGACACCACTTCCTCGGCGCTGATGTGCACCCATTTGGTGTGCGTGCCGGGCAGGCAGAGAACTCCATCGAATGCGGGTTCGGATCTCAGGAAGCCGCCGATCTGGGTTTCCTCGCCACGCATCACGTCTGCAGGCTTTGCCTGCGACATGCCGGGGAGGATCGTCACGGCCAGCCTTGCGTCCCGCACCGGAACCGGAATTCCGCGCGCGGGCACCTTCGACGGAACCGCCTGGTAAGGCGCTTCCCGCCAACCTTGCCGTGCGCCCGCCATGCCGCACACCAGCACGTCTATCGGTGCTTCGGCCCGGTTCAGCCAGTTGCCCAGAAGCGTAACCAGTACGTCTTCGAAGGCATCGGGCGTCAGTCGCCCCATGCCCTTGTCACTCTCCAGACGGGCCAGCACCACGTCGCCCGCCATCGGCCAGACCCTCAGATGCGAGGTCCCCCAGTCGACGGCGATCCAGTCCGGTTTGCCCGTTGGCACGCTCACGGTGCAATCAGTTGCAGCGCTTTTCGGCGTCTTCGACTGCGGCGGTAAAGCCGAGCAGCGAGAACGTGTCCTTCGTCGTCGTGCCACGGGCCGACACGGCCGTCAGCACTGCCGAAGACCCGCGCTTCATCGAGGTCACCAACTTCTGGTCGTCCTGCGGCGTCGCCGGCCAGGCCCATTCGCCCTCGGTATAAAGCTCGTACTCGGTGTTATCGACCGCCAGGTTCACCGTGGACCCGGGTGCGAAAGGATACCCGCCGGTAAAGGCAACCTGTCCCTTCACGCCCTGTTCGGGGCGGAAGAACACCATCAAAAGGATCTCTCCACGGGTCACGGCGACCACGCGGCCATCCTTGGTGTTGACGCTTTCCTTGTAAGTGGTCACTGCCCAGCACTCGCGCGGGCTTTGACCTTCGAAGACCGACCAGTCGGTCATCGCATCGACACGATTGGTGCTGCTTTCCTGCGCCAGTGCCATGGGCACGCCAACCGTGGATGCAGCCGTGGCACCCAGCATCAGAACGGCCGCAACCATCCGACCAAAGTGAGATTTCATTCGTGCAGCCTCCAGCTGTCCTTAGCCTCTACCTGTCGCGTGTCCGGCCCTGTCCCGACCTTCGACAACACCGCGACGGTGCGTTCTCTCGACGGCGGGACTTTAGCCTGAAAAAACCAAAATGCGAAAGCCCTGTTGGCAGAAAGTCGCTTAGCGGCGTATGGTGCTTCGCTTAACCCCCGGATATGGGGGTTGGGACGTTGAAAAGGGGCACATCATGAGCGCGCAATCCGGTCCGGTAGAGATGGTCGAAGTGGTCCGCGGACCTCTGGCGGAAAGCCGCCACACGGGGCACGCGGTGATCTGCGATGCCAGCGGCGAGATCGTCGAGGCCTGGGGCAACCCGGACCAGGTGATCCTGCCCCGATCCTCGGCCAAGATGCTTCAGGCCTTGCCACTGGTGGCCTCCGGCGCGGCGGACGCGTTCTCGCTGACCACCGAACGGCTGGCGCTGGCCTGTGCCTCGCATCAGGGCGCGCCGCTGCACAATGCCGCCGTGGCCGACTGGTTGGCCGACATCGGCCGCACCGAGGACGACCTGATCTGCGGCGCCGAACCCTCGCGCGACAAGGACCTGCGCCTTGGCATGATCCGCCGCGAAGAAGAGCCGCGCCGGATCATGAACAACTGCTCGGGCAAGCACACGGGTTTCCTGACGCTGACGAAACATCTTGGTGCGGGGCCGGACTACTGCTGCCCCGAACACGCGGTGCAGCGCGCCATCAAGTCGGTCTTCGAGGAAGTCACCGGGCAGACCTCGCCCGGCTACGGGATCGACGGCTGTTCCGCGCCGAATTTTGCCACGACGATGCATGGCATGGCCCGGGCCATGGCGTTCTTTGCCTCTGCCGAGACGCGCGGTGACGTGCTGTCGAAATCCGCCGCCCGACTGGCCAGCGCCATGATCGCCCACCCGATGCACGTCGCAGGCGAAGGCCGCGCCTGTACCCAGCTGATGCAGGCCGCAAAGGAACCCGTGGCGATCAAGACCGGGGCCGAGGGCTACTTCATCGCCATCCTGCCGGAGCGCGGTCTTGGCGTGTCGCTGAAGATCACCGACGGCGCCACCCGAGCGTCCGATTGCGCCATCGCTGCGATCCTTGTGCGACTGGGTGTTCTGGACGCCGACCACCCAGACGTAAAGACCTTCCTCAATCCGCCGATCCACAATTTCGCGGGCACCGCGACGGGCGAGATTCGAGCCAAGGCCGGCGTGTTCTGAGTCGTTACACCACGGGGGGCCAGCCCCCCGACCCCCCGGAGATATTTGAACCAAGAAGAAGCAGGGGAGCGGGTTTGCTGCTTCTTCTTGGTTCAAATATCTCCGGAGAGCGCGAGAGGCAGCGCCTCTCGCACCTTTGCCTCCACAGGTAACTGACCTTGGGATCAGGCCTTGGCGTAACCTTGCAGGTACAACAGCGCCGTCAGGTCGCCGTGATTCACCCGCAGGTCACATTGCGCCTGCACCGAAGGTTTCGCGTGCAGCGCAACGCCCATGCCCGCACGGTTCAGCATCCCGAGGTCGTTGGCCCCGTCGCCCACCGCGATCACGTCGGCCTCGGTGATGCCGAGGCGTGCGGTGATCTGTTCCAGCGCGTCGACCTTCGCCTGTTTGCCGAGAATGGGGCGCCCGACCTCACCGCTCAGAACGCCTTCCTCAATCTGCAAAGTGTTGGCGCGGTTCTCATCAAAGCCCAGCAGCGCCGCCACCCGTGCGGTGAATGCGGTGAAGCCTCCCGACACCAGTGCTGCGTGACCGCCTGCCGCGTGCATCCGCTCGATCAGTTCCTTGCCGCCGGGCATCAGGGTGATGCGCTCCGCCACGACATTGTCGATGACGCTTTCGGGCAGGCCCTTCAGCAGCGCCACGCGCTCGATGAGCGCCCCTTCGAAGTCCAGTTCGCCATTCATCGCGCGTGCGGTGATGTCCTTGACGTGCGCGCCGACGCCTGCCTCTTCGGCCAGTTCGTCGATGCATTCCTGCTGGATCATGGTCGAATCCATGTCGGCCAGCAGCATCCTCTTTTGCCGCCCCTCAGCCACCACGATGTTCAGATCGACCTGTGCGGCGACGGACTCGCGCGCCTCGTCGAAATTCGCGGGCCGCGCGGGCAGGGCGAATTCCGCCGCCTCGCCGGGGGCCAGCCAGACCACCTCTGCGCCGCCGAAGGCATCGCGCAGCGACACCACCAGAGCGGGGTCCAGCGTTCCGGGTTTGGCGATCAGCGAGGCAATGTACATGGCGCGGGCTCCGTGCTGCGTTTGCGGCGCATCAACCACAGAAAGCGGCGCTTGGAAAGGCCGCGCCCGTCAGTCCACCCGCCGAACCATCAGCTGGCTGGCCTCGGTGCGGGTTTCGAAAACTTTCAAAACCTTTATCAGGTCGCTCAGCTTGCGCTTGCCATAGGTGCGCGTGTCGAAATCCGGGTTGGCAGCGGTGATGACCTGCCCGATATCGCCCAGCTTGTACCACTCGTCGTCGCCGTCGATGCTGTCCATCGCGCGAAAGATCAGGTCGCGCGCCTCGGTCAATGGGCGCTTGTCGGCCTTTTTCTCCTGCGCCTCTTCCGGGCCGGAATCGATGTTTTCGAGGTAGATGAACCGTTTGCAGGCCTTGCGGAAGGCATCGGGCGTCTTTTGCATTCCCATGCCATAGACGTCGAGGCCCTGCTCGCGGATGCGGCTCGCCAGCCGCGTGAAGTCCGAATCCGAGCTGACCAGCACGAAGCCATCAAAGCGCCCCGTGTGCATCAGGTCCATGGCGTCGATCACCAGTGCGATGTCCGACGCGTTCTTGCCCACCGTATTGGCGGGTGAGTGCAGCGGAACCAGACCGAATTCGGCGGACACCTTGCTCCAGCCGTTCATCTGCTGGCTGGAGAAATCGCCGTAGACACGCCGCACCGAGGCTTCGCCCATGGATGCGATTTCTTCGAACAATGCCTTGGCATATTTGGGCGAGGCATTATCCCCGTCGATCAGGATCGCCAGAAGGCGGGTGTCATTGGGCATTGGGGTCTCCGTCAGGCCATTGAGTGACAGGTAGCACGGAGACGGGCCGGAGCGAACAGGTTCCGCGACGGAGGGTCTATCTGGTCAAAGCGTCCTGAACATCACCAGAGCATCCACCGTTTCGCCGGAGGGCATCCGGAAGGCACCCGGCAGGCGTCCGACGGTGTCGAAGCCGGCGCGGGTCCAGGTGTCCACGGCCCGGGTGTTGGTGTATACGACACAATTGTACTGCATGGCGGTGAATCCCATCGTCGGCGCGACCTCCAGCGAATGGGCCAGCATGGCGCGGGCGATGCCCTTGCCGCGGGCCTGCGCCGCCGTCACGTAGCCGCAATTGCAGACGTGGCTGCCGCCGCCTTTCTGGTTGCGCACGATGTAATAGGTCCCCAGCACCGTGCCGTCGTCCTCGTAGACGAAGACCGTCCGTTCCGGTCCGAACCAATAGGCCAACGCGTCCTCGCGCGAGATGTCGCGGTCGATGGCATAGGTCTCGCCTGCGCGGAACACCGGTTCCAGCATCGCCCAGATGGCGGGTTTGTCCGCCTCCGTGGCCTGTCGGATCATGTGACCCCCTCCGTCTTGATGTTCATCACAGACCCGCAGTGCTTGCAGTGCACGGCGTCCGCGTCATGCAGGATCAGCCCACAGGTCTCGCATTCGCAACGCACCTTGTTGGGGCGGAACAGCACCTGCACCAGCCGCAGGAACAGCGTGATCCCGAAGAGCATGACCACCACGGAAATCATCCGCCCCAGGGTTCCCGGCAGGGTGATGTCTCCAAACCCCGTGGTCGTCAGCGCGGTGACGGTGAAATAGAGCGCATCTGCGTAGTTCTGAATTTGCGGGTTGCGCGGGTATTGCGTGGCATAGATCAGCCCCGTCATCACGAAAATGAACACGCCAAGGTTCATCACGGCCAGCACCACGTCGCCGTGCTGTCGGAAGTAGGGGAAGTCGCGTTTCAGTTGCTCGCCCAAATGGTAGGTGTGCAGCAGACGCAATGTCCTGAGCACGCGCAGGAAACCAAGGCCCTCGCCGGCCAGCGGCGCGAGGAAGGAGACGATGGCGATCAGGTCTGCAATGGTCGTCAGCCGGGTGAACAGCCGCATCCGGTTGGTGGAAATCCAGACCCTCAGGCCGAATTCCACCAGGATTACCACGCCAAAGACCGCATCAACCGCCTCGACCATCGGTCCGTGATCGGTAAAGGACGTGGCGATGACGAAGAGGATCGTCACGATGTCAAAGATCAACACAGCGTAGCGGAACCGATGGGCTGCATCGCTTTCGCCCACGTACAAGGCCCTGACCTTGTTGCGCATATTCGCCCCCTGTGACTGGTTTTCTTCTGACTAGCCGATCACAAGGCCTCGCGCCAGAACACGCGCGTGAAGAGCACGAAGACGGTCATCATCTCAAGTCGGCCAGCGTACATCCCAAGCGCCAGCCACCACTTTGCACCGTCCGGAAGGGTAGAGAAATTCCCCGCGGGGCCGATAGTGTCGCCTATCCCCGGCCCGACATTGGCAACGGCCGTCAAGGCGCCGCTGAATGAGGTCGTGAGGTCGAGGCCGTAGAAGTCCAGCAAGATCGCCAGTCCAAAGACCGTGATGACGTAGAGGACGAAGAAGGTCATGACGCCGGTCACAACGTCATCGCCGACCGCGCGACCCTGGTAGCGAGCGACCAGAACGGCATGGGGCAGGCGGACGCGGCGAAAACGGATCGCCAGCAATTTCAGGACGATCACCCAACGCATCATCTTGGCTCCGCCAGAGGTCGAGCCGGTGCATCCCCCGAGTGCTGTCAGGACGAGGAAGGCGACAGCGGCAAAGGCGCCCCATTCGGTATAGTCCACCGTGGCGAAGCCGGTCGTCGTCACCACGGAGACGACGTTGAACGACACCTGGCGCAGGGCTTCGAAGACCGGGGCGCCAGAGGTCCAGACCCGCCAGGCGGTCAGCATCGTGATCGAGACCGCAAACAGGATCAGAAGGGCGCGGACCTGTTCGCTCCGCCAGTCGCCCCTGCCCAAGACCCGCATATACCATGCAAACGGCAGTCCTCCGCAGGCCATGAACAGCGTGGCGGACCATTCCAGAAAGGGGCTTTGGAATTGCCCGAAGGAGGAATCCGACGTCGAGTAGCCCCCTGTCGACAGGGTCGTCATGGCATGGACGATGGCGTCGAAAACACTCATGCCACCGATGCGATAGACGACGATACAGCTAAGGGTCAGCCCGAGGTAGACCCAAAGGGTTGTGCCGGCGAACCGCGCTGCGGTGGCCATTTCCTTGTCGCCCTTCTCGCTGCTTTCAGTCTTGAACAACTGCATCCCGCCCACGCGCAGGATCGGTAGCAGGGCGATGCCAGCCACGATGAACCCGATGCCCCCCAGCCATTGCAGCAACCCGCGCCACAGCAGAATGCCCCGAGGCATGGTGTCCAGGCCCGTCATCACGGTGGACCCCGTGGTGGTGATGCCGGACATGGATTCGAAAAACGCATCCACGGGTGCCATCTGCCACAACCACAACGGCACGGCGCCCATGGTTGCCCCGGTGATCCAGATCGTGCCGGTCAGTAGAAAGGAGTGCAGGCGCGAAAATTCGCGGGGGCGGTTCAGCAGGGCGAGCACGATCAAACCGCCCATGAAGCCCGTCAAAGTCGCCGCCTCGAGAAAGACGCCTCGCGTGTCCGGGTAGATCAGCGCGATCAGGGCCATCATTCCTGACATCGCCATGACCAAGAGCCCGTTTGCCAGAAAGACCAGCGTCATGGGCTTCTCGAACCTGTGTGGTTGTCAGACGTGAACACCTGGCGACTCTCCGGGGCGTGTCCGGGCACAATGCCTTGCTGCATTGCAGAACGCCAGATGCGGCGGAGCGTTCCCGCATCGGGTACTTTGGATGCTTTGACGCTGTCGCAATGTGATGCGACGGTGCCCCGGTCCGAGAGGGAGCGGGGCACCGTTAGATCAGAACTCGACGACTGCGCGGATGGACTTGCCTTCGTGCATGAGGTCGAAGCCGTGGTTGATCTCGTCCAGGGTCAGCTTGTGCGTGATCATCGGGTCGATCTCGATCTTGCCGTCCATGTACCAGTCGACGAACTTCGGCACGTCGGTGCGGCCCTTGGCGCCGCCGAACGCGGTGCCCTTCCAGACGCGGCCGGTGACCAGCTGGAACGGACGGGTCGAGATCTCGGCCCCCGCCGGGGCGACCCCGATGATGACCGACACGCCCCAGCCACGGTGCGAGCACTCCAAAGCGTCGCGCATCACCTTCACGTTGCCCGTCGCGTCAAAGGAATAGTCCACGCCGCCGATCTGGTCCGCGCCGCGCTTCGTCAGGTCGACGATCGCCTGCACGGTGTTGTCTACCTTGGACGGGTTAACGAAGTGCGTCATGCCGAATTTCTTCGCCATCTCCGCCTTGTCGTCGTTCAGGTCCACGCCGATGATCATGTCGCAGCCCGCCATGCGCAGGCCCTGGATCACGTTCAGACCGATCCCGCCAAGGCCGAACACCGCCGCGGTCGAGCCGATTTCCACGCCCGCCGTGTTGATCACCGCGCCGATGCCGGTGGTGACGCCGCAGCCGATGTAGCAGATCTTGTCAAAGGGCGCGTCCTCGCGGACCTTGGCCAGCGCGATTTCCGGCAGGACCGTGTGGTTCGCGAAGGTCGAGCAGCCCATGTAATGATAGATCGGCGTGCCATCGAGCATGTGAAAACGCGTGGTGCCATCGGGCATCAGGCCCTGGCCTTGCGTGCCGCGAATGGCGGTGCAGAGGTTGGTCTTGCCCGACAGGCAGGACGGGCACTGGCGGCATTCCGGGGTATAGAGCGGGATCACGTGATCGCCCGGCTTCAGCGTGGTGACGCCCTCGCCGACCTTGACCACCACGCCCGCGCCCTCATGGCCGAGGATGCAGGGGAACAGGCCCTCGGGGTCGGCGCCCGAGCGGGTGAATTCGTCGGTGTGGCACAGGCCGGTGGCCTTGATCTCGACCAGAACCTCGCCCGCCTTCGGGTCGTCCAGTTCCACTTCCATGATCTCGAGCGGTTTGCCGGCCTCAAGGGCGACGGCGGCACGGGTGCGCAT